>NZ_JAPDPH010000115.1 GCF_026013475.1 Micromonospora yasonensis | reverse complement strand
GTCAACAACAACAACGCCCGGAAATGGTCTGGCACAAGTTCTGCTGTGACCGAGCAGCGCTCATCGCTTCAAGTCGAAAGCGGACCGAGTGTTGCCGCTCACCTGGCGGGTTGCGGCTGGATGGTCGCAGGACGGGGTTACGGCCTGCGGCCGGTCCAGTTCGACTGTCAGAGGGAGATCAAATGACAATTGGTGCTTCCGAACCAGATCACGTCTTCGCGCTTGACCCCGTAGAGGTGGTTGCCGATGAACGGCTCGACGGCCCACGCGCCCCGTAGCACGGTCGTGTTCCACTCGTCGAGGTAACCGTCGTCGTACGAGGTGCCGGCACCGAGTGAGTGGCCGATGTTACCCAGGCGATCCAGCAGGACATAGGAAGTCTTGGCGAGCTCCTGTCGGAACACCTCGAAGAGGTCGCAGGCGCGCATGCCCGGCGTGGCGGCGGCCAGCACCGCTGAGTGGATCTTCTCCACCGCTTGGAGTGCTGCTCGCTGGGCGGGATTCGCACCGTGCTGCAACGTGCGCGTGCAGTCCCCCCACCCACCGCTCGGCGTGATCGGATGGACGTCGATGATGCCGAGGTCGAGATTCCACAGGACCCGGTCGCCAGGGGTGTCGGTGGGAAAGCAGCTGAGCGTTCCGGCGCCGAAGCCCACGGTGGTGGGGCTCCAGACGCCAGTGGCGCCCAGGTCGCGGAGGATCTCTCCCGCCCGGGCGTGCACGACCGCCTCCGACTCGCCGGGCCGCACGGACGCGGTGACGGCCTCCGCCGCCCGGATGGCCAGCAGTTGGGCTTCGACCAGCTCGTCAGGCGGGTCGTCGGGGAGAGCCTGTCCCCTCGCGCCGCTGGCCGTCGTCGCTGGGTTGACGCGGTCAGACATCGTTCGCCACCCGGGTCAGCGAACGCCGGGGTTGCACGTCCCGGATGGCACGGACGAACTCGCGGACGTGGCCGCGGTCGACGTGGCCGGTGTCGGTGTAGGTGTTCTTGAGGTAGCTCCCGACGATGACCGCGTCCGCGTGGGCAAGTTGGGTTTTGCAGTTGGCCGGCGTGACACCAGCCCCGACGACAAGGGGGAAGGCGGGGCCGAGGAGACGCCGAAACTCCTCGATCTTGGCCGGTGGGGTCTCCATCCCGGTACCGTCGCCGGTCACGACAACTGCGTCACATCGCGACCTGGCCAGGGTGAGGTCCTCCTCGAGGGATCGGCCGGACAGATGTGGCTGGTACTTGAACCGGACGCCGCCCAGCACGCGGCTCGCCGTCCTTGCCCGTTCGTCATTGAGACGCGACGCGAAGGCCAGGTCATCGCCCGGGGCCAGGTGCCCGGCCACCGAGTCCAGCTGGATGAAGAGCGCGCGGAAGTCACGCGCCATGTCGAACGCCGTCCAGTCCTGGCGCAGGATGTTGATCCCGAAGCGGATCTCCGGCGCCGAGTCGGTGAGGTAGCCACACACGCTCACCACGTCGTCGACGTCGCCGAAGTAGTTCTCGACGATTACTGCGTTTACGCCCTCGGACCACAAGACGTCGATCTCTCGCTTGGCGAGCTCCAGCTTGTGTGCTGGCGTGTCGCCGGCTAGGTGGAGCATGGCGAGGACGGGGATCTGGCCGTCGAACTCATCGAGGAAGGTGCGCTGGGGCATGCGTGCAGTCTCCTTCTGGGGCGGTGTACCGCCTGGTCGGCTGTGGGTGGTCAGGGGATCAGGGGCAGCACATCGGCGATTCGGGTGGCCCGGTCGGTCAAATTGAGATTGCGGGCGAGCTGGGCCACTTCGAGACGCTGAAGCTGCGAACGAACCAGCACGTCGTCGTCGGCGAACACGTCGGCGGCGGACCCGTCGGCGATGACGGTCCCGTCGGCCATGGCCACGACGCGCGGGCATACGTCGGCGACGAAGCGCATGTCGTGCGTGATGGTCACGACCGCGATGCCCTCGTCCTCCAGCCGGTCCATCATCGCCACCAGCTGCCGCGTCCCTGGCCGGTCGAGTCCCGCCGTCGGTTCGTCGAGGATCACGTAGTCGCAGGTTCCCACCAAGATGGCCGCGATGGCCACGAACTTCTTGACCGGAAAGGGAAGATCGTTGGGATTGCTGCCGAAGTAGCGACCGATCCCCGTCATCTCGACCGCTCGCGCCACCCGCTCGGCGGTGAAGGCGGCGTCCCAGCGCAGGTACCGTGGCATCAACGTGAGCTCGGCCTCGACATCGCCGGCGAAGACCTGGTCGTCGGGGTTCTGGAAGACGTAGCCGACCTGCCTGGCGACCTGAGCCGTCGTCCTGGTCGCCGTCGACATTCCGTCTACGGTGACGGTGCCGCGAGTCGGCCGGAGCAAGCCGTTCATGAGTTTGACCGTGGTGGTCTTGCCGGCACCGTTCTGACCGACGATGGCCAGGCGTTCTCCCCGCTCGACGGTAAGGTCGACACCCTTCACCGCCGGAGTGCTGTCCGGGTACGCGAAGTGGACGTCATGCAACGCGATCGGCATGGATCTGGGTACCTCTCATCCTTGTGGCGATCGCCGCCTCCGCTTCCCGGCGTGTCACCGGAACGCATCCCAGGCCCTTACCGACCGCCTCCAGGGCGAAGGCGAGGTCGGTCACCTCTGGGCGTGGTACGTCCGCGGCGTCCATTGCGGGCGAGGCGAGCACCTGCGCTGTGGGGCCTTCGGCAACGACCTCTCCGGAACGCATCACGACGAGCCGGTCGGCGAACTGAGCCATCAGGTCGATCTTGTGCTCGACGAGCACGATGGACTTCCCGCGGGCCTTGAGATCGGCGATGATCTCGAAGACCGCATGTGACGACTGCGGATCCAGCTGAGACGTCGGCTCGTCGATGACGAGCACCTCCGAGTCCATGGCGATGATCGACGCGAAGGCGACCTTCTGGCGCTGCCCGCCCGACAACTCGTTGGGGTTTTTTCGGAGGAGTGCGGTGATGCCCATCTGCTCGCTGACGGATGTGACGCGGTCGAGCATGTCGCTGCGGCTGACACCCAGGTTCTCGAGGCCGAAGGCGATCTCTTCGAAAACTGTGTCCTTGATGCCGCTGATCTGGGTGAAGGGGTTGTCGAAGACGCACCCGATGGTCCTGGAGAGCTCCGCGGCGTCCCACTCGCCGAGGTCCTTGCCGAGAATCTCCACCGTTCCCTCAAGCGTGCCCTGGTGGAAGTGCGGAATGAGGCCGCGCAACAGGCTGCACAGGGTGCTCTTCCCGCTGCCGTTGATCCCGACAACTCCGTAGAGCTGACCACGCTGGAGCTGCAGGGTGACGCCCTCGAGAGCCGGCATCTCGGCATACGCGTACGTGAATGTGACGTCACGGAGGGTCGCTAGGTCCACAGGAGTCCTGCTCCAATCGTTGCGAGACATGCGGCGGCCGTGAGGGCCGTCGCGGCCCGTTCCCAGGCGGGAGCCGGCCTCAACTGGAGGACATGGGTATGCGGGATGCCCGAGTTGAAGGCGCGGGCGTCGAGCGCGATGGCGCGTTCCTCCGTCTGATTGAGGGCCGTGATGAACACCGGCGCCAGAATGGGAACGAAGGCTCTAGCGCGCACCCAGAGGTTTCCCTCGGTCTCGATACCCCGGGATTTCTGCGCGTCCATCACCGTGCGGGCGCTGCGGCCCAGATCGGTGATGGCCTGGAAGGACGCCAGCAGGATGTAGGTCGCCTGCGGCGGCATTCCCTTCAGCTCCAGGGCCAGCATGAACGTCTTCATCGGGACGAGGACGAAGTACAGCGTCAGCGCGCCGCACAGCGCCATGACCACCAGGGCGAAGGTCGTGCCCTCACGGACTCCCTCCCAGGTCGGGGCGAGCGGTCCCAGCTCGAAGAGCACGTGGTTGCCGTGGACGAACGCGGCGCGGAGCACGAAGAGCACCAGGCCGACCCCCACCACGAGCTTCGCGTAAAGCCTGGCGAAGGAACCGCCCACCCCGGCGGCCACCGCGATACCGAGAAATGCCACGCACCCGGACACGAGGCCGACGGGACGGGGTGTCGCCAGGGCCAGAAGGCTGATGGACGCCAGCACCACGGCCACGTTCAAGGGGTGCATGTCCCGGATCCAGTTGCCGTGCGACACCACGCCATCGAAGGTCCCGCCCGAAGGGGCGCTGGCAGCTTCCGGCGACAGCGCGCTCACCGCAGACCACCGGGTGTCGGCTGCGAGGCGGTGGGGACCGGCGCTGGTGTGACTCCCTTGGCGCGCAGGTACACCTCGCCAAGCGGCAGCTTGGCGAAGATGCGCCGAGGGATGCCCCTCAGGACCACGTAGACCGCCAGCACCGTGGGGACCTTGTCGAGGAAGTCCATCGGCACCTGGGCCACGAAGTTCGCTGTCGTGACGTCCAGGCCGGCGGCCATGAGCGCGCCGACCACGAGGGCGCCGCCACCGACGGCCAGGCCGCCGAAGACCCACAGGGTGATGAGTGCCCCGAGAAAGCCTCCGATGAGCGCGAACGGGACCGCGCTCGCCAGAGTCTTCCACAGCACGGTGAAGACGCCTCGTCGCCCGAGCCACCCGGCCAGCAGGCCGAACATGACATTGAGGATGCCGAATGCGAGCGTCGGCGGAGACGTGATGGAGTTGATTCCGTTGGAGACGAGGCCGACAAGCGCTCCGGGGATGCCGCCGCACAGTGCTCCCACCAGGATCGTGCCGATGCTGTCGAGGTACACGGGCAGCTTCAACAGGAGGGCGAGCTGTCCGCCCACGAAGTTGATCGCGATCCCGATGGGAATCATGAAGATGGTCAGCCGCCCGTAGCGGGAGATCAATGACTGCGTCGACACGAGGACTCCTCAAGTCATGTGGTGGAGGGTTGGTGGACTGCTGAAAGACGGCCGCTGCGAGCCATGAAGTCGAGGACTGTCGCCTCGTCGAGCATTCCTCCGCGAGCCCCGACCTTTCCGACGGACAGGGCTGCCGCGGCGTTGGCGAACTCCGCTGCGTACCGGAGGTCATCCGAGACCAGGTAGGAGTAGAGGAAGGAGCTGGTGAAGGTGTCCCCCGCGCCGGTCACGTCGACGACATCAACCCTGTGGCCGGCGACGCTGAACTGGTCGCCCTCGGTGAAGACCCGGCATCCGGCACTGTCGTTGGTGACGATGACCGCGAGGGCGCCGCGGTCGAGCATCGCTTGGATGCTTTGACCACAATCGGAGAACCGCTGGTAGCCGATCGCGTTCATGAAGACGATGTCGCAGTGGTCGATCAGGGGCGACGGATGGTTCTCGAGGTTGTAGACGTCGAGGTCCATGACGATCTTCGTGCCGGCTGCGCGGACACCGGCGAGGACCTCGCCGGCCCCTCGCTCTCCCATCCGGAAGGGAGTCGCATCGGTCACCGTCGTCACCAGGTACGCAGCCCCGGCCATGTGCTCGAACGCAGCTGGGGTGATCTCGGTGTGCGTGATGCCCAGGGTGGGGATCAGGACGATGTGCTGGTCGTCGGCCAGCAGGATGATGCAGCGCGAGTCGGGCACTTCCTCGTCGAGGATGACGAAGTGGGTGTCGAGCCCCACCGCCTCCAGCTGGGAGAGCAGCCGCTGCGTCAGTTCGCCCGAGTTGAGCTGGGACATGAAGGAAGTGGGCACGCCATAGTTGGCGAAGATCGCCGCCGAGTTGGCCACCATCCCGCCGAACTGCGGTTCGAGGGGGCGGACAATGATCTTGTCACCGGCGACCGGGAAATGCGGCGCCCGGTAGTACTCGTCCATGGCGACGTCACCGAAGAACACCGCATAGCGCGCGTCCCCCGGGCGCGGGCGGTGGGCCTGCCAGCCGCGAATGGGCGTACTCATCGCCGGCCCCCCCGCACCGGGCCGGTCGAGTCCCGCGCCACGAGCCCGACGGGCAGCTTGAGTTGTTCGCCATCAAGCTCCGCCAGGCCTTCCAGAGCGTCGATCAGGGCGTCCGTGGAGACCTGTCCAAGGGTGGGGACGTCCTGCCGTACGGTCGTCAGCGACGGGAAGCAGTACTGTGCCGCCATGACGTCGTCGAAGCCGACGACTGAAACGTCTTCCGGCACCCGGACGCCGGCTCGCCTCAGCTCGTACAACGCGCCGATCGCCATCAGGTCGTTGATCGCGAACACGGCGGTGACGTCACCGGCCCGGAACGACGCGACGTGGGGCGCCACGGCGAGCGCGCCGCTGGACTCCGTGAACCGCCCCCATGCCGTAGCGGCAACGGTGCCCCCACCGTCCTCCCAACGTCGCTGGAACGCCGCGATACGGCGTGAGCTCGAGAACGGCTCTCCCTCGGCGCCGAGGATGAGGACGTTGCGGTGCCCCAGCCCGAGGAGGTGCTCGGCTGCCAGCCGACCCCCCGCCTCGTTGTCCGAGATCACGGACTTGAGCCTGGTTCCCTCGATCTCCTCGTCGACGAAGACCAGCGGCATCGCGCCGAGCAGATCCGACAGCTCTTGGTCCGTTGGAGGCGCGCCTGCCGCATACACGATCCCGTCGACGGCGCGCGAGTGGACCATCTGGAGGTAGTGCAGCTCGCGGGCCGAGTCGAACCCTGTGGTGCACAGGATGACGTTGTACCCACGTCGCACCGCCGCTGCCTCGACACCTCGAGCCAGCTCGGCGAAGTAGCCGATCGAGATGTCCGGAACCACCAGGGCGATCACCCGTGTCGCACCCAGGGCAAGGCTCTGCGCCGAGCGGCTTGGCACATAACCGAGCTCAGCCATGGCCGCGGCGACGCGTTCCTTGACGGCGGGGCTGACTCGCCGCTTGCCGCTCAGTGCGTGCGACACCGTCGTGGGGCTAACCCCTGCGCGCGCCGCCACCTCCGCGATCGAAGCCAACTCAAGATCCTTTCGTCCGCCAAAGCGCTTTGGCAAAGCGCTTTGGCGGAAGGTTAGTCCCTGAGCTGATGGAGGGCAAGAGTTCGCGGCTTGATCAAAAGTGGGGGCCTGGCGCGCCGCGCCAGGGAGCGGGAAGATCCACCCGCCGCGTGCTCCCGAGCGCCCGCGCCCAGGTGTCGTTGACGATCATCCGCCACCGATGGATGTCAGTTTGTCGAGCGAGCGGTAGTGATCGAGCGTGGCTGCAGCGGCCGGCCGGGTCCACTCCTACATCTGCATTGCTCGATTGCCTGGCCGTTCCGGCACGTGATTAGTGTGCTCGATGTCTCATCGGGCCTAGCCTCGGTGGAGAACCGCGCCGGCCGGTGATGTGCATTTCCTGAGACGGGCGAACGAGGTGAGTGAGATGAGACCAAAAATCGCACTGCTCACTGCGGCTGTGGTGCTGGCCGTCTTCGGCGCTGCCGCGCCGTCGACCTTGGCGGCGGCAGCCGAGTCGGATGATCCGGACAACATTGTCGCGTGCGACGCCGACGATCCGGACTTCGGGACGAACTGCGAGGACGCGGAGGAAGAGGAGGAGTCGGAACTGCGCGACGCCTATCTCGACTCCCGGCAGGTGCCGGGCGACGTCATCACGACCGGTGACCTCGAACTGGCCGCGCAGCAGGCCGCGGCGATTCCGTCGGAGCTGAACGGACTCGTCAACCCGAACTGGTCCCTCGTCGGGCCGTCGAACGTCGGCGGGCGGGTGAGCGACATCGCGCCCGACCCGACGCAGCCCGGCCGCGTCTACGTCGGGGTGTCCACCGCAGGGGTCTGGCGCAGTGACGATGCCGGCGTCAACATGACCAACGCGTGGCCGGACAACTTCCCACAATCGATCGGCGCGGTGACAGTCGCGCCGAACGGCGACGTCTGGGTCGGGACGGGCGAGGTCAACCCCGGCGGCGGCAGCCTGAGCTACGGCGGCGACGGGCTCTACCGGTCGACCGACCACGGAGCCACCTGGACCCGCATCGGGCTGCAGGGGTCCAGCACCATCGGCGCGATCCGCTTCAACCCGCAGAACCCGAACATCGTGTACGTCGCGGCCGGCGGCTCGCTGTTCGCCCCTGGCGGCGTACGTGGCCTGTACAAGTCGACGGACTACGGCGCGACCTGGACCCGGATCCTGCAAGGCCGTAACGACTTCACGGGCGCTACCGACATCGCCATGGATCCGACGAACCCGAACAAGCTCTTCGTGCCGATGTGGGACCACCACCGCGAGGCGCTCTGCCGCTGCTACACCGGACCGGGCACCGGCATCTACCTGACCAGCGATGGTGGCGCCACCTGGACCCGGTTGGAGAACGACCGCATCACCTCGTTCACCCCCGGCGACACGATCGGGCTCGCGTCGACTGACAACCAGACCACGACGGCGCAGGCCCGGATGGCGGTCGCGATCGCGCCGAGTGACCCGAACCGCGTCTACATCACGACCGGCAACTGGAACCAGGCCGCGAATGGCGGGGGCCCGACGCAACGCGGCTTCCGTGGCTTCTACCGTTCTGACGACGGCGGGGCGACGTTCCGGACGATGACGAACGCCAACCCGGGCGGCGACACGGTGTGGACGTCGAAGACCTGGGTCGACCCGGTCAACCCGGACCGGTTGTTCATCGCCGGCGTCAGCCTGCGGCTCTCCCAGAACGGCGGTTCCACCTGGGCGAACGTCGGGAACCTCCACGCCGACCACCACGCGATGGCCTGGGACCCGACAACGCCGAACCGAGCGTACGAGGGCAACGACGGTGGCTTCTACTGGTCGGCCGGAAACGGTGCCAGCGGCACCTGGACCGAGGCGCTGAACGAGCCCTGGACCCAGTTCTACACCACCGACGTCAGCGAGCAGGACCCCAGCCGGATCGTCGGTGGCGCCCAGGACAACGGCTGCCTGCGCTCGTGGAACTCGGCCGGCGTCGTCACGGGCGACTGGGGGTCGTACGGCGGGTGCGGCGACGGCCTCTACACGCTGATCGACCCGAGCGACCACAACTTCGTGTACGCGTGCTCGCAGTTCGGGAACTGCACGCGCTCGGTGAACGGCGGAAACAACAGCTCGAGTTACACCAACCAGACCGTCTCGCAGCGCCGCAACTGGCAGACGCCCGTCCAACTGGACCCCAGTGACCCGACGGTCGTCTACTACGGCGGCAACATCCTCAACCGGTCGACCAACCGGGCACAGCCCGGGACCTGGTCGGTGATCAGCCCGAGCCTCAGCAACCCCGAATCGGGCACCGACCCGTCGTACCCGTTCGGCACGATCACCACGGTGGCTGCGGCCAAGTCGAACCCGAACGTCATCTACGCCGGCACCGACGACGGCTGGCTGTGGGGCAGCACGGACCGCGGCCAGACCTGGACCCGCTTCACCGACCCTGACCTGCCGGATCGCTGGGTCACCCGGGTGGCCATCGACCCGACGAACGAGAACGTGGCGTACGCGACGTACTCCGGGCTGCGCAACGCCGACAACGACGCCCACGTCCTGCGGACCACGGACGGCGGCGCCAACTGGGTCGACATCAGCGGCAACCTGCCGATGGCGCCCACCCAGGACGTCGTCGTCGACCCGCTCAACCGCAACCGGGTCTTCGTCGCCACGGACCTCGGCGTCTTCACCGCGAACGTGGCCAAGGCGAGCAGCCAGAACCCGGACGTGCGGTGGTACCGCCTCGGGCGGGACCTGCCCCGGGTTCCGGTCAACGACCTCGAATACCAGGCGTCGACCAACACGCTCTACGCGGCGACCTACGGGCGCAGCATCTGGAAGCTGCAGCTCGACCGCAACGACTGACGTCCCGATCGGCAACCACCCGGCGGCCACCCACGACCGGGGTGAGCCTTCGCCACCTCCATCCGCGTCTCACAGCTTGAGAAGGACCACGTCATGACCGCAGATCAGCGAGCGGGAAATCCATGGGAACCATTAGGCGTCCATCGGGCGCCGCGGCCCGGGCGGCGGCGGCGAGCCACGGCGGCGTTCCTCGCGCTACTGATGGGAGTCGCCGGGCTCGGAGTCGCGGCGACCAGCCCGGCCGCCGCGTCGGGTGGGAAACTCGTCGACCCCGCCCTCTACGAGTCGCTGCAGTGGCGCAACATCGGCCCGACCACGGGCGGCCGATCGATCGCCGTGGCCGGCAGCACCGTCCGCCCGAACGAGTACTACTTCGGCGCCACGGGCGGCGGCCTGTACAAAACCACCGACGGCGGAACGAACTGGTCCCCGGTCACCGACGGCCAGATCACGACCTCCTCGGTCGGCGCGATCGAGGTCTGCCCGACCAATCCCGACATCGTCTACATCGGCATGGGCGAGGTCGAGTTCCGGGGCAACGTCCTGCCCGGTGACGGTGTCTACAAGAGCACCGACGGGGGCGCGACGTGGAAGCACCTGGGCCTCTCCGACGCCCACATGATCGGCCGCGTCCGGGTGGATCCGGCCAACTGTGACCGGGTGCTCGTCGCCGCGCTTGGCCACGCGTTCGGCCCCAACACCGAGCGCGGCGTTTTCCGCTCCACCAATGGTGGCAAGACCTGGCAGCGGACCCTCTATCGCGACGACCTCACCGGCGCGGTGGACCTGTCGATCGATCCGTCGAACCCGCAGGTGATGTACGCCTCGCTATGGCACGTCTACCGCAAGCCGTGGCTGCTCAACAGTGGCGGGGAGTCCAGTGGCCTGTTCAAGTCCACCGACGGCGGAAGCACCTGGACCGAGCTGACCAACAACCCGGGCCTGCCGGACGGTCCGCTGGGCAAGATCGGCGTGAGCGTTTCCGGTGCCGACTCCAACCGGGTCTACGCCGTCATCGAGGCGCCCGACGGCGGGGTGTTCCGGTCCGATGACGCCGGCGCCACCTGGCAGCTGGTCGACGACAACGCGAACCGACGCCAGCGGGCGTTCTACTACAACCGCATCTACGCCGACCCGGTGAACCGTGACCGGGTCTACGCCCTCAACACCTCCTTCTACCGCTCCGACGACGCCGGCCGTACCTGGCAGACGATCTCCACGCCGCACGGCGACAACCACGACCTGTGGATCGACCCGAACAACAACCGCAGGATGATCGAAAGCAACGACGGCGGCGCGAACGTCTCCACCAACGGCGGAGCCAACTGGACCGATCAGGACTATCAGACGGCCCAGATGTACCACGTCACCACGACGAACAACGACCCCTACCTGGTGTGCGGCGCCCAGCAGGACCGCTCGACCGTCTGCGTGTCCAGCACCGGAGGCACCGGCGCCTTCACGGTGGGCGGCGGCGAGAGCAGCTACGTCGCCGTGGATCCCCGAGACTCCAACGTCTTCTACGCCGGCAACTACGGCGGCAACCTCACCCGGCTCGACCGCAGCGGCCTCAGCGGGATCGGCTCGCGCCGCATCGATGTCTGGCCCGACAACCCCATGGGCTCTCCGGCCAAGGACATCAAGGAGCGGTTCCAGTGGACGTACCCGATCATGACGAACCCGGCGGAGCCGGACGCGGTGTTCGTGGGTTCCCAGTACGTCTACAAGAGCACCAACGGCGGGCAGAATTGGCAACGGATCAGCCCGGACCTCACCTACGCCGACCCGGATACCCTCGGTGACTCCGGCGGGCCGATCACCAAGGACCAGACCAGCGTCGAGTACTTCGCGACGGTCTTCTCGATCGCGCCGTCCACCCGTGACCCCAACGTCATCTGGGCCGGCTCCGACGATGGCCTGGTGCACGTCACCCGGCAGGGCGGTGGGCCCGGGCCGCGGCCGGAGGCGTGGCGCAACGTCACGCCGCCAGGGCTGGAGAAGAACAGCACCGTCAGCATGATCGACGCCGGGCACCACAACACGGACACGGCGTACGTGTCCACCCACCGGTACCGGCTCGACGACTTCCGGCCGTACGTCTACCGGACGCATTCCTGGGGAGCCACCTGGGAGAAGATCACGAACGGCATCGCCGACGACGACTGGATCTACGCCGTGCGGGAGGACCCCGTGCGCAAGGGACTGCTGTACGCCGCGGCCGAGCACGGCGTGTACGTGTCGTTCAACGACGGAGACAACTGGCAGCCCTTGTCGCTCAACCTGCCGGACGTCCCGGTGTCCGACCTCACGGTGAAGGACGGCGACCTGGTGATCGCCACCCATGGCCGCAGCTTCTGGGTGCTCGACGACGGCGCCACGCTGCTGCGTCGGCTGACCACGAAGACGACGCCGGGCGACATCGCCGACTTCGAGCAGACGGTGCCTCCGGTGACGCCGCTGCCGTCGGTGAGCCCGCCCCCCGCGGTGATCCCGCCGACGAACACCGCACCGGACCAGGAGAACGACCTGGCGATCCTCAAGGATCCGAACAACCCGGTACGCGGGGTGAGCAGCAACGCCACGGTCAGCTACACGATCAAACAACCGGTCGAGTCGGCCACGATGTCGTTCCTTGACGCGCAGGGAGCAGTGATCCAGACCGTTAACCTGCCGACCACCGCGGGCACCCGGACCCAGAACTGGAACCTGCGGTATCCGGGTTCGACGAGCTTCCCCGGTCTCATCTACTGGTCGGCGAACTCGACCGGGGCGCTCGCGCCGGTCGGCACGCACGGTGTCCGGCTCACCGTGAACGGGCAGTCTCTGGACCAGAGTTTCGAGATCCTGCGGGACTCGCGACTCAGCCGGGTCAGCGACGCCGATCTGGTCGCACAGTTCGCACTGGCGAAGGAAGCCGTCGACCGCACCAGCGACGCGAACAACGGCGTCATCGCGATTCGTGACTGCTCCGGGCAGATCGCCGACCGGATCGAGCGGGCGGGCGACAGCGACGTCACGACGACCGGGCGCCGGCTCCAGGACGCCCTGTCCGTCGTGGAGAACGAGCTGTACCAGACTCGCCTGCGCAGCGGACAGGACCCACTCAACTTCCCGATCAAGCTCAACAACAAGATCGCGGCGTTGCGCGGCGTCATCGAGAGCACGCAGAGCCCACCGACGGACCAGAGCTACGAGGTCCTGACGGAGCTGTCCGGCCAGCTTCAGAAGCAACTCGACCGGCTCGACGAGATCGTCACGGCCGACGTGCCCGCCTTCAACCAGGTGCTCCGGTCGAAGGGTCTGCAGCCGATCACCTGCGCGAACTGAAACCGCTGTCGACAAGAGATGTCGGAGGAGCCTCGGCTGTGCCGAGGCTCCTCTGACAAGCTGCCGCTGTACGTCCGAGTCTTCGTATCGGTCAGTTCAGTCGCGGGCGGGCGACCATCCGTCGGCGATGATTCGGGAGTCGTCGCCACCCTCGCCTTGGAAGAGCACTCCGTTCCGGTCCGTCGCGATGATCTGGTCGACGTAGACCCCGCGGCCCTGGCCGGAACCATCGGTGGTGCTGCTCCAGCGCAGGTGGGTCGCCTGGTCGGGCAGCTCGACCGTGACCTGCCACCAGACCCGGCCGCCGTAGCCGGTGACCGTGCCGTCGCTGGTCCACCGTCGGTTTCCTTGGTGTAGCAGCATCCGCCCCGAAGTCCAGGTGTGCCCGCCGTCCATGGAGACCTCGAACCGGGCGCTGTCGTAGCGGGGCTCAGTGTCGTACCACAGTTGGAAACTCGCCGTCCCGCCTCGCGCCGCCCGGCGCAGCGGTGCGGTGAGCGTGCTCGTCGCGCGGTCGCGCGGGTCGGCCCGCCAGGCCTCGTACGACCGGGGGTGCACCGGCATCGCCTCGGCGAGGTCGCGCGAGACCGCGCGTCGGGCGATGTTGTTGCTGCCCCAGCCGCGATCGGGGTGCACCCGGTTGCTGAGCAGGATGACGAACGAGTGGGAGAGCGGGTCGATGACGATGGACGTGCCGGTGAAGCCGGTGTGCCCGAACGCCACGGGGGAGGAGAGCCCCATCATGTACCAGTGCTTGTTGAGCTCGAAGCCGAGTCCGCGGCGGCTTTCCGGATCGGCCGACTCCAGCGGTGCGTTGTAGTTGACCAGCATCGCCCGCACCGTGTCGTCCCGCAGAATCCGCTGCCCACGGTACGTGCCGCCATTGAGTAGTGCCTGGCAGAGGACGGCGAGGTCCGCCGCGGTGGAGAAGACACCGGCATGCCCGGCCACGCCACCGAGCGACCAGGCGTTCTCGTCGTGCACCTCGCCCCAGACCATGCCGCGCCCGGCGTACGGCTCGTACTCGGTCGCGGCGATCCGCGACCGCAGCTCCGGCCCCGGGTTGTAGCCGGTGTCGGTCATGCCGAGCGGCCCGGTGACGCCGTCACGGACCAGTTCGGCCAACGGTCGGCCGGTCACCCGTTCCAGCAGTACGCCGAGTGTGATCAGTCCGAGGTCGGAGTACACGTACCGGGTGCCGGGCGGCGCCGTGAGCGGCGTGGCGAGCGCGGCGGCGAACCGCGCGGCCGGCGTCGGGTACTTGCTCCACAGCGCCGTGAATGCGGGCAGCCCCGAGGTGTGGGTGAGCAGCATGCGTACGGTGACGGCCTCCTTGCCGCCGGCCGCGAACTCCGGGACGTAGTGGGCGACCGGCGCGTCCAGGTCCACCCGCCCCCGCTCGACCTGCTGCATGGTGACGATCGTGGTGAACAGCTTCGACACCGACGCCATGTCGAAGATGGTGTCGGGCCGCATCGGGATTTGCTGGTCGGCGGGAAGCTCCACCCCGACCAGCCCGGGTGCCGGTCCGACGGCGGCGTACCGTACCGCCGTTCCCACGGCGGCGTGCTGCACGATCACACCGTCCTTGGCCGCCAGGACCACGGCACCCGCGTACATGGGATGACCGGGGTGGTCCGGGGTCGGCTGCAGATATGCCGCCAGGTCGGCGGGGAGGCGATCCACCTGGTCGGGAAGCAGACCAACCTCGCCGGCGCTGCCGGGCCGCAGCGTGTCGTCACGGAACTGGATGTCGGCGGGGGTGACGACCGGCGGTCCGGACTCGGCCGAGAGCGGCGCGGCGGTGGCGGGCGCCCCGGTGGCTGGCATCGCCGCGCCCAGGAGGGCCACGCTCACGCCGAGCGCGACCTTGCGGAGCAGCGGGCGGGAGGACGCGGCTGTGGCTCTCCTCCCCGCGCCAGTGTCGAGCGCTCCCGCACCGGCCACATCGGTGGGGAATTTCCTACCCTGCATGCGGTGCCTCCTACCAGGTCAGGCCGTGGCCGTACGGGTAGAGCACGGTTCCCGCGCCCTCGGCCGTGGGGATCGTGACGGGCAGCCGCCCGCTCGGGGACAGTTCGCCGTGCAGCGCGCGGACGAGGGCGTCCATCGCCGCCACGGTGTACGAGTAGGTCGCCAGATAGGTGGTCACACCCGGCAGGTACGCGATGTCGTACGGGTCCCGGACCGCCACCACCACCACGGGCTTCCCGGTGCCGACCAGCGCCGCGACGAGGCGCCGCTGGGTGCCGCGTGGGTCCGTGACGACGTTGTCCCACGCCTTGTTCACCAGCACAACGGTGAGATCATGGTCCGCTGCCTTGGCGGCCGTTGCGGCGATCAGCGCGTCGGACGGTAGGGTCGCGGGCTGGGCGGTGGCTCGGGCGCCGCGGGCGGTGAACCCGTCGGCGACCGTCGCGATCGGCGCGAAGGCGGCGCTGTTCCAACCAGTGACCAGCACCGACCGGGTCGCATGGGTCAGCGGCAGCAGCCCGGCGTCGTTGCGGACGGCGGTGAGGGTCGGGTCGGTCACCCGGGCGACGGCGGTGATGTGCTGGGGCGCCCCGACCGTCCGTACCGCCTCGTCGACGTCGACCAGCGGCGACCCGGCCAGCCCTTGCCGGTACTTCATGGCGAGGATGCGCCGGACCGACTCGTCGATGCGCTGCTCGGTGAGCTCGCCGGTGGCGACGGCCCGTAGCACCGCGTCCCGCGCCAGCTGAAGATCCGGCGGCATCAGGAGCTGGTCGGCGCCGGCCTTGAGCGCCAACACCGGCACCCGGTCATCGCCGTACTTCTTTCGCACGGCGGCCATGTTCAGCGCGTCGGTGACGATGACTCCCCGGAAGCCGAGTTCACCGCGCAGCACGCCGGTGAGAATCGCCGGCGACAACGTCGCGGGATCGCCGGACGGGTCGAGCGCAGGCACCACGATGTGGGCGGTCATGATCGACTCGACGCCCGCGGCGACCGCCCGCCGGAACGGCGGCGCGTCGATCCGGTCCCACTCCGCCCGGCTGTGGTCGATCACCGGCAGGCCGGTGTGGCTGTCGTCCGCCGTGTCGCCGTGGCCGGGGAAGTGCTTCGCCACCGATGTCACGCCGGCGCCGTCCTGGAACCCGGCGACCTGCGCGGCGGTCAGCTCGGCCACCAGGGCGGGGTCGGCACCGAAGGACCGTACGCCGATCACCGGGTTGTCCGGGTTGATGTTGACATCGGCGATCGGCGCGTACGGCTGGCGGATGCCGACCGCCCGCAGCTCCCGCCCGGTGATCTCCGCCGCCGTGTACGCGGCTTGGGGCGACCGCCCAGCGCCGAGGGCCATCGCCCCGGGGAACTGCGCCGCGGGAGCGGGCATCCGCAGCACCACGCCCTGTTCCTGGTCGGTGGAGATGAGCAGCGGCACGCGACCCTTGGCGCCGTCACCGAGGGCGGCCCGCTGGAGCCCGTTGGAGAGCGTTGCGATCTGGCGGGGGCTGTCCAGGTTGTGAGACCAGGAGAAGTAGATGACGCCGCCGAGGTGGAACCGATCGATGACCTCGGCCGGCGTTTCGACGCCGAACGCGGCCCGGTTGGCGGCGCGATCGGCGGCGGTGGGCTCGGCGGCGTCACCGCCGTAGACGTAGGTGGAGAAGAGCTGGCCGACCTTCTGCTCCAGGCTCATCTGCCGCAATGTCGAGGTGACCCAGCCGTGCTCGGCGGCGGTGGGTGGGTCCATCGGCGCGGCGGAGGCCTGGACGGGCAGCGGTGCGGTGGTGGTTGCCAGAGTGGCCATCAGAACGGTCGCGGTGACGAGTTGAGCCTTCATAGACGACGACCTCTCTGTCGGATGGTTGAAACTTAGCTACATCCCGATATGTCGTCAAGGAAGGTTAGCTACAGGGCGGGGTTGTCTATTGCTGACGATCGGGCCCGGCTCGCGGACGCGGCAGGGCAGCCGTCGTCGCCCGTAGGAACACCCGTCGGCCCGCCACCGTGGACTGTCCGGCCGTTATGAATAGCGCGAATGGGCGCCTTCAACATGACTTGGACACCGTCGTCGTGGCCCGGGACGCGAGTCAAGGCACCCAGAACTCGTCCGGCAGCATCTCGACGTCCGCCGCGGCCGATTCGAGGTGGCCAGCGACAGGTAGGAGCGCGGTCGCAGCTGGGTCCCCGGCCTCGGCCATGTCACGAATCACGCTTGCCTGCCGTCGGGCGCGCTGCCCGATCGCGGCCCGGAAGGCGTGCCGATCGCTGTCGTACCCGTAGCCGTCGAGCAGGAGATGAAAGCGGCGGGACCGGTCCTTGACGTTGTGGAATCCCAACTCCTTGGCCGGACCCTGTGGGTAGATCGGGACCCAGGAGAGCGCTGATAACGCCAGGTCGGATTCCCGTGACGACGGACCCGCGGTGTCCCAGTCGAAGAACCCGACCAGCCTGTCGCCGGGAGGTTGCCGGCTTCGACGGTGCCCCAAGGGCACTCGGCTTCGACGACCAGGGCCGCGAGATGATCACCTACCTGCCTGGAGAAGCGGTCGGCGACCGCCTTCCCTGGCCTCGGTGGGCCTTCGCCGACTCGGCGCTCGTACAGCTTGGCCAATGGCTGCGACGCCTCCATGACGCGACAGCCGACTTCACACCGCCTGCGGATGAGCGATGGTTTATCGGCTCCACGATGCAACCCGGGTTGATCGTCGGCCACCAGGATGCGGCTCCGTACAACGCGGTGATGAACAGATGCCGCAACAACGCGTGCACCGTTGGCGTCCAGGGCGAGGCCAGCTTGTGGACCACGTCACCGATCCGCACGGCGCCGATGGTCCTGCCGCCCGCCAGGGCTTTCTCGCTCATTGGTGGTTCGTACCGGGAATCGAGCGGCAGCGATACCGAATTTCGGAAGCCGATGACGGCATTCCCCCTGAGAGCTCGATGGCTGGCCATCGAATGGGAGGTGCCTGCCCGGCTCGCGCTCGGCGAGCATGCCTCGCTCATGGGAGAGCTGGAGATCCTCGCCCGGGACAACCCCTTCGATGAGGCGCGGTACGCCCACCGGATCCTGGCGCCGTATCGGTCCGGCCGGCTCGGCGTAATCGGCGGGTCCGCGATCGGCTCTCGGACGACCTCGGGATCGACCCCGGGCGGACGCCGCAGGAGGCGCCGGCGGCTTGCGCCGCTGTGCCAGGCTTCCCGTCGAAGCGATCCGGAGGGGTGCGGCGGTGAGTGAGTCGAGTCCGATGGCTGGCCGAGAATGGTGCGAACCGGACCGACCGGCGACCCGGGCACGGGCGTTGCAGGCGGCGGTGTACGCCAGGATCACCAGCGTGGACCCGGCGTCGACCGGCGGACCGGTGCGTCTGTTCGCGGTGGGACTGCCGGCGATCCTCGAACGGCTCAAGGTGCTGGAACGGGCCACCTCGTCGGTGGTGTACAACCTTGCCCCGCGATGCCCGTTCGACCCGCAGCGGCGGGAACGGGAACCGAACCTGCGTACCCGGGCGCGCGGCGTCCAGGGCCACATGATCACCGCCCCTCTGCAGCACCTGTCGCTGGTGGCGGCCGTCCATCCCGACACCTGGGTGGCCCCGAAGGTGCAGGGGGTCGGCATCGTCGTTGACGAACGCATCGGACTGTTCCCCGGTCCACCCACCCCGGACGGGCAACCGACCGCCTGGCTCTGCCGCGACTCGGATGTCGTCATGGCGTTTTGCCAGCTCTGGCGGGAGACGCAGCAGCAGGCCGTGCCGATCCGCGAGGCCCCTGGAGTCCTCCCGCTCACCGAGCGGCAACTGCAGGTGGCTGCCCTGCTCAGCCGGGGCGCCAAGGATGCCACCATCGCCCGTCGACTCCGTGTCTCAACGCGGACGGTGACCAGCGACGTCGGGCGGCTGTTGGACGCCTTCGGGGTCGCCACCCGGTGGGAGGGCGGCCTGGTGATGGGGAGAGCCTGCCCACCCGCGCTGGCCGGCTGACCTGGCCAGCGGCTTGTCCGTTTCGTCTGGCAGGTCAAGCGGGTGGAGAAGCAGGCGATCGCGCCCCGCTGCCCGACGGCGGGCCCGAACTGCCCGGACCGTGGCCGGCGGCACCCGCCCCGGCCGGACGGGCGCCGCCGGTTGCTCAGCAGCGCACCCAGCTCTTCCAGCTGTACCCGTCGCCGGCGTTGTCGGTGCTGCACCAGTAGCCGCTGGATGGGTCGGCGCGTTAGGTGGTCATCCCGGAACTGGCGGGTGCACCGCGACGTTCGGCCGCGGTGCACCCAGTCCGGCCGGATACGTCAGCAGCCTCGGTAGCCGACGTTGCGAACCGTCACCTCGTAGCCGCAGAAGACGGGACGCACGGCATAGCGGGTGCCGCTGACGATCTTGTGGACCGCGACGTGGAGGTGGCACGAGGTGGTCCCGGTGTTGCTGCTGTACCCGACGACGTTCGTCGGGCCGACGACGGCCCCCACGCCGTACTTCAGATTCTTCATGTGCAGCAACTTGAGCTCGTAGACCTGCGTGCCGATCGTCTTGCGCAGGTACATCCCGCCGGTGCCGGAGGAGATGGCGTAGACCTTCATGTTGTCCCAGATCGGGTAGATGGGCTGCCCACAGGAGCTCAGCCCCCCGGTCGGGGTCATGTCCAGGGCGTAGTTGTCCGAGAGGTGGTCACCGTTGTAGTAGTCGACGTGGGTCGGCGGCGTGTTGTACCCGTAGCCGGTGAGGGCCCACGACTGGGTGTAGAGCCACGGCGATGCCCCGGACGGCGCGAGTTCGTTGAGCGTGTGCGCCTGGGCCGGGCTCGCGCCGAAGACCCAGAGGAGACTCGCGACGAGCATCATCACGAAAGCCGCGCTCTTGCCTTTGTGCCATCCCTTCCCTGCGGTCGGGCTAATGCTGGCACCGTTCATGTTTCCTCCTGTGTCCTGCCCCGAAAGGGTGGCCCCACTCCGAGGCCACCGCATCGAAAGCTAGCGATTCCCACGGGTGTGAGCCGATGCGCCTTGCGCGTTTCGGCAGATCACTTGACAGCGTGCGCAATCGGCGCACCTGCCCATGCCATCGATCATCGACAATGGTCAGTGGGTGAGGAATTCCTATCCGAGTGGCTCCCTGCCCCTGCGGCGGAACCACCCAAGACCTGGAGGGTTTCGGTCGTGCGCGCGGACTTCGCCGATGACGTCGTCGATGCCGGCGGCGGCGAGGTCCGCGGCTGACCGGTCTTGCCGGCCCGACGATGGGTGTGCCGTCATCCGTAGCCGGCGGATCACCCTTGTGGTGGCGAGACGAAGTCCTTGGACCGGATCATGACGAAGGACAGCGCCCCGGCGACGATGGTGACGATCGCCGCGAGTAACAGGATCTCGTTCAGGGCGCTGGCAAAACTGCCGCGCGCGATCTCGACGAGCAGGCCGCGCTGCTGTGGCGGAACGGCGGCGAACAGTCGGCTCACGCTGCCGTTACGCAGGGCCGCCGCGATGTCGGCGCTGTGCTCGGCCAACGGCGTTCCAGCGGTCTGGGTCTGCACCACGGTGGTCAGCCGGTTGGCGAACAGGGTGCCCAACAGTCCGACGCCGGTGGCAAGGCCGACCTGCCGGAAGGTCAGGTTGATACCCGAGGCCATCCCCGATCGCCGTGGCTCCACGACCCCGACCGCGGTGGAGGCCAGCGGTGGGTTGACGAACCCGACGCCCACGCCGGCCAAGATCAGTCCCGGGATCAGGTGTGTCCACGACGAGGCTGCGGTCAGGCCGCGCATGGCCAGCAGCCCGACGCCGACCAGCACCAGCCCTGGGCCGACGATGGTGCGGATCGGCACCTTCTTGGTCAGCCACCCCGCCACTGCGCTGGCGACCAGGACGCCGCCGGAGAGGACGAGCAGCCGCACGCCGGTCTGCAGTGCGCTGTAACCGAGCACGTTCTGCAGGTAGAGGACCACGTAGAGCAGCATGGCGAAAATGCTGAAGGAAAGGCCGAACGCGGCGATGTCGCCACCGACGAAGGTGGGCACCCGGAACAGCCGTAGCTCGAACATCGGGTGCGCACTGCGGATCTCGGCCAGCAGGAAGGCGATGAGCAGCACTGCGGCCGCGGCGAAGCATGCGATGACAACCGTCGCCGTGAAACTGCTGCGGCCCGCTTCGATGAGGGCGTAGATCAAGGCCGCCAGCGCCCCAGAGAAGATCACGAAGCCCGGCCAGTCCGGCCGCGCGGCCTGCTCGTCGCGCGACTCGACGACCCTCAGCACGGTCAGGGCCAGCGCGACGACACCCACGGGCACGTTGACGAAGAAGATCCACCGCCACGACAGGCCCGACACCAACGCGCCGCCGATGATGGGACCGACGGCTGCGGCGAGCCCGGCCAGGGCGCCCCAGACGCCGAAGGCCACGCCGCGCTCGGCGCCGCGAAACGCGTTGGCCAGCAGGGCCAGTGAGACGGAGAACATGATGGCCCCACCGATGCCCTGCAGGCCACGGGACAGTTCGAGCATGAGCGGGGACTGCGCGATGCCGCACAGCGCGGACGCGGCGGTGAAGACGACCAGGCCGACCAGGTAGATGCGGCGGCGGCCGTACAGGTCCGCCAGCGACCCCGCGGTCAACAGGAGGGCGGCCAGGGTGAGCGCGTACGCGTCGACGACCCACTGCACGTCGGAGAACGACGCCCCCAGCGACGCCTGGATGTCGGGCAGCGCCACGTTCACGATCGTCAGGTCGATCAACAGCATGAACGTGCCCACACAGACCGCCGTGAGAGTCCACCACTTCGGGTCGGCTCCTCGATGCGGCGACCCGCACGCCCCTGCGCCGGCGGCGCCGGTCCGGCTCGGCTCGGTCATAGCCGGGAGAGTACCGAGACGTGTAGAGCTATATGCGTCTTGGTGAGCATTTGACCGCTTCGGGTGGTAGGCGCGGAGTTTCTTCCGCAACCTCCTCGGGGAACGTGCGGTCGTCGCGCAACAGGTAACTTGCGAATGGGCGAGATGAGGAGGAGACAGGTGCCTATTGGTGGCTTCTCGTCGAAACGATTGACTCGGGTGCGAGAGCTGCTCGAGCGTCACGTCGACTCCGGCTTCGTCCCGGGTGCGGTGGCCGTCCTCGCCCGCCACGACGAGGTGCACATCGAAGCAACGGGCAATCTCGCGTTCGAGGGCGCAGGGTCGAGGACGCCGATGGCAGGCGACACGATCTGTCGCATGGCCTCGATGACGAAGCCGATCGCCGCCGCGTGTATGACGCTCGTCGAGGACTGCACCCTCCGCCTCGATGACCCGGTCGACGACCTCCTC
>NZ_JAPDPH010000114.1 GCF_026013475.1 Micromonospora yasonensis | reverse complement strand
ATGTACATGAGCGCGGTCAGCACGTACTGCCCGGACGGCGGCAGCCGTCGGTCGAGACCCAGCGACAGGCCGGTGGTGCTGAATGCCGACGTCACCTCGAAGAGCGCTCCGTCGAACGGGGTCCCCTCGGCGATGACGATGAGCGCCATCGTGCCGGCGGCGACCAGCGCAACGCTGAGCAGCGCCACCGTCAGTGCCTGCCGCTGGCTGGCGGCGACCACCCGGCGGTGGCCCACCGTGATGTCCGGCTCGCCGCGAAGCTCCGCCCAGATGACGAAGGCGAGCAGGAAGAAGGTGGACACCTTGATGCCGCCGGCCGTGCTGGCGCTGCCGCCACCGACGAACATCAGGACGATCAGTAGAGGGACGCTCTCCTCCTCGAGATGGCTGATGCCGACCACGTCGAATCCGCCGGTACGGCTCAGCGCGATCTGGGCGAAGGAGGCCAGTATCCGCCCTGGGCCGTGGTACACCCCGATGGTGAGCGGGTTCCGCCACTCGCTGAGCAGCAGGTAGACGAAGCCGATCGCGATGAGCAGGAGGCTGCCCCAGATGGTGAGCTTGGTGGCGATCGCCCAGCCGCCCGGTCGCCGCCACTCCCGGACGGCCTCGAAGAGCGCCGGGAACCCGAGCCCGCCGATGATCGCGCCGAGGCTGAGCGGCAGAATCAGCCAGGGGTCGGTGGCGAAGGCGACCAGCCCGTCGGAGTAGAGGGTGAAGCCGCCGTTGTTGAAGGCCTGGATGGCGTGGAAGGCGGCGTACCAGAGCGCCCGTCCGGGCGGGTAGTGGTAGCCCAGCCAGAGCCGGCCGGTGAGCACCGCCGTCATCACCGCCTCGGTGACGAAGACCGTCCCGGCGATCCGCCCCAGTAGCCAGCGGACGTCGCCGATGCCGTACTCGGCGGTCTCCGCCTGCACCAGCAGCCGGTTGCGCAGGCCGAGCTGCCGGGAGACCGCCAGGATCACCAGCGCCGCCCCGGTCAGGATGCCCAGGCCACCGACCTGGGTGAGCACGGTGATCGTGGCCAGTCCGAACGGGTTCCAGTAGTTCGGGGTGTCGTTGACCGCCAGGCCGGTGACCGAGACGGCCGAGGTCGAGGTGAACAGTGCCGTGACGAACGGGGTGTACCGGTGCTGGCTGGTGGCCCAGGGC
Organism: Micromonospora yasonensis; assembly: GCF_026013475.1. GTDB lineage: Bacteria > Actinomycetota > Actinomycetes > Mycobacteriales > Micromonosporaceae > Micromonospora > Micromonospora yasonensis. The sequence goes on along the minus strand of NZ_JAPDPH010000114.1, from coordinate 21,195 downwards.
AGCATCAGCGCGCCGGTGCCGAGCAGGATCGCCGCCAGGAACCCGAGCGGCACCAACCGTACGGGGTGACGGAGCAGTCGGTGCACCAGGTCATCTTCCGCCCGGAGATTCACCGTCCGGACAGGAACCGACCAACTGCCGGTCAACCGGACCCGGTCTGCTGGGCGTACTCATCGACGACAGGAGACGGCGTTGCGACGTACCCTTTCCGCCCTCGGCGTGGCCGGCGCCCTGCTCGCGGCGGCCGTGGTGGTGCCGACCGTGGCCGCCCAGGCCGACCCGCAGGCCGGTGCCGAGCGGTCCTCCGCCGCCCACCGGCCGCTGGTGATCGGCCACCGGGGCGCCAGCGGCTACCGCCCGGAGCACACCCTGGAGTCCTACCGGCTGGCGATCCGCCAGGGCGCCGACTTCATCGAGCCGGACCTGGTCTCGACGAAGGACGGCGTGCTGGTCGCCCGGCACGAGAACGAGATCTCCGGTACGACCGACGTCGCTACTCACCCGGAGTTCGCCGGCCGGAAGGCGACGAAGACCATCGACGGGGTCAAGGTCACCGGCTGGTTCACCGAGGACTTCACCCTGGCCGAGCTGAAGACCCTGCGGGCCAAGGAGCGGCTGCCCCAGGTACGGGTGGCGAACACCGCGTTCGACGGGAAGTTCGAGATCCCGACCTTCCAGGAGGTCCTCGGCCTGGCCCGGACCGAGTCGAAGGCGCGGGGTCGGACCATCGGCGTCTACCCGGAGACCAAGCACCCCACCTATTTCGCGTCCATCGGGCTGCCGCTGGAGGAGCCGCTGGTCGCGACGCTGACGGCCAACAAGCTGACCCACCGGGGCGACCCGGTCTTCATCCAGAGCTTCGAGACGGCCAACCTGCGCAAGCTCGATCGCATGATCGACGTACGGCTGATCCAGCTGATGGACGCCGCCGGCCAGCCGTACGACTTCACCGCCGCCGGTGACCAGCGGACCTACGCCGACCTGGCCTCGCCGGCGGGCCTGCACTGGGTGGCCGGGTACGCCGACGGCGTCGGCCTGAACAAGAACCTGATCGTGCCCCGGGACGCGGCCGGCAAGCTGCTCGCGCCGACCAGCGTGATCCCGGACGCGCACCGGGAGAAGCTGCTGGTGCACGCCTGGACCTTCCGCGCCGAGAACCAGTTCCTCCCGGTCGACTACCGGATCGGCGCCGACCCGAACGCCCGCGGCGACATCACCGCCGAGTACGAGCTCTTCTTCGGCCTCGGGCTGGACGGGGTCTTCACCGACCAGCCGGACACCGCCGTGGCCGCCCGCGCGGGTCTCTGACCGGCGCCCGCGCCGGGGCGGCTCGGAGCCCCGGCGCGGCGCTCAGGTGACGTGGGGTGTCCGGACCCGTCCGGCGCCCCACGCGCCGTTCCTTGAGTCGGCGCCTGCGGTCGTGCAGTGGCGGTTCGTGGGCGGAGGATTCCTCATCAGTGCCCTTTGGAGCTGATGTCGCAAACGAATCAGGCCGGCCCGGCGCTCCTCCCCCAAGATCGTGCTCAAATCGGAACGCCCGGATCAAGCGGGCGCTGCGGAGCTGGCAGTCCCGGTTCGCGCCGGGGGCGCGCTGGTGAGCCGGGAGCGTTCGTGGTGCACCTGCCGGTGCTCGCCACCGACCTCGACGGGGCGCGACGCTTCGCCCGGGCCATCTGCCGGGCGCTCGGGTTCCTGGCTGACGTGGACCGTGCCGAGGCGACCGTGGCGACGGCGATTGTGGTCCGGCTCGGCGCCGACGGTGAAGAGTGCGTGGCTGTCCACCATCCGAGGGATCTACGTCCGCTTTGCGTAACACGTCCTATTAGTCCTCGTTTTCACCCGTGTCACCGATTCACGACACGGGGGAACTACATGAGAAAGACCTCTGCGCCGATCAGACGAGGCGGCGTCGGCGCCCTGCTGGGCGCCGTCGCGCTGCTGGCCGGCGCGCTGCTGCTGGTGAGTGGCTCACCGGCCCTCGCCGTCTCCACGATCAGCATCAACCCGGGGAACGTCCCGACGACGGCAGCCGGGTTCGACGATCATGAGTGCGACGCCGACCTCGGCGGTGGGCCCTTCACGAACCAGGACGTGTGGGTGTTCGTGCTGCCCGACCGGGCGACCAGTGGCGTGTTCCAGTCGCTCACGCTGACGTTCAGCACCCCGGGCGGCACCGTCACCGAGACGATCCCCGGCCCCAACAGCGCCATTGTCAACAACCTCGGCGACAGCAAGGCCTGGATTCGGACCACGGCCGGCTGGACGCTTACCGGCGGCATCGCGGTGATCTCGGGGACGGCGAGGTTCTTCGATCTCACCCACACCTGCCCCGCCTCGAACCCGGAGGCGAACCCGAAGCTGGCGCTCACCAAGACCGGCACGCCGACCAGCGGGCTCCAGGCCGGTGACAAGGTCACCTACACCTACACGGTGGCGAACCAGAGCACCGGCACGAGCAGCCCGATCACGAACATCACCGTCACCGACGACACGGTCGCCGGCATCACCTGCCAGTCCACCTCGCTCGCGCCGGGGGCGAGCACCACCTGTACCGGCACGTACACCGTCACGAAGGCCGACGTGGCCGCCGGCAAGATCGTCAACACCGCCCAGGCGATCGGACGGTTCGGCGAGCAGACGGTGCCGTCCAACAAGGCCACCTTCACCGTCACCACTCAGGAGGCGCAGGCCAGCCTGTCGATCGACAAGAAGGCCCGGGTCGAGTCGGACTGCAAGAACAAGTGCGAGAACGACGGCTTCGCCGCGAAGGGCGACAAGATCTTCTACACCTACCGGGTGACCAACACCGGCACGGTGACGATCACCAACGTCGCGGTCAACGACCCGACCGCCGGGACCGTGGTCTGCAACCACACCACACTGGCCCCGGGCACCAGCACCGACTGCCACGCGGTCAACCCGTACGTGGTGACCTGGGAGGACGTCAAGGAGGGCAAGGTGGTCAACACGGCCCGGGCGACCGGCAAGTTCGACGGCCGAAACGTAGTCTCCGACCCGGTCACCGTCACCGTCTGCATCCGGGACGGCAAGTTCGACCACCGCAAGGACGGGAAGGACGATAAGGACTGCAAGGATTGGCAGAACGGGAAGGACTGGCAGAACAGCGAGAACGGCAAGGACTGCAAGGGCGGCTGGGACGGCAAGCACCTGCCGGTCACCGGCGGGGACTCCGCCCAGACCCTTGGCGTGGGTGGCGGTCTGCTGGCCGCGGGCGGCCTGCTGATCGGCCTCAGCCGGCTGCGCCGCAAGGTGCGTATCCAGCTCTGACCCGTACCTCGGATACGCTCCGGGCACCGCACGAGGTGCCCGGAGCGTTCCGTTTCCGGGACTCGGCCGGTGGCGGGGTGCAACACAGCCACGTACCCGTGGATGGTGCTGGCGGCTACCGAGGGTGGGGGAGTCGCCCAGCGGTGGTGGGCGGCTGTAACAACGCGCCACCCTGCGTCGATTACTTGTGTGCTTCGGCCACATAGCCCCTGGGTGACGTCACTTCTAGCGTGAGCCGACAACTTACATTCCCCCTGTCCCCACCTGGAGTCGCAATGACGATCCGGCACACGCGACGGGTGTTCCTTTCCGCCGCCACGGTGATGGCGGCCGCGCTGGCGGCCACGGCCTGTGGCAGCCCGCAGGACACCGCCTCCGGCGGCGGCGACGCCGCACCGGTCAAGGTCGGTCTGGTGTATTCCCAGTCCGGGCCGCTGGCCAGCTACGGCAAGCAGTACATCGAGGGCTTCAAGGCCGGCCTCGACTACGCCACCAAGGGCACCGGCAAGGTCGGCGACCGGAAGATCGAGCTGACCGAGGTCGACGACGCGGGTGACCCGGCCAAGGCGGTCTCCGCGGCCAAGGACCTGATCGGCAAGGGCGCGAAGATCATCGCCGGTTCCACCTCCTCCGGCGTGGCCCTCCAGGTCGCGCCGATCGCCGCGCAGAACAAGGTCCTGTTCATCTCCGGGCCGGCCGCCACCGACGCGGTGACCGGGGCGAACAAGTACACCTTCCGCTCGGGCCGGCAGTCGTACCAGGACGTGGTGACCGCCAAGTCCTTCATCGGCGACGCCAAGGGCAAGAAGGTCGTCGTGTTCGCCCAGGAAGGCGCGTTCGGCGACGCGAACGAGGCCGCTGTCAAGAACGTGATCGGCGGTGCCGGCGCGACCGTGAGCAGCGTCCGGGCCCCGGCCAGCGCCACCGAGTTCACCCCGTTCGCCAGCCAGATCAAGAACGCCAAGCCGGACCTGCTCTTCGTCGCCTGGGCCGGCACCACCGCCCCGGCCATGTGGCAGACCCTCGACCAGCAGGGCGTCCTCGCCTCCACCACGGTCGTCACCGGCCTGGACATCCGCGCCTCCTGGCCCACCTTCGGCGCCGCCGGCAGCAAGATCTCCTTCCTGTCGCACTACTTCGACGGGGCCAGCGACACCGACGCGGCCAAGGCCGCCAAGGCCAAGATCCCGGGCGGCACGCTCGACCTGTTCCACCCGGACGGCTTCGCCGCCGCCCAGATGGTCGTCCGCGCCGCACAGGAGGGCGGCGACGACGTGGACAAGATGATCAAGGCGCTGGAAGGCTGGCAGTTCGACAGCATCAAGGGCCAGATGACCATCCGCGCCGAGGACCACGCGCTGCTCCAGCCGATGTACCAGGCCAAGCTGTCCGGCAGCGGCACCGCGTACACGGCGACCGCGGAGAAGACCCTGACCGGCGACGAGACCGCGCCGCCGGTCGCCCAGATGAAGGGCTGACCCCGTGCTCGCCACCCGCGGTCTGACCTGGCGGATCGGTGAGGTCGCCATCGTCGACTCCGTCTACCTCGACCTGGCGCCCGGGGAGTTCCTCGGCGTGATCGGGCCGAACGGTGCCGGCAAGACCTCACTGTTCAACCTGATCACCGGCCTGCGCCGGCCCACCGACGGGCGGGTCCTGCTGGACGGGGAGGACGTCACCGCCCTCCCCCCGCACAAGCGGGCCCGACTCGGCCTGGGGCGTACCTTCCAGGCGTCCTCGGTCTTCGGCTCGCTGACGGTGCGGGAGAACGTCCGGCTCGCCGTACAGGCGCACCGGGGTGGCTCGATGAAGCTGTGGCGGCGGGCGGCGGCCGACCGGGAGGTGGCCGCCGCCGCCGACGCGGCGCTCGACCGGGTCGGCCTGCACCACCGGGGTACGGCGCTGGCCGGCACCCTGGCCCACGGCGAGAAGCGGAAGCTGGAGATCGCCCTGCTGCTCGCCGGGGAACCCCGGGTGATGCTGCTCGACGAGCCGATGGCCGGGGTCAGCGCCGAGGACGTGCCCGAGCTGGTCAGCGTCATCAAGTCGCTGACCGGCGACAGCGGGCGGTCGGTGCTCATGGTGGAGCACCACATGGACGTGATCCTGGAGCTGGCCGACCGGATCGCCGTGATGCACCACGGCGCGCTGCTGGCCTGCGACACCCCGGACACGGTGATGGCCAACGCCACCGTGCAGGAGGCGTACCTGGGGGAATCACTGTGAGCGCGAGGAGTGAGCCGGGTTTGCGAGCCCCGCAGTCGCGAACGGAGATGGCACAGTGACCGAACCGATCCTGTCGGTCGAGAACCTGTCGGTGCGGATCGCCGGGTTGCACATCCTCCAGGGGGTGTCGTTCGACGTCGCGCCGACCGGGGTGACCGTGCTGCTCGGCCGCAACGGCGTCGGCAAGACCACCACGCTGCGCGCGATCGTCGGCCTCACGCCCCGCAACGGCGAGGTGCGCGGCACCATCCGGATGGGCGTGCAGAGCCTGCTGGCCCGCCCCACCCATCGGCTGGTCCGCGACGGGCTCGGCTACGTGCCGGAGGACCGCTGCGTCTTCGCCGGGCTCACCGTCGCGGAGAACCTGCGGCTCGCCGAACGGCGGGGCACCGCGCCGGCGTACGACAAGGTCTTCGCGCTCTTCCCGGAGCTGGACCGGCGCGGACGGCAACGGGCCGGTTCGCTCTCCGGCGGGCAGCAGCAGATGCTCGCCATCGGCCGGGTGCTGCTCAACGACAACCGGCTGCTGCTGGTCGACGAGCCGACCAAGGGGTTGGCGCCGAAGGTGGTGACCGAGGTGGCCGAGGTGCTGGAACGGGTGGCCGAATCCGTGCCGGTGCTGCTGGTCGAGCAGAACCTGGCCGTGGTGCGGCGGCTGGCCCGGGACGCGGTGGTGCTCTCCGCCGGCAAGGTGGCCTGGACCGGGAACGCCCAGGACCTGCTGCTGGAGACCGCGCTGACCAAGTCGCTGCTGGGCGTCGGCTCCGGCGAGGTGCCGGTGAGCCCGAGGAGTGAGCCGGTTCTGCGAGCCCCGCAGTCGCGAACGAAGGGTGGCGCGGCGTGAGCACGGTGATCCTGCTGACCCTGACCGGGCTCGGCCTGGCCGCGCTCTACTTCCTGGTCGCCTCCGGCCTGTCCCTGGTCTTCGGCCTGGCCGACGTGCTCAACTTCGCGCACGGCCTGTTCCTCGGCGTCGGGGCGTACGCGACCTGGTGGGCGGCGGGCAACCTGCCCGGCGCCGGCCCGGAAGGGTTCGGGTTCCTGGTCGCGGTCGCCTTCGGCGTGCTCGCCGGGGCGTTGGTCGCGGTGCTGGTCGAACTGGTGCTGATCCGGCCGCTCTACTCCCGCACCATCGAGCAGGTGCTGGTGACCGTCGGCCTGTCGCTGGCCGGGGTCGCGCTGCTCCAGGCCACCTGGGGCGCCGATCCGCGGACGTTCCCGCGGCCAGGCTGGACCCGCGAGGTCACCTCGGTGCTCGGCGCGAACGTGCCGAACGCCGGGCTGCTGCTGATCGTCGCCGCGGCCGTGGTGCTCGGCGCGCTGCTCGCCTTCCTCCGGTTCACCCGGTACGGCCTGATCATCCGGGCCGGGGTGGAGAACCGGGAGATGGTGACCGCGCTCGGCATCGACGTCCGCAAGGCGTTCACCCTGGTCTTCGCGCTCGGTGGGGCGGCCGCCGCGCTGGCCGGCGCGCTCGGCGGGGTCTACTTCGGCACCGTCTCGCCCGGGCAGGGCGGCTCGCTGCTGATCTTCGCGTTCATCGTGGTGGTGATCGGCGGGATGGGCTCGGTCGTCGGGTCCGCGTACGCGGCGGTCGCGGTGGGGCTGCTGCAACAGTTCGTCAACTACTACGGCACGTCCGGGCTGGGTGACATCTGTGTGGTCGGCCTGCTCGCCGTGGTGCTGCTGCTGCGTCCGCAGGGCCTGGCCGGAAAGGTGGCTCACGCATGACCGAGGTCAAGAGTCCCGAGGTCCCGGCACCGCCCGCCGCGGTACCCGACGAGCTGGCCCCCGGGCGCGCCCGCTGGCACGGGCTGCGGCCGTACCTGCCGCTGGTCGCCCTGGTGGTGGCGGTGATCCTGCCGTACTCGACGGTGCAGCTGCCGGGGGTCTTCGAGGGAGCGTTGAACTCGCCCGGCAACCTGCAACTGCTCGCCATCTGCCTGGTCTTCGGCGGCCTGGCCGCCGGGTACGACCTGCTCTTCGGGCGGGCCGGGATGCTCTCCTTCGGGCACGCGCTGTACTTCGCCGCCGGGGTGTACGGCACCGCCATCCTGGTCACCAAGGCCGGGCTGCCACTGTGGCAGGCCGGGCTGCTCACGGTCATCGGCAGCACCATCCTGGCCGGGTTGCTCGGCGCGGTCGCGCTGCGTACCACCGGCATCGCGTTCGCCATGGTCACGCTGGCCTTCGCCCAGGTCGGGGCGATCCTGGTCGCCCGGAACTTCGGTGGGCTCACCGGCGGCGAGGAGGGGCTGACGCTGGACGTCTCCGGGCTGCCGTCGGCCCTGGTCGGGGTGGCGAACACGGTCAACCTCTACTGGCTGGCGCTGGCGTACCTGGCCCTGGTGGTCTTCGTGGTGCATCGGGTGAGCATGTCGCCGACCGGGCGGGTGCTGGCCGGGCTGCGCGACGACGAGCGGCGGATCGGGGTGCTCGGGCTGGATCCGTACCGGTTCAAGCTGGTCGCGTTCACCCTGTCCGGCGGGCTCGCGGCTGCCGGCGGAGTGGTCTACTCCCTGCTGGTCGGCGCGTCCCCGCACATCACCTCCTCCGAGCTGACCCTGTCCCTGCTGGTCATGGTGGTGCTCGGCGGCCCGGGCACCCGCTGGGGCCCGGTGCTGGGCGGCATCCTCTACATGTACCTGGACCACCGGCTGACCGCGTTCGGCACGTCCGACGCGGTGAACAGCCTCCCCGCCTTCCTGAGCCACCCGCTGAGCCAGCCCCTGTTCGTCCTCGGCACGGTGTTCATCCTGGCGGTGTACTTCTTCCCCGGCGGCCTGGCCAGCCTCCGCACCCGCCTCCACCCCGTGCTGACCGCCCTCCGCCGACGCTGACCGTCCCGTTGATCAAGGAGTTTGCGTCAGGATTCCGCCGTAGGATGACGCAAACTCCTTGGTCAACACGCGAGGGGGCGGCGGCCCCCCGTGTGGGCCGCCGCCCCCTCGTCGCGGGTTCAGCTGTTCAGCAGTTCGTAGGCCGATGTGGGCGCCTTCCGCACCTCGTCGTCGCTGGGCGCGCTGAGCTTCGGCGCCTTGCCGAAGTCGAAGTACCGGACGACGAACGTGATGGCCTTCTGCTTCCCGCCGGCGGGGATGTCCAGGGTCAGCGAGGTGAGGTTGCCGTCCGGCCCGACCACCGCGGTGAACGGCACCTTCCTGGCCGCCTCGCCCAGCGCCGCCACGTCGACCCCGTCCACTGCGGTGGCCACGTCCTGGCCGTTGGTCAGGTCGGCGAACCCGGTGTACGTGCCGTTGCCCTTGTCCTCGACCGTGTCCGCGGTCCGGATGATCGCGGCGGTGTTGGCCGGGTCGGTGCCCTCGTACACCGGAGCGTCCGTCGGGTCGTCGAGCTTGGTCCGGTCCAGCGTCATCCAGTGCTTCGGCAGCTTCAGCATCTCGTGCAGGCCGGAAATGCCCTTGAGCTTCACCCGCATCCAGCTCTTGTCGTCGATCATCCGGAACGTCAGGTCCATGGTGAATTCCGGGTCGTCGTTCTTCTGCGACAGGCCGAGCTCCATGGCGTGTGCGGCCGGGTCCACCACGCCGACGACCTTGTCGGTGCCGTCGACGATGGAGAAGCGGAAGCCCGGGTCCTCCTCGACGGGCACGGCGGCCAGCAGGACGGCCTTCGGGTCGACGGACGGGGACGCCGCCGGGGTGGAACCGGTGCCGCCGGCAGAGGTGTCGTTGGTGGTGCCGCACCCGGCGGACAGGGCGGCGGTGGCCAGCACGGCCGTCGCGATACCCGCGACCCGCCGGATCGTCGCGGCGGTGCCGATACGCTGCGTCATTTCGTTGACTCACTTTCCCAGGGGGCTGTTGCCACGAAGACCCTGGCAGGTCCGGCCGCCGTCTCGCTGCCGATATGCTGCCGTCCGACTGCCGCGGGCCGCCGTCGGCGGACGGGCGGTGTGCAGGAGCGGAAACTCGCATGTCAGAGGCGTTGCGCTTCGAGATCCTCGGCCCGCAGCGGGCCTGGTACGCCGACCGTCCACTCGACCTCGGCGCGGGCAAGCAGCGGGCCGTGCTGGCGGTCCTGCTGCTCTCCGCCGGCCGTCCGGTGCCGACCGGCCAGATCATCGAGGCGGTCTGGCCCGACGAGCCCCCCGCCAACGGGCTCAACGTCGTGCAGAAGTACGTCGCCGGCCTGCGCCGGGTGCTGGAACCCGAGCGGTCCCCGCGTACGCCGGGGCGGGTGCTGACCCTCACCGACGCCGGGTACCTGCTGCGGGTCCAGCCGGAGTCGGTGGACGCGGTCCGCTTCGAACGCGGGGTGCACCGGGCCCGGCAGCGGTCTACGGCCGGGCGTACCGCGGAGGCGCAGGCGGAGCTGGCGGCCGCCCTGGAACTGTGGCAGGGCGAGCCGTTCACCGGGTTTGCCGGGCCGTACTTCGAGACCGCCCGACACCGGCTGGTGGAGCTGCGGGCCGTCGCCCTGGAGACCCGGGTCGAGCTGGACCTGGCGAGCGGTCGGCACCGCGAGCTGGTCGGCGAACTGGTCGAGCTGGTGGCCGAGTTTCCGGTCCGGGAGCGGCTGCGGCACCAGCTCATGCTGGCGCTCTACCGGAGCGGGCGGCAGGCGGAGGCGCTCGCCGCGTACCGGGACTTCGACGAGCTGCTTCGCGAGGAGTACGGCATCGAGCCGGGCGAGGTGCTTCAGGAGCTGCACCAGCGCATCCTGCGCGCCGATCCGTCCCTCATCCCGGCCCCGCCCGCTCCGGTCGCGGTCTCGCCCGTCCCGGCCGTACCGCCGCCGCCCGTCGCCGTACCGCCACCGCTTGTCGCCGGGTCGCCACCGCTTGTCGCCGGGCCGGTGTCCGCCGCCGCGGTCTCGCCCGCTCCGGTCTCGGCTGCTCGGGGCCGGCCCGCTCCGGTCCCACCCGTCGCCTACCTCCCGCCGCCCGTACCGGCACCCCGAACGGCGCCCACCGGGCTGCCGCGTTGGGCCAGCCACCTGGTGGCCGCAGCCGGTGCGGCGGTGGCACTCTGCTCGTTCGGCGTGCTCACCTGGCTGGTGCTGCTCCTCTACGCCGTCCGGCGCGGGCGTGGCTGGCTCTTCGCGGCGGCCGGCGGCTACCTCGCCGCCGTGGTCCTGTTCGTGGCGGGCCTGGAGACGATGGACGCCGACGGCAACGGACTGCTGTCCGACGTCGGGTTCGTCGCGCTCGGCGGGGCGTGGCTGGGTGGCGCCGCGCACGTGATCATGCTCAACCCGGCCGTCGCCGGGATGTTCCGGAGCCGGGCCGGCCGCCGGGCGGCCGACGACCGACGGATCCGCCGTGAGCAGGCTCGCTACCTGCTCTACCACTACCCGGCGGCCCGGGAACAACTGCACATCGGGCGACCCGACCTGCCCCGTACCTTCGACGACGGCGGCCTGGTCGACATCAACGCGGTGGGGGAGAAGGTGATCGTCGGCCTGCCCGGGGTGACCGGCCCGCAGGCCCGGCAGGTGGCGATGGACCGGTGGCTGCGCGGTCCGTTCGGCTCGATGGAGGAGCTGGCCGGCCGGTGCCTCCTCCCGCCGGCCCTCACCGACTCCCTCCGCGACCTGCTCGTCTTCCTTCCCCCCGTCCCCGGACCCGCCCGACCCGACGAACCGCCGCCCCACCCGCCTGCCGCACAGGGCGGATGACAGCGCGGGTACGGCGCGCGGCGGGCTGGGACGGGGGCGCCTGGTAGAAATGCCGGATGAGTCAGGATCGGGTGGCCGTACGCGAGCGCGCCGAGGCGGTGCTGCGGCGGCTGGCGGGTGACCACGCCCGCCTCCGCGAGGACCAGTGGCGGGCCATCGAGGCGCTGGTGGTGGACCGGCGCCGGGTGCTCTGCGTACAGCGCACCGGGTGGGGCAAGTCGGCGGTCTACTTCGTCGCCACCGCGCTGCTGCGCGAGAGCGGAGAGCACGGTCCGACGGTGATCGTCTCGCCGCTGCTGGCGTTGATGCGCAACCAGGTCGAGTCGGCGGGCCGGGCCGGGATCCGGGCCCGGACCATCAACTCGGCCAACCTTGACGAGTGGGACGGGATCACCGCCGAGATCCACGCCGGGGCGGTCGACGTGCTGCTGATCAGCCCGGAACGGCTCAACAACCCGGACTTCCGGGACGGCGTGCTGCCGAAGCTGGCCGCCACCACCGGGCTGCTGGTGGTGGACGAGGCGCACTGCGTCTCCGACTGGGGGCACGACTTCCGGCCCGACTACCGCCGGCTGCGTACCTTCCTCGCCGAGCTGCCCGAGCGGACGCCGGTGCTCGCCACCACCGCCACCGCCAACGCCCGGGTCACCCAGGACGTGGCCGAGCAGCTGGGCGACGCGCTGGTGCTGCGGGGCACCCTGGACCGGGAGTCGCTGCGCCTCGCCGTGGTCGACCTGCCCAGCCCGGCGCACCGGCTGGCCTGGCTCGCCGACCACCTGGACCGGCTCCCCGGCTCCGGCATCATCTACACGCTCACCGTGGCGGCGGCCGGCGAGACGGCCGAGTTCCTGCGCGCCCGGGGCTGGTCGGTGGCCGCGTACACCGGGCAGGCCGAGGACGCCGACCGGCGCGCGGCCGAACAGGACCTGCTCGACAACAAGATCAAGGCGTTGGTCGCCACCAGCGCCCTCGGCATGGGCTTCGACAAGCCCGACCTCGGCTTCGTGGTGCACCTCGGCGCGCCGCCCTCGCCGATCGCCTACTACCAGCAGGTCGGCCGGGCCGGCCGAGCCGTGGCGCACGCCGAGGTGCTGCTGCTCCCCGGCGTCGAGGACGCGGCCATCTGGCGCTACTTCGCCTCGCTCGCCTTCCCGCCCGAGGAGCAGGTCCGGGCGGTGCTGGCGGCGCTGGACCCGGACCGGCCGATCTCCACGCAGGCCCTGGAACCGATCGTCGACCTGCGCCGGGCCCGGCTGGAACTGATGCTCAAGGTGCTCGACGTGGACGGTGCGGTCCGCCGGGTCCGCGGCGGCTGGCTCGCCACCGGCGCGCCCTGGGTTTATGACGAGGCCCGGTTGCGCCGCGTCGCCCAGGCGCGCACCGCCGAGCAGCAGGCCATGCGGGAGTACGCGACCACGTCCGGCTGCCGGATGCGCTACCTGCGGGAGTGCCTGGACGACGCCGGGGCGGACGACTGCGGCCGCTGTGACAACTGCGCCGGCCCGCTCCTCACCGCCGAGGTGTCCGACGCCGCGTTGACCGCCGCGCAGACCTTCCTCGGTCGCCCCGGCGTGGCGATCCCGCCCAAGAAGCTCTGGCCGACCGGCCTGGAGGCGGTGGGCGTACCCCTGAAGGGGCGGATTCCTCCGGCGGAGCAGGCGTTGGCCGGGCGGGCCGTGGGACGCCTCTCCGACCTCGGGTGGGGTGGGCGGCTGCGCGGCCTGGTCGGGCCGGAGGCGGCGGACGGGCCGGTCCCCGACGACGTGGCGGCGGCCGTGGTCGAGGTGTTGAAGGCGTGGGCGCACGGCGACGACCCCTGGCCGCGCCGCCCGGTCGGGGTGGTCGCCGTCGGCTCCCGCAGCCACCCCGCGCTGGTCGGCTCGCTCGCCGAGCGGATCGCCGCCGTGGGCCGGCTGCCGCTGCTCGGCCGGGTCGTGCCGACCGGCCCGTCGGGCGGTGGTGGGCCGCGCGGCAACAGCGCCCAGCGGGTACGCACGCTGCACGACACCTTCGCCGTTCCCGACGAGCTGGCCGACGCCCTGGCCGGGCTGGACGGGCCGGTGCTGCTGGTCGACGACCTGGTCGACTCCGGTTGGACGGTGGCCATGGTGGCCCGGCTGCTGCGCCGGGCCGGGGCCCCGGACGTGCTCCCGCTGGCCCTCGCGGTCGCCGGCTGACGTCGTCGTCGAAGGCGTCGTGGCGCGGCGTCCGGCGCGCCGGGCTGACGTTGTCGTCCGGCCGGCGGGGAAAGTTCCCGGGCCGGCCGGATTGCGAGCGTCGCCACCGTCACGGACCGTCCGCGGACCGGTACGCCGCCCGCCGGTACGGTGGTTCCCATGACCGAGCAGCGACCCGTCGTCCAGACGTACGCCGTCACCGGGATGACCTGCGAGCACTGTGTCCGGGCGGTCACCGAGGAACTCTCCGCCCTGCCCGGCGTCGACGAGGTCCGGGTCGACCTGGCCGCGGGCACGGCCACGGTCACCAGCGCCGAGCCGCTGCCGGTGGAGTCGGTCCGGGCCGCCGTCGACGAGGCTGGCTACGAGCTGGCCGGCGGCGTTGCCTGAGTCGCCGCTCGCCGAGGCGGTGGCACCCACCGGCGGGGAGTCGCCCGCCGACCCCGGCGCGCCCCTCGGGGTGGACCGGGGCACGCTGCGGCTCGCTCTGGTGGTGGGCGGGCTGGTGCTCGCCGTGCTGCTCGGCTTCGGCCTGGGCCGGCTGAACCCGCCGCCCACCGGCGCCTCCGGCAACGTACCGGCGGCTGTCGCCGGCCACACCCACGCCCCGGGCACCGGCGCGCACTCGCACGGCAGGGCCGGCGTCACGCAGGCCGGCGGCGCGGACGCGGCGGGCCTGTCGATCAGTTCGGGCGGCTGGACGCTCACCCCGTCGACCGTGGAGTTCCCGGTCGGCCGGGCCGGTGAGCTGCGGTTCCAGATCCGGGACGAGCGGCAGCGGGTGGCCACCCGGTTCGCCGTGGTGCACGACAAGCCGATGCACCTCATCGTGGTGCGCCGCGACCTGACCGGCTACCAGCACCTGCACCCGACCATGGCGGCGGACGGCACCTGGTCGGTGCCGCTGACCCTGACGGCAGCGGGCGCCTGGCGGGCGTACGCCGACTTCACCGTGGTCGCCGATGATGGCCGGCAGACCGTCGCCACCCTCGGCGTCGACCTGACCGCCGCCGGCTCGTACGTGCCTCGGCCGCTGCCGGCCCCGGCCGCCTCGACCTCGGTCGACGGGTTCGCCGTCGACTACCAGGGCACGCCGAAGCCGGGCGAGACGGTGCCGCTGCGCTTCACGATCACGGCCGGCAGCGCGCCCGCCGCGCTGGAGCCGTACCTCGGCGCGAACGGCCATCTGGTCGCGATCCGCGAGGGGGATCTGGGCTACCTGCACGTGCACCCGGGGCCGCAGGCAGAGCCGGGCAACGTGACCTTCTGGACCACGGTGCCCGGGCCGGGCCGCTACCGGATGTTCCTCGACTTCAAGGTGGGCGGCGTGGTCCGGACCGCCGAGTTCACCCTGGCCGTCGCCTGAGCGGTCAACCCGCCCGGCGGACCGGCCGGCGGGCCAGATAGCGGAGCAGGTCGCGGATGTGGTGCTTCTCCTCCGTGGGCACGGTCGGGTCGGCCAGCCGCTCCAGGATCACCCGGACGTCCGCCTCCACCGGGGCGTCCTCGGCGCCCCGACGGCGGGGGACCGGGCCGGCGTCGGGCAGGCCGAGTGCGCGGAAGGCGGCGGCCACCGGCAGGTCGAGGGCGGCACAGAAGCCGCGCACCTTGGCCAGCTCGGGGTAGTCCTGCCAGTCGCCGGCCAGCCAGCGGAACACGGTGGACCGCCCCACACCGGTGTGCGTGGCCAGGTCGGTCACCGTCCAGCCACGCTCCTCGCGGGCGTCATCGATGGCACGCCGGACGAAGCGCGCGAAGGCCATCTGTGGCGAAACGTCTGAACCCATCCCTGCGGGGTCATCCTTCCCGGCCGGAGCACCGGACGGTGCGCCTAAGAGGGTAGTACGGCCGGCCGTGGAAGTAACTGACTGATCGGTCGGATGGCGGCGTGGCCGGGACCATTCGCTTGCCCCGAGGCAACGGCAGCGCGACCGCCGCCAGCCGCTACGCCCGGGTCTGCCCGGCCGCCGCGAGCAGCGTCTCCAGCCGGGGCGTGACGCCCCACTGGTCGATCAGCTCCCGATACTCGGCGCGCTGGCCGTCGGTCGGCGCACTGCCGGTCCGGCGGGCCCGGATCAGCAGGTTGCGCGGGGTGTGCGCGGAGTCGACGAACTCCACCACCTCGGCCCGGTAGCCGTGCAGCCGGAGCAGCCCCGCGCGTAGCGCGTCGGTCAGCACGTCCGCGAACCGCTCGCGCAGGATGCCCTGCCTGGTGAGCAGCTCGTACGGTGCGGGCGCCGGCCGGGCCCGCAGCTGGGCGGCCAGGTCGTGGTGACAGCACGGGGCGGCGAGCACCCAGCGGGCACCCCAGCGGACCGCTCGGGCCAGCGCCTCGTCCGTCGCGGTGTCGCAGGCGTGCAGCGCCAGCACCAGGTCGGGGGCCGGGTCGACCACCGCGTCGGCGATGGTGCCGGCCACGAAGCGCACCCGATCGGCCCAGCCCAGCCGCCCGGCCAACTCCGTGTTGCGCCGGCGCTGGTCCTCCCGGACGTCCACGCCGACCAGCTCGACGTCCAGCCCGCGCTGCGCCAGGTACCGGTACGCCGCGAAGGTCAGGTAGGCGTTGCCGCAACCGAGGTCGACCACCCGCAGCGGCCCGGTGAGGTCGTCCGGCAGGGTGGCCGCCAGCGCGCGCAGGAACGCGTCCACCTGGCGGCGCTTGGCCGCCGAACCGCCGATCTCGGCGAACAGCGGGTCACCCGGGTCGAGCAGCCAGTCCTTGGCCCGGTCGTGGCCGCCCTGCTCGGGGGCGGGACGGCTGGCGACCGCCCGGTGCACCTGCGCCTCGCCCGACTTGGTCACCCGGAGCTGGAGCGTGCTGTCGGCGGTCTCCACGTGCCAGTTGCCGAACGGCTCGGCGAGCAACTCGTCGACCGCCGCGCCGGCCTCCGCGCCCGGTGCCACGTTCCGGGTGTACGGCCGGGCCCCGTCCGAGGTGGAGATCTGCAGCCGGGGGCCGGCCTTGAGGGTGACCGGGCGCAGCTCGGCCCGGACCACCGAGGGGCGCTGCCCGCGTCGCCGGCCGGCGGCGACCGCCCGGGTCAGCGCGGGGTCGAGCAGCAGGGCCCGCACCTCGGTCAGCGCGGCGTCCAGGGGTTCCGGCATCGAATCCATCATCCTTCCCGGCCTCCGGCTCCGTGCCGGGCCGGCCGTGCGTGTCTGGGCCGTTCGCCCCGCCGGGACGGCGGCCGGGCGCGGTCCCCGAGGTGCCGGTCGGCCCCCCGAGGTGCCTGTCGGTCCCCGTTTGCTCTGCTGCGGCGGACGCAACACCGGGAGGCCGAGAGTGTTGCGCCGGCTGCAGCAGAGCAAAGGGAGCCGAGGAGAGACGACATCCCCCGCGCCGGGGCGGCGCGGGGGATGTCCCGGATCTCGCAGGGTCAGTCGGCGATCGCCTCGGCCGGCGTACCGATGTCCGAACCACCGCCGCCACGGCGGCGCCGGCGGCGGCGCGGCTTGGCCGGCGACTCGCCCTCGGCGGCGGCGGGCGCGGCCGGCTCGGCGCCGCCCTCCGTGGCGATCACCGCGGTCGGCTGCTCGCCGGCGACCGCCTCGCCGGCCCGGCGACGCCGGCGGCGACGCGGGGTGCGGGTGCCCTCCGCCGCCTCGGCGGTGTCGCCCTCGTCGGTGGGCGTCGCGGCGGCGTCGCCCCCGCGACCCCGGCGGTGCTCCCGGCCGCGGCCGTCGCCGCGCCGTGCGCCCCGCTCGCCCCGCCGGGACCGGCCGCCGCCCAGGTCCTCCTCGGCCTCCGCGGACAGCCCGGCGCGGGTGCGCTCGGCGGTCGGCAGGGTGCCGCTGATCTCCGGGGAGATGTCCAGGTCGGTGTAGAGGTGGGCGGAGGTGTGGTACGTCTCCGGCGGCTCGGGCATGTCGAGGCCCAGGGTCTTGTCGATGATCCGCCAGCGCGGGACGTCGTCCCAGTCGACGAAGGTCACCGCGACACCGGTCGCCCCGGCCCGGCCGGTGCGGCCGATCCGGTGGGTGTAGGTGTCCTGGTCCTCGGGGCAGTCGTAGTTGATGACGTGGGTGACGCCGGTGACGTCGATGCCGCGGGCGGCCACGTCGGTGGCGACCAGGGTGTCGATCTTGCCGGCGCGGAACGCGCGCAGCGCCCGCTCCCGGGCACCCTGGCCGAGATCACCGTGCACGGCGGCGACCGCGAAGCCGCGGAAGTCGAGGTCCTCGGCGACGCGGTCGGCGGCGCGCTTGGTACGGGTGAAGATCATGGTCAGGCCCCGACCCTCCGCCTGGAGGATCCGCGCCACGATCTCGACCTTGTTCATCGAGTGGGTGCGGTAGGCGAGCTGCTTGGTCTGCGGCGACGGGCCGGTCTCGGCGGTGTGCCCGGCGTGGATCGTCACCGGCCGGCGCAGGAAGCGCCGGGACAGCGCGACGATCGGGTCCGGCATGGTGGCCGAGAAGAGCATGGTCTGCCGGTCCTCCGGCAGCATGGCCAGGATCTTCTCGACGTCGTCCAGGAAGCCCAGGTCGAGCATCCGGTCGGCCTCGTCGAGCACCAGCGCGCGGACCCGGTCGAGCCGCAGGTGCTTCTGCTTCTGCAGGTCCAGCAGCCGGCCCGGGGTGCCGACCAGGATCTCGACGCCCTTGCGCAGCGCCTCGACCTGCGGCTCGTACGCCACGCCGCCGTAGATCGGCAGCACCCGGACGCCCCGGGTGCGGCCCGCGGCGTCCAGGTCCTTGGCGACCTGGAGGCCCAGCTCGCGGGTGGGGACGACGACCAGTGCCTGCGGCACGCCGTCGCTGCCCTCGGACGGGGCGAAGACCCGCTCCAGGAGCGGGATGCCGAAGCCGAGGGTCTTGCCGGTGCCGGTCGGCGCCTGGCCGATCAGGTCGACGCCGCGCAGCGCGATCGGCAGCGCGTACTCCTGGATGGCGAAGGCGCGGGTGATGCCGGCGGCGGCCAGGGCCTCGACGGTCTCCTGACGGGCGCCGAGTGCGGCGAAGGTGGGAGCCTCCGGACGGACCGGAGCGGTGGGGGCCAGCGGCTGGCCTTGAATCTGCTCGCTCATATGGATTTGGGGGTGCCCTCTCGTGGTGCGCCCCTCATGTCCTCAGGGCGCGATCGGTATGGCGCGGGCCACACGGTCGGGGGCGGTACGCCGAGCCGGACCGGGCCGCACGCGCGCCGGGGACCGGCGGTGATCAGCTGACCAACAACGGTGCTGATCGGATCGGTGCCCACGGCAACTGTCTCATCCTACCTGAACCACCCCTCGGGAGTCCGCATTCCGGTGACCGGTCGACGTCCAGGGGTGATTGGTGTGATCTGGACCACAGATCGCCGGGACGGTAGCCTGCCCTGGTGTCCGCCCCCGATCCCGCCGTGATCGACCTGCTCGGCCTCGTCGCGTACGGCGAGCTGCTGGCCTTCGACCGGCTCGCCGCCGACGCCCGGCTCGCCCCCGATCTGCGCCGCCGGGCGGCGCTCGGCGAGATGGCCGCCGCCGAGATCGCGCACTACCGGTGGATCGCCGACCGGATCACCGCCCTCGGGGCGGCACCCGACGAGGCGATGGCCCCCTACGTCGAGGCGCTGGAGGCGTACCACGACTCGACCGAGCCGAAGGACTGGCTGGCGGCGGTGACCAAGGCGTACGTGGGGGACGCGATCACCGACGACTTCCTGCGGCAGATCGCCGACGGGCTGGCCGAGCCGGACCGTCAGCTCATCCTCGACGTGCTGCACGACTCGCGGTACGCCGAGTTCGCCGCCGCCGAGATCCGGGCGGCCATCGCGGCCGACCCCCGGGTGGCCGACCGGCTCTCCATGTGGGCCCGCCGGCTGGTCGGGGAGGCGCTCTCCCAGGCCGGACGGGTCGCCGCCGCCGACCGGGGCGCGCTCACCGCGCTGATCGCCCGCCGGGTCGACGTGCCCGCGCTGTTCCAGCGGCTGACCGATGCGCACACCGCGCGGATGACCGCCGCCGGGCTGAACAACTGAGATTCCGGGGCCGCCGTGGCGGGTGCCCCGCCACGGCGACCCGGTGGGGAATTCAGCGGACGGTGAACCCGACCGCGCGGGGCGAGGCCTCCGCGATCTCGACGTAGGCGACCTTGCCGACCGGCACGATGACCCGCCGGCCCTTCTCGTCGGTCAGGGAGAGGGTGCCCTCACCCTTGGCGACGGCGTCGGTCACGATCTGCTCGATCTCGGCCGGCGACTGCGCGCTCTCCAGGACCAGCTCCCGCGGCGCGTACTGCACGCCGATCTTGACCTCCACTGTGCCTCCTCAACTGGGGCGAAAGAGCCGCCGTGGGAAGGCTATCCGATCTGCGGGCCCGATGTTCAGGCTGACTCACCTTGCAGCGGGAAGCTGGCGATGCCGCGCCAGGAGAGGGCAGCGACCAGCGCCTCCGCCTCCGCCTTGGGCACCTGCCGGCCCCCGGCCAGCCAGAACTGCGCGGCCGTCTCCGCCGCCCCGACCAGGCCGGAGGCGAGCAGTTCGGCGTGCGCCCGGCTGACCCCGGTGTCCGAGATGATGGTGTCGGTTATCGCGGCGATGCAGCCCTGCTCGACCCGCTCCACCCGCTGCCGGACCGCCGGGTCGTTGCGCAGGTCCGACTCGAAGACCAGCCGGAAGGCCTCGCTCTCGTGGTCGACGAAGTCGAAGTACGCGCGCACCGAGGCGCTGACCCGCTCCTTGTTGTCGTTGGTGCCACGCATGGCGTCGTGCACCTTCGCCACGATGGCGTCGCAGTGCGTGTCCAGCAGCGCCAGGTAGAGCTCCATCTTGCCCGGGAAGTGTTGGTAGAGCACCGGCTTGGAGACTCCCGCGCGCTCGGCGATGTCGTCCATCGCCGCGGCGTGGTAGCCCTGGGCGACGAACACCTCCTGAGCGGCCGCGAGCAGCTGCTTACGGCGCGCGGAGCGGGGCAGCCGGGTGGGCCGACCGGCGGTCTGTGCACCGTTCCCCACAGCGGTCATGGGAACCTCCGAGTTTCTACGTACGAGCCGGCACTTATCACCCGAACCGGTCGGGGCCGGTGAACCCGTCCCGGAATTGGCCCGCCGCTGTAACTTATCGCCACTGTCACCACACGGTAGCCTCAGCGGGGGCGACCAAGGAGCGCGCGGTGAGTGATTCAGGGCAACCCGGAGCCGCCACCCCGGGAGAGCACGGCGACGGGACGGGTCAGCAGGACGACCTGGCCCGTACCGGCGGCGGGTGGGCGCCCCCGGCGGCCGGCTGGGCCCGGGGCGCGCAGGCCCCCGCCGGCTGGCCTCGGCCCGACCTCACCGGCGGCTGGGCCGCGTCGTCCCCCCGCCACGGCGACCTCCCGGCCCCGCTGCCGGGGCTCCCCGCCGGGGAGCCGTCGGCCCGGGTCAACGGCCACCATGTCAACGGCGTGCCGCACGCCGGGGAGGAATCGCCCGTGTCCCGCCAGGCGCCGGTGAGTGCCCCGCCCCTCGACGAGCCGCGCCGCGAGACCGACGGCGGCCGCCTGGCCGTGCCGGCCCAGCGGCCGGCATCCGGGGTGGAGCAGCCAGCCGCCGACGCGGAGTCCGGGCCGGTCCGGCACACCTCGGACGAGCCCTCGGCGGGCCGCGCGGCGCGCTGGGCGGAGGGTGTCGTCCCGTCCTCGGCGCCCCCGGCCCTCCAGGTGCCGCCGGTCGGCGCCGCCGCCTCCGGCTTCGAGGTGCCGCCCGGGTTCCACGCCCCGACCGCCGAGCGGTCCGGTGCCGAGCCGCCCCCGTCGCTCTCCCGTGCATGGGCCGACCAATACCCGACCGAGCCGCCCGGCGAGGTCCCCTCGCTCTCCCGGGGCTGGGCCGAGCGGCCCACGTCCGCGCCCCCGGCCGATCAGGACTGGGCCGACCACCCCGCCTCGGGGCCCTCTGTCGAGG
>NZ_JAPDPH010000113.1 GCF_026013475.1 Micromonospora yasonensis | reverse complement strand
TCCAATGATCAAGAAGGGCGGCGACGGGGTATCGGGAGGTCATGGGTTACGGACAGCAGAACGCCCCGGCGGGCGACCCGGCCGGGGCGTGTAGCTGCGGTGCGATCAGGCGGAGTGAGCGCGCAGCACCCGGAGACCGCCGCGGCGCTTCACCGCGCGGCGCTCCTCCTCGCTCATCCCGCCCCAGACGCCGGCGTCCTGACCGGACTCCAGCGCCCACTGCAGGCACTGGTCGGTCACCGGGCAGCGCCGGCAGACGGCCTTGGCCTGCTCCACCTGCAGGAGGGCCGGACCGGACGTCCCGATCGGGAAGAACAGCTCCGGGTCCTCGTCGCGGCAGACGGCATCGTGGCGCCAGTCCATGGCGGCAACACTCCTCATTCTTTGTGGGTGGCCAGATAACGCTTCGTTGCTTTTCCTATATGCATCCGCATTGCCGATCCGTGACGGTCAGCATCCGTCAATTCGGCGCTGCGTGAGCAGGCTGCTGGGCCCCAAGACCTGCTGGAACAGCTCAACCTGCCGAGCATATCCAGGCAATGTCCCGGTAACACAAGTTCGCTTGTGAATACTTTCACGAACTACGCCGATGTCAAGGGTGGCGCTCGGAAAAACTCCGAACAGTGAGCGGGCTCACCACCCATTTGTCCGGGTTTGGGAGAGCTCTCGTTACCCGGCGTACCACAGTCGAGGATCAATATAGTAGAGTCTGGGTGACATTGCTGACATTTCCGGCCCTTCCCTTCGGTGTGGCGTGCCACGCGTACGCGCGGTAGGTCACCGCATCAACCGACGGGAGTACCCGAGACCTAGCAGATTACTCTCAGCGCGGCCGGAACGGATGTGAATCTGACTTTCTCCCGCTCGCCCAGGTAGTCCCCGTCGAGCTGGAACGCCTGCGGACGGGCCGAGAGCAGGGTGAACTCCGCCGTGTCGTGCAGCCGGAGCACCTGTTTTCCGTGCGGATCCGGCGTACGGGAGAAGAACTGGGTGACGGTGCGGGTGGTGCTCACCACCCTGAGTTGCCGGATCGCCAGCACGTCCAGCCCGAGGTCGAACGACGCCTCCGGGTTCGGGTTGATCTCCCGCTCACCGAGGTAGGTCCACGGCGCCGTGTTCTGGATGATGACCGTGGCCAGGTTCGCCTCGGCGGTCTCGCCGGGCCGTTCCAGCGTGATGGCGGGGTGCCGCCGGTCCGAGCCGAGGAAGTACTGAGCCGCCGTGGAGCGGAAGTAGAGCGCCGGCGTGGACACCCGGCCGTGCTTGCGGGCCTGCTCCACCCGCCGGATGACGGCCGCGTCGATGCCGAACCCGGCGCAGAAGGTGAAGTAGCGGTCGTCCGCCCGCCCGAGGCCGATGGTCCGCGACCGGCCCAGCCGCAGCCCCTCGAGGATCATGCTGGTCCCGTCCGGCCACTCCCTGGGCAGGCCGAGCGCGCGGGCGAAGACGTTGGTCGAGCCGCCCGGCACGGTGGCCAGCGCCGGCAGCCGCTCCGCCGGGGTGTTCCCGGTACGGAAGGTCGGCGGCTCGGCGGCCATCAGGCCGTTCACCACCTCGTTGACCGTGCCGTCGCCGCCCAGCGAGACCACCAGGTCGACGCCCTCCTCGGCGGCCTCCCGCGCCAGGTCCGTGGCGTGGCCCCGCCGGCGGGTGTACCGCACCGACAGGTCGACTTCACTGCGCAGCGCTCGGACCAGGACATCCCGGCTGCGCTCGCTGGTGGTGGTGGCCTTCGGGTTGACGACCAGGACGGCCCGCATGGGACGGCACTGTACCGCGCCTACCCACGGGTATCGTGGCGCCCGTGACGATCGACGCCGACGCCCACCCGCTGCCCACCACGCTCCACTGGGCCGTACGCCTGCTGCGCGCCGAGGCGGTCGCGCTCGGCCTGGTCGCGGTGTGGCTGATCTGGTCCGACCTGACCGCGCCCACCCACGACCTGGTCTCGGCGTTGCTGGTGACGGCGTTCGCGCTCGCCGGGGCGGCGGCGCTGTGGGCCCTCGGCGGCGCGCTGGCCCGCCGCCGGTCCGGCGGTCGGGCCCCGGCCATCGTGCTCCAGCTCATGCTGCTGCCGGTCGGCTGGTACATGATCCAGGGCGGCCTGGGCTGGCTGGGCCTGCCGCTGATGGCGCTCGGCCTCGGGGTGACCGCCCTGCTGGTCAGCACACCGACCAACCGCGCCCTCGGCTTCCACTGAGCCGCCGGGGCGGGTCAGTAACCGGAGGCGCGGCGGGTGAGCAGCGAGATGGTGGCGCGACCGTCGGCGGCGCGCGCCGAGGCCGCGGTGGTGAGCGCGGTGAGCACCTTCCAGGCGAAGGACGACTCGGCGGGAAGCGTCGCACCCCGCACGGTCGGCACGGTCACCTCGACCGTGAGCGCATCCTCGGTCACCGCGAACCGGCACTCCAGTTCGGCGTTGCGGGTGGCGATGGCGAGCAGCATCGCGCAGGCCTCGTCGACCGCGATGCGCAGGTCCTCGATCTCGTCGAGCGCGAACTGGAGCCGGGCCGCGAGGCCGGCCGTGGCGGTGCGGAGCACGCCGAGGTAGCCGCCGTCGGCGGGCACGGTGAGGTGCACCACGTCGTCGTCGATCGCCGGCTGGCCGGTCAGTTGAGTCACGCCTCATCCCCCCGGTGCGGGACTCTACCCGGTCAGGCGGGCGGTTGGGTGATCACGCCCGTCGCCCGCGCCGCGAGCTCGTGCAGTGCCGCCCCGGTGAGCCGGTACGGCACCCACTCCTCCATCGGGGTCGCGCCGATCGCGGCGTAGAAGCGGGCCGCCGGATTCCAGTTGATCATCCACCAGTCCAGCCGCCGGTAGCCGCGCTCGACGCAGATCGCGGCGAGGGTGGCGAGCAGCCGGCGGCCGGCCCCGGTGCCCCGGGCGGCCGGTCGGACGTACAGGTCCTCCAGGTAGATGCCGTGCACGCCCTCCCAGGTGGAGAAGTTGAGGAACCAGAGGGCGAAGCCGAGCGGCTGGTCCGCCGCGTCCACCGCGACGTGCCCGTACAGTGCCGGCGCTGAACTGAACAGCGCGGCGGTGAGCTGCTCCTCGGTGAGGTGGCACTGCTCGGGGGCCTTCTCGTAGTCGGCGAGTTCGTGCACCATCGCGACGACGGCCGGCACGTCCTCGGGACGCGCCGGCCGGATCGTCGGTGCCTGGTCGGTCAGGCTCACGCCTGCTTGGTCTCCCAGAAGATCTTCGAGATCTCATCGATCTTCGAGAGCAGCTCGTCGGCCTTGGCGGGGTCGGTCGCGCCCTTGGCGCCGGCCGCGCCGGCCAGCTTGGTGGCCTCGTTGAAGAGCTGGTGCAGGTGCGGGTACTTCTCGAAGTGGGCCGGCTTGAAGTAGTCGGTCCAGAGCACCCACAGGTGGTGCTTGACCAGCTCGGCCCGCTGCTCCTTGATGATGATCGCCCGGGTGCGGAACTCCGGGTCGGTGTTCGACTGGTACTTCTCGCAGATCATTTTGACCGATTCGGCCTCGATCCGGGCCTGCGCCGGGTCGTACACGCCGCACGGAAGGTCGCAGTGGGCGCTCGCGGTCACACGCGGCGTGAGGATGCGGGGAAGGCGCATCAGGTCCTCCATGGGATGTTTGCGATGATCGGAGACGACATTACTCCTGGACATGCTCCCCGGCGGGCGAGAGGTGAAACCCCGGTGCGTGCCGTGAACGGCCCCGGCGCGCCGGTGCTGCGCGGCCCGCTGGCGGCGGTGCTGGTCACCGGCCCGTCCATGGTCCCCACGCTGCGGCACGGCGACGCGGTGCTGGTGCGTACCGGGGGGCGGCCGGTGCGGGCGGGCGACGTCGTGGTCGCCGTCTTCCGCAGCCGCCCGGACCTGCTCGTGGTCAAGCGGGCGGTCCGTCCGCAGGACGGCGGCTGGTGGGTACGCGGCGACAACGACCTGGTCACCGACGACTCCCGGGCGTACGGGGTGGCCGACGTCCGGGGCCGGGTGGTGGCCCGGTACTGGCCCCGTCCCGGACTCGTCACCGGTCGGCGGCCACGGATATGACCCCGCTCACACCCGGCTACCGGGCGCGTGACTATGCTCGGAAAGTGCCCGGGTGACCCCCCGCACCACCGCCCCGCCGGCCGCAGACCATCGCGCGCCGAGCCGGCCGGTCCATCTGCTCGACAGATCCTGGAGTCACCATGTCTGCGTCCACGCCGGACCCCGCTGATCCCGTCTTCCGGCTGCACCTGGGGGGCAAGATGGCGGTCGCCTCGACCGTCCCGCTCACCAGCCGGGAGGACCTCTCCCTCGCGTACACCCCGGGGGTGGCCCGGGTCTGCGAGGCGATCGCCGCCGATCCCGACCTCGCCGACGACTACACCTGGGTGTCGCACACCGTCGCCGTGGTCACCGACGGCTCCGCCGTACTCGGCCTCGGCAACATCGGCCCGCGCGCGGCAATGCCGGTGATGGAGGGCAAGGCGGTGCTGTTCAAGCAGTTCGCGGGCGTGGACGCGGTACCGGTCTGCCTGGACACCCAGGACGTCGACGAGATCGTGGCGACGGTGCGGGCGCTCGCCCCCTCGTTCGGCGGGATCAACCTGGAGGACATCAGCGCCCCCCGCTGCTTCGAGGTGGAACGGCGGCTGGACGAGGCCCTGCCCATCCCGGTCTTCCACGACGACCAGCACGGCACGGCGATCGTGGTGCTGGCCGCGCTGCGCAACGCGGCGGCCCTGCTCAACCGCAAGCTGGGCGACCTGCGGGTGGCGGTCAGCGGGGCCGGCGCGGCCGGGGTCGCGGTGACCAAGATGCTGATCGCCGGCGGCGTCAACCCGGACCAGGTGGTGGTCTGCGACTCCAAGGGCATCATCGGGCGGCACCGCGAGCTGACCGGGACCAAGGCCGAGCTGGCCGAGACCACCAACGCCGAAGGCCGGCAGGGCGGCATCACCGAGGCGCTGCGCGACGCGGACGTCCTGGTCGGCGTCTCCGGCGGGCAGATCCCCGAGGCGGCGGTGGCCGGGATGGCCCCGGGCGGGATCGTGTTCGCGCTGGCCAACCCCACCCCCGAGGTGCACCCCGAGGTGGCCGCCCGGCACGTCGCGGTGGTCGCCACCGGCCGCAGCGACTACCCCAACCAGATCAACAATGTGCTCGCCTTCCCCGGGGTGTTCCGGGGCGCGCTGGACGCCCGGGCCACCCGGATCACCGACGGGATGAAGGTGGCCGCCGCGGACGCCATCGCCAACGTGGTCGCCGAGTCGCTGACCGCCGAGGCGATCGTGCCCTCCCCGCTGGACCCGCGGGTCGCCCCGGCGGTGGCCGAGGCGGTCGCCGAGGCGGCCCGCCGCGACGGGGTCGCCCGTCGCTGAATCGAGGGAAGGGTTACGGTGCCGATCATGCGTGCCGCCTATGCTTCGGCCTTCGACGCCGACAACCCGCTCGCCGCGCTCACCGTCGGCGACCGCCCCGAGCCGACCCGCCCGCAGGACGACTGGGTCACCGTGCAGGTACGGGCCAGCTCGCTCAACCACCACGACCTCTGGTCGCTGCGCGGGGTGGGCCTCACCGGCGACCAGCTCCCGATGATCCTCGGCTGCGATGCCGTCGGCACCGACCCGGACGGCAACCAGGTGGTCATCTACCCCGTGGTGCCCACCCCGGCCGACCCGCGCGGGATCTCCATCCTCTCCGAGCACTTCCCCGGCACCTTCGCCGAGCGGGTGGCCGTACCCCGGATGAGCCTGCTGCCGCTGCCGGACGGCCTGTCGCCCACCGACGCGGCCTGCCTGCCCACGGCCTGGCTCACCGCGTGGCGGATGCTGACCACCAAGGGCCGGGTGGACGAGGGCGAGTCGGTGCTGGTCCAGGGGGCCGGCGGGGGCGTGGCCACCGCGGCCGTCGCGCTCGGCGTCGCGCTCGGCAAGCGGGTGTACGCCACCAGCCGCGACGCCGCCAAGCGGGAGCGGATCGCCGAGCTGGGGGCGACCGCGCTGGAGCCCGGCGCCCGGCTGCCCGAGCGGGTCGACGTGGTGATCGAGACGGTCGGCGCGGCCACCTTCGACCACTCGCTGAAGTCGGCCGCCCCGATGGCCCGGATCGTGGTCTCCGGCGCCACCGCCGGGCACGAGCCCAAGGTCAACCTGCGTCGCGTCTTCGCCATGCAGCTGGAGATCCTGGGCACCTCGATGGGGAGCCCGGACGAGCTCACCGAGCTGCTCGCGTTCTGCGCCGAGCGCGAGGTGCGCCCGGTGGTGGACAGCGTGGTGCCGTTCAGCCGGATCGAGGAGGCCTTCGCGCGCCTCGCCTCCGGCGACGTCTTCGGCAAGGTCGTCATCGACCACACCGCCTGACGCCCGCTGCCCTGGACGGCCGCTCAGAGGTGGTCGTCCAGGGTGGCGAGGCCGCCCCGGGTGGCGTCGGCGGGGAGCCGGTTCTTCGCCGCCGCGTCGCCGTACAGGGTCCAGCGGAGGAACTCGACCGTGGTGTCGGCCACCACGCGTAGCGCCTTGCCGTCGCTGAGCAGGGCGCGGCCGTGGTCGCCCTTGGGCAGGCTGAGCATCGCCTTCGGCCAGGGCACCGCGTCGTAGACCGCCTTGCCGGCGGCGTAGCTCACCACCTCGTCGGCCTCGCCGTGGACGAAGAGTTGCGGCGCGGCCGCCCCGGCGAACCCGGTCCCGACGCCGAGCGCGGTGCCGGCGAAGACGATGCCGGCGTCCAGCCGTTCGTCCCGCCCGGCGGTGAAGAGCCCGACGGTGGTCACCCCGCCCGCGCTGTGTCCGGCGGCGGCCACCCGGTCCGGGGCCAGGTGCCCGCGCAGCGGGTCACCCGCCCTCCCGTCGAGGGCCAGCACCTGGGTCAGCGCGTACGACACGTCGGCCGGCTGGTTGAGCACGTCGAGCGGGTTGCCGTCGCCCCCGGTACCGGTGTGCGGGAACCTCGGGGCGGCCACCACGAACCCGGCCGCCGCCCAGCGGCTCAGCAGCAGCTGGTAGTCCTCCGGCCGGGCGCCCAGCCCGTGGCTGAACATCACCACCGGGAACCGCCCGGTCGCGGCCGGCGCGGACGGCTCCGGCGCGTCGCCCGCCGAGCCCCGGGCCGGGTACCAGACGGTCACCGGCAGGGGACGGTCGCCGTCGCGGTTCAACTTCAACTGGCGTACGCCGACCGCGAAGCTCTTCGTGGGCGCGTGCCCGGCGGGTACCCGCGGCGCGGGTGTGGTCGCCTTCGGCGGCGCCTCCGCGGCGGGTCGCCGCGGTGCCACGGTCCCGCCGGAGCAGCCGGCCAGGCCCACGCTGAGCAGGGCGGCGGTGACCAGGGCGGCATGGCGACGGAGCATGAGGACGATTCTGCCTCAGCGCGGCGGGCGGCCTGCCGCGCTCGCCCGGAGCGCCAGCCGCCCCGCAGCCACACCGCGATCCCGATCCGTCCGGCCAGCTCCCGCACCTCGTTGATCGCGTCCAACTGTCCTCGCGTCAACCCGTCCACGCGGCCGACCCTAGCCTCCGCCGCCGTCAGCCGGGCAGGGCGCGGGCGGTGAAGGCGGTGACGCCCGGAAGGGCCGCGTCGGCGCGGAGCCGGTGCAGGGCCGACCGGTCGTCGTAGAGGGTCCACCGGAGGAAGTCGATGGTGGTGGCCAGGACCTGGGCGAACCCGGGGCGGCCCGGGGCCAGATACTCGCCGTGGCCCTGCCCGGCCAGGCTCAGGAAGGCGGCCGGCCCGAGGCTGCGGGCGTACGCGGCCCGGCCCACCGACTCGGGCACGACCGGGTCCGCGGTGCCGTGCACGAACAGCAGCGGGGCGACCGGCCCGGCGAAGCTGCCGGCCAGTCCGCCGCCGGCGAGCACGATGCCGGAGCGCAGCCGCGCCGAGTGGCCGGAGGTGAACATGCCGGCCGTGGTGAAGCCGCCGGCCGAGTGCCCGGCGGCGGCGATCCGGGCGACGTCCAGGTGCCCGGCGAGCGGATCCCCGGGCCGGGTGTCGAGGCGTACCAGGTGACGGATCAGCCGCCACCCGTCGGCGGGCTGGTTGCGCACGTCCGCCCGGGTGAACTCCCGGGCCCGCAGGTTCGTCCGCGGAAACGTCGGCGCGGCCACCACGAACCCGGCCGCGGCCCACCGGCTGGTCAGCGGGGCGTGCAGCTCGGGGAGGCTGCGCAGGCCGTGGCTGTAGACGACCACCGGGAACCGGCCGGCGGCCACCGGGACCGCGGGCCGCACCACCGGGCCGTCCGGCGGGACCGGGACGGCGGGTTCCATCGGGTACCAGACGGTGATCGGCAGCGGCCGGGGACCGCCCGGGTCGAGGACGAACTGCCGTACGCCGACCGCGTACGCCCGCTGCGGGGCGGGCCGGGCGGCGTACGGGACCGGCTCCCCGGTCGCGGCGGTGGCCGGGCCGCAACCGGCCAGCAACGCCGACACCAGCGCGGCCACCAGCGGCTGCACCCTCATCCCTTCACGGTAAGGGCCGGGCGGGCGGCCCGGCCCCGCCGTCCGGACCGGGTGCCGCCACCACCCGGTCGGCGGGCGCCTCCACCGGGCGGATCGGGTTTCCGGCACCGGCCCGGCGGGGCCTCCGGGGTCGACCCGCTTCGCTATGGTCACGCGCATGGCTGAGAACTACACCGACCCGAGCGGCAACACCGCGCAGTTCCGCGCCTTCGTGGAATCGTCGCCCGATCCCGGTGCCGCCGCGCCGGCGCCGCCCCGGCTGCCGCTCATCGCCGGCATCGGCGCCGCCGTCGTGCTGGTCGTCCTGGTGGCCTGGCTCGCCCTGTCCTGAGCCTCGCGCCCCGGCGCCCCCTGGTGGCTCTCGGCGGGCATCGGCGCGATGCGCCCAGCGCCCAGCGCCCAGCGTCCGGCGCGATGCGTCTGGCGCCCAGCGCCGTGCGGCCGACGCCCGGCGCCGGCTTTCGGCATCCGGAGGCCAGCGCCCGGGCAGCCCGCAGCCGGCGCCAGTATGGGTCCAGGGACGCTGTCGACCTGATGTCGCAAACGACTCAGGGACGCTGCGGTCGGGAGCCCGGCCCCGCGCACTCGGCCCGGCGCTGGTCGCGTCGTTCCACCGACCGGCCGCCGACGGCCCCGGTGAGCGCCGATGGCCAGGTGAGCGCCGACCGTTCGGCGGGGTGCCCGGCGTTGTGGCCCGGCCGGTCGGCGAGTCGTTCGTGATGTCAGCTCGACAGGCGGCGACGACCCTTGCGCCCGGGCGTCGGGACACGCTGGTGCGGCCGCGCGACCGCGGCGGCCTCAGGACCGCAGCACGTCCCGGGTCTCCCGGGCGATCTCCCGCTCCTCGTCGGTGTTGATGACGCAGACGGTGACCTCGGCCCCGGCGGGGGAGATCAGCCGGTCGCCGCTGCCCGCGTTGCGGCCCGGGTCGACGCTGATGCCGAGCCGCTCCAGGCCGGCCAGCGACGCCTCGCGCACCGGCGCGGCGTGCTCGCCGACGCCGGCCGTGAAGGTGACCGCGTCGACCCGCCCGAGCAGGGCGTAGTACCCGCCCACGTACCCCTTGATCCGCCGGCAGTAGACGGCGAAGGCGAGCGCGGCCGCCGGGTCGCCGGCATCCCGGCGGGCCAGCACCTCGCGCATGTCGTTGACCCCGGTCAGGCCGAGCAGGCCGCTGCGATGGTTGAGCAGGTCGTCGATGTCGTCCACGGTCATCCCGGCCTCGCGGCGCAGGTGGAAGATGACCGTCGGGTCGAGGTCGCCACTGCGGGTGCCCATCACCAGGCCCTCCAGCGGGGACATCCCCATCGAGGTGGCCACGCTCCGGCCGCCCCGGACCGCGCAGGCGCTCGCCCCGTTGCCCAGGTGCAGGGTGATCGTGTTCAGCTCCGCGTACGGCCGGTTCAGCAGCTCGGCGGTGCGGCGGGAGACGTACGCGTGCGAGGTGCCGTGGAAGCCGTACCGGCGGATGCCGTACCGCTCGGCGGTCTCCCGGTCGATCGCGTAGGTGGCGGCTTCCTCGGGCAGCGTGTGGTGGAACGCGGTGTCGAAGACGGCGACCTGCGGGGTGTCCGGCAGCGCCTCCCGGGCCACCCGGATGCCGGCCAGGTTCGCCGGGTTGTGCAGCGGGGCGAGCGGGACGAGGTCCTCGATCGCGGCGATCACGGCGTCGTCGAGCCGCACCGGCGCGCTGAACGTTCGGCCGCCGTGCACCACCCGGTGCCCGACCCCGGCCAGGCCGTCCAGGTCGAGCCGCTCGATGATCTCCCGCACCGCGGTCTCGTGGTCGGCCGGCCCGCCGCCCGGTTCGCCGACCCGCTCGACGGTGCCCTTGTCCCGCACCTCGTCGCCGTCGTAGAGGCGGTACTTGACCGACGAGGACCCGCAGTTGAGGACGAGGATGCGGCTCACGAGGACTCCCCGGCGGCGGCCTGGATGGCGGTGATCGCCACGGTGTTGACGATGTCCGGCACGGTGGCGCCCCGGGACAGGTCGTTGACCGGCCGGCGCAGGCCCTGCATGACCGGACCGACCGCCACCGCGCCGGCCGAGCGCTGCACCGCCTTGTACGTGTTGTTGCCGGTGTTCAGGTCCGGGAAGATGAACACCGTGGCCCGCCCGGCCACCGGGCTGTTCGGCAGCTTGGTGGCCGCGACCTGCGGGTCGATCGCCGCGTCGTACTGGATCGGGCCCTCCACCAGCAGCTCCGGCCGGCGTTCCCGGACCAGCTTGGTGGCCGCCGCGACCTTCTCGACGTCGGCGCCGCTGCCGGAGTCGCCGGTCGAGTACGACAGCATCGCCACCCGGGGTTCGATGCCGAACCGGGCGGCCGTGTCGGCCGAGGAGATGGCGATGTCGGCGAGCTGGGCGGCGTCCGGGTCCGGGTTGACCGCGCAGTCGCCGTAGACCAGCACCCGGTCGGCGAGCAGCATGAAGAAGACACTGGAGGCGACCGAGACGCCCGGCACGGTCCGGATGATCTCGAACGCCGGCCGGATGGTGGCCGCCGTGGTGTGCGTGGCGCCGGAGACCATGCCGTGCGCCCGGCCCGTCTGCACCATCATCGTGCCGAAGTAGTTGGGCTGGGCCACGATGTCGTACGCCAGGTCGACCGTGGCGCCCCGGTGCGCGCGCAGCTTCGCGTACTCCAGGGCGAACTCGTCCCGCCACTCGCTGGTCGCCGGGTCGACCACCTGGGCGTCGCCGACGTCGATGCCCAGCTCCCGGGTCCGCCGGGCGACCTCGTCGGGACGGCCGAGCAGGGTCAGGTCGGCCACCCCCCGGCGTAGCAGGACCTCCGCCGCCCGCAGGATGCGTTCCTCCGTGCCCTCGGGCAGCACCAGCCGGCGGCGCTGCGCCCGGGCCCGGTCGATCAGGTCGTTCTCGAACATCAGCGGAGTGACCCGCGCGGAGCGGCTGACCCGCAGCCGGCGGGCCAGGTCGACGGTGTCCACACAGCGTTCGAAGGCGCCGAGCGCGGCCTCCACCTTGCGCGGGTTCGCCACGCTGGGCCGGCCCTCGATGTGGCTGGACGCCTCGACCGTGGCGTAGCTGTCGCTGGTCACGGAGAGCACGGCCAACCCGGTGTTCAGCCGTTCGAACAGCCGCGTCGCCCGCGGGTCGGGCTGCTCGCCGAGGGTCAGCACCAGCCCGGCCAGGGAGACCTGACCGGCCACGTGCGCCGCGCCGGCCGCCACCAGCAGGTCGGCCCGGTCGCCCGGGGTGATCACCAGGGCCCCGTCGGTCAGGTGTTCCAGCAGGGTGGGGACGTGCGCCGCGCCCACCACATAGTCGAGCACGTCCCGCTCCAGCGCCGCCTGGTCACCGGAGAGCAGGGTGGCGCCGAGCGCCGCCGCCACCTCGGCCACCGTCGGCGCCGACACGGCCGGCACCTCCGGGATCACGTACGCGGGTACGGGCAGCTCGGGCAGGGTCATCGGCTCGGGCACCCGGTTGGCGACCACCGCCACCACGGTCGCCCCCAGGTCGGTCAGGTCGTGGTACGCCCCGCGGACCGTCGCCGCGATCGCCTCGGGCTCCTGCCCGAACCCGTCGACCACGGGCACCACCACGCTGCCGAACTCGGTGGCCAGCCGGGCGTTGAAGGCCAGCTCGCGCGGGCCGGCGCCGTCCCCGTCGGCGAAGTCGCTGCCCACCACGACCACCGTCGGGCAGCGCCGCTCCACCTCCCGGTAGCGGGCCACGATCCGGGAGATCAACTCCTCCCGCCGCCCGTCCGCCACCAGCGCGGTGGCCTCGGCGTACGTGGAGCCGTGCAGCTCGTCGACCGGTAGCTCGACCCGGTAGCGCTCGGTGAGCAGGGCGAGGATCTGGTCCGGACTCCGGCCCGCGACCAGCGGCCGGAACGCGCCGATCCGCTCGACCTGACGGGACAGCAGCTCGGCCAGCCCGAGCGCGACCGTCGACTTGCCCCCGCCCGACCCCACGCTGGTCAGGTACACGCTGCGCGCCACGACCTCACGCTACAAGATCGCACCGTACCTCGCCCGGGTCCTTGGGCCCGGGGCCGACGGCCCGTTCCGCGGTCACGAGGGTGCCGGCGCGGCCGGCCCGGTGGCCGGTTCGGACACCACGTCGGCCGGCTCGGCGGCGCGGAACAGGGCGTCGCTCTTCGCCACCCACGCCGCCCCGAAGGCGAACACGGCGATCGTCTCGCACCACAGCACCGGCTTGAGCGTGTGCCGCAGGTCCGCGGACAGTTGCGTGCTCGCCAGCGCGACCGCGATCGCCACCAGGATGAGCGCGCCACAGCCCCGGTAGAAACGCAGGGCCGACGGGCTCGGTGGCAGGCCGGCCCGGTCCGGGCGGGTGAAGAGGAAGAGGCAGAAGACGGCGAGGAGCAGGAAGAGCGCCCCGGCGGCGGCCTGGTGCACCACGCCGACCGTTCGATCGCTGTGGCTGGTGGTGCCGGCGGGCGCGCCGACCGTGGTGGGGAAGAGGGCCACCACGATCGCCAGGACGCCGGCGACGGTGCCCAGCGCGTCGTCCGGCCGGCGGTACCGGTAGGCGATGAGGAACACCCCGACGGCGCACAACGAGCCGACGAAGACGTCCCGCATCTCGGTGTGGTAGTACCCGCTGAGCGAGTCGAGCAGGGTGAACCGGCGGGCGACGATCAGGTGGCCGACCACCAGCACGATCGGCAGTGCGATGCCGACGGATCCGATGCCGAGGCGCAGGTGGCGGACGGTCACCGCGTCCTGCGGCGGCTTGCGGGGCTCGGGGTTCATCTCCGCCTCCCTGGCGTCGGGCGGCGTGTGGTCCGGCGTGTCCTCGTCGGACCCTGGACGCTGCTCTCCAGTGGACGCCACCGCCGGGGACCGCGTCAACGGCCGGCGCGCCCACCGCGGATCAGGACGTCATCCGTCGGCCGGCTCCAACTCCCTTTCGTACACCTGCCCGGTCAGGTCCGTGCCGAAGCTGTGGT
This sequence comes from Micromonospora yasonensis, assembly GCF_026013475.1. GTDB lineage: Bacteria > Actinomycetota > Actinomycetes > Mycobacteriales > Micromonosporaceae > Micromonospora > Micromonospora yasonensis. Next base: position 9,062 of record NZ_JAPDPH010000113.1, on the reverse strand, counting down.
GGGGTTCCTCGCGGATCAGCCGGAAGCCACGGGAGAGGTAGATCCGACGGGCGGCGACCAGGGGGTGATTGGTCCAGAGCCGCATCCGGGTGTAGCCCGCCCGCCGGGCGAAGGCGAGGCACTCGTCGACCAGCCGGCCGCCGAGGCGCCGTCCCCGGGCCGCGGGGTCGACCAGCAGGATCCGCAGCTGCGCCGTCCGGTCGTCCGCCGCCACGCAGAAGACGCAGCCCACCCGTTCACCGTCGAGCTCGGCGATCCACGCGGCCTCCCGGGCCGGGTCGTGGTCGGCCGCGTAGTCGGCGACGATCCGCGCCACGAGCGCCTCGAAGCTGGTGTCCCAGCCGAACTCGGCGGCGTACAGCTCGCCGTGGGCCAGCACCACCCAGCCGAGGTCACCGGGACGGTCCAGCGGACGAATGAGGATCTCCTCGCTCATCGATACCCCTCCAGAACTGAAACAGTCGTTTCAGTGGCAGAGTAGCGCCGTGAGCCAGCACGAGCGACCCCCCAGCGCCCGCCGCGAAGAACTGCTGGAGCGGGCGTACGGGTACGCGATGGAGCACGGGCTGGCGGAGCTGTCCCTCCGCCCGCTCGCCACCGCCATCGGATCCAGCCCCCGGGTCCTGCTCTTTCTCTTCGGCTCGAAGGAGGAGCTGATCCGGGCCCTGCTCGCCCGGGCCAGGTCCGACGAACTGGCCGCGCTCCGACAGGTCCGCGCGGCGGGGGGCCCGGACGACTTCGCGGCGGCGGTACGGGCGACCTGGGGCTGGCTCGTGGATCCCGCCCACCGCCCGATGCTGGTGCTGTGGGCCCAGGCGTACGCCCGCTCGCTCAGCGAGCCGGACGGACCGTGGGCGGGATTCGCCCGCCAGACGGTGGCGGACTGGCTCGGGCTGCTCGCCGAGGTCCAGGGTGGGGTCGACGGCGGCCACGACACCGGCGACCGGGATCCGTCCCTCGGCGTGGCTGTGCTGCGCGGTGCCCTGCTCGATCTGCTGGCCACCGGCGACGCCGAGCGCACGACGGCGGTCGTCGAGCGGTACCTGCGCCTGATCGTGGCGGCGGCCCGCTGAACCCGGGCCGCGCGGGCACCGAGCTACTCGTCGTCCTCGTCGTCCAGCCGGGCCAGCCAGGTGGCGAAGCGCTCGATCGGCGTCTCGAACTCGGGGTTCAGGTCGACGAAGTCGCGCAGCCGTTCGCCCAGCCACTCCAGGCTGACCTGCTCGTCGCCCCGGCGCTCGACCAGCTCCTCGATGCCACGGTCGGTGAAGTACACGGTTCGTCCTCTCGGGAAACGGGGCCGCCACACGGAGGCGGGGCAGCGGCCGTCGTGCGGTCGCTGCCCCGGTGCTCGCGGTGCGGTCAGGTCACGGGCGGGGGAGAGCCGCCTCGATCAGCGCGTTCTGCTCGACCTCGTGCATCTTCGCCGAGCCGACGGCCGGAGCGGCGGCGGCCGGGCGGGAGATGCGGCGCAGCCGGACCTCGGGCAGGTGCTCCAGCAGGTTGAGCGCGACGAACGACCAGGAACCCTGGTTGGCCGGCTCCTCCTGGACCCAGGCGAAGTCCTCGGCGTTCGGGTACTGCGCCAGCGCGGCCCGGACCTCCTCGACGGGCAGCGGGTAGAGCTGCTCCATCCGGATGATCGCGGTGTCGGTGACGCCCCGCTCCTGCCGGGCCTGGAACAGGTCGTAGTAGACCTTGCCCGAGCAGAGCAGCACCCGCTTCACCTGCTCCGGCGCCGGGGCGGCGGTGTCCGCCAGGACCGGCTGGAAGGTGCCCGTGGTGAAGTCCTCCACCGGCGACACGCAGAGCTTGTGCCGCAGCAGCGACTTCGGCGTGAACACCACCAGCGGCTTGCGCTTCGACGACAGGGCCTGGCGGCGCAGCAGGTGGAAGTAGTTCGCCGGGGTGGTCGGGATGGCCACCCGCATGTTGTCCTCGGCGCACAGCTGGAGGAACCGCTCCGGGCGGCCGGAGGTGTGGTCCGGGCCCTGGCCCTCGTGGCCGTGCGGCAGCAGCAGGGTGACGGCGGAGCGCTGGCCCCACTTCACCTCGCCGGAGGAGATGAACTCGTCGATCACCGACTGGGCCCCGTTGACGAAGTCGCCGAACTGGGCCTCCCAGCAGACCAGCGCGTTGACGTTCTCCACCGAGTAGCCGTACTCGAAGCCCATCGCCGCGTACTCGGAGAGCAGCGAGTCGTGCACGAAGAAGCGGGACCGCTCGCCGTCGGCGGTGAGCGACTTCAGCGGCAGGTAGTCGTCGCCGGTCTTCGCGTCGACGATCGAGGCGTGCCGCTGGACGAAGGTGCCGCGGCGGGAGTCCTGGCCGGCGAGCCGGACGGTCACCCCGTCGTGCAGCAGCGAGCCGAACGCGATGATCTCGCCGTAGCCCCAGTCGATGTTGCCCTCGACGGACATCTTCGCCCGCCGGTCGAGCAACTGCTGGATCCGCTTGTGCGGGGTGAAGCCCTCCGGCAGGTTGACGTGCGCCTCGCCGATCGCCTTGACGACCGCGGCTTCGGTGGCGGTCTCGACCAGCGGCTCCGGCTCCACCAGCCGCGGCGGCCGGCTGAGCTGGCGCGGCGTGGTCGCGGCGTCCCGGGTGGCCTTGAAGACCCGCTCGAGCTGCGACTGGTAGTCGCGCAGCAGCTCCTCCGCGTCCTCCACGGTGATGTCACCCCGCCCGATGAGCTCCTCGGTGTAGAGCTTCCGGACCGACCGCTTCGAGTCGATGATCTGGTACATCTGCGGGTTGGACATCGACGGGTCGTCGCCCTCGTTGTGCCCGCGCCGGCGGTAGCAGACCATGTCGATCACGACGTCCTTGTTGAACGCCTGCCGGTACTCGAAGGCGAGCCGGGCCACCCGTACGACGGCCTCGGGGTCGTCGCCGTTCACGTGGAAGATCGGCGCCTGGATCATCCGGGCCACGTCGGTGCTGTAGAGGCTGGACCGGCTGTACTCCGGGGCGGTGGTGAAGCCGACCTGGTTGTTGACCACCACGTGCACCGTGCCGCCGGTGCGGTAGCCGCGCAGCTGCGACAGGTTCAGCGTCTCGGCGACCACACCCTGGCCGGCGAAGGCGGCGTCGCCGTGCACCGCCAGCGGCAGCACGGTGTAGCCCTCCAGCTTGAGGTCGATCCGGTCCTGCTTGGCCCGGACGATGCCCTCCAGCACCGGGTCCACGGCCTCCAGGTGCGACGGGTTCGCCACCACCGACACCTTGACGGCGTGCGCGCCGTCGGGGGTGGTGAACTTGCCGTTCTGGCCGAGGTGGTACTTCACGTCGCCCGAGCCCTGGGTCGAGCGCGGGTCGAGGTGCCCCTCGAACTCGGAGAAGATCTTCTCGTACGGCTTGCCGACGATGTTGGCCAGCACGTTGAGCCGGCCACGGTGGGCCATGCCGATGACGACCTCGTCGAGCCCGGCCTCGGCGGAGGACTCCAGCACCTCGCCGAGCAGCGGGATCAGCGACTCGCCACCCTCCAGCGAGAAGCGCTTCTGGCCGACGTACTTGGTCTGCAGGAAGGTCTCGAACGCCTCGGCGGCGTTGAGCCGGTTGAGCACGTGCTTCTGCTCGTCCGTGGTCGGCTTCTCGTACTTGCGCTCGACCCGTTCCTGGAGCCAGCGCCGCTCCTCCGGGTCCTGGATGTGCATGTACTCGATGCCGACCCGGCGGCAGTACGAGTCGCGCAGCACGCCGAGGATCGAGCGCAGCTTCATCCGCTGCTTGCCGGCGAAGCCGTTCACCGGGAAGACCCGGTCCAGGTCCCACAGGGTCAGCCCGTGCTGGAGGACGTCCAGGTCCGGGTGCTTGCGGATCTTGAACTCCAGCGGGTCGGTGTCGGCCATCAGGTGGCCGCGCACCCGGTACGCGTGGATCAGCTCGTGCACCCGCGCGGTCTTGTTGATCTGGCCCTCGGAGTCGACGGCCACGTCCTGCATCCAGCGCACCGGCTCGTACGGGAGGCGCAGCGAGGTGAAGACCTGGTCGTAGAAGCCGCGCTCGCCGAGCAGCAGCTCGTGCATCACCTTCAGGAACTCGCCGGACTGGGCGCCCTGGATGATCCGGTGGTCGTAGGTGCTGGTCAGCGTGATGATCTTGCTGACCGCCAGCTCGGCCAGGGTCGCCTCGCTCATGCCCTGGTACGGCGCCGGGTACTCCATCGCGCCGACACCGATGATGGCGCTCTGGCCCTGCATCAGCCGGGGGATCGAGTGGACCGTGCCGATGCCGCCCGGGTTGGTCAGCGAGATGGTGGTGCCGGCGTAGTCCTCCATGGTCAGCTCGTTGCGGCGGGCGCGCCGGACCACGTCCTCGTACGCCTGCCAGAACTGCCGGAAGTCCATCTGCTCGCAGCCCTTGATGGAGGGCACCACCAGGTTGCGCGAGCCGTCGGGCTTGGCCAGGTCGATCGCGATGCCCAGGTTGACGTGCTCCGGGCGGACCATCGCCGGCTTGCCGTCGACCTCGGCGTAGGAGTTGTTCATCTCCGGGTGCTCGACCAGCGCCCGGACCATCGCGTAGCCGATGAGGTGGGTGAAGCTCACCTTGCCGCCGCGGCCGCGGGCCAGGTGGTTGTTGATGACGATGCGGTTGTCGACCAGCAGCTTCGCCGGGACGGCCCGGACACTGGTCGCGGTCGGCACGGAGAGCGAGGCGTCCATGTTTTGGACGATCTTGGCGGCGACCCCGCGCAGCGGAGTGGTGCCGGCGGCGCTCGCGGTCGGGGCCTTGGCGGCCGGCTTCGCCGGGGCGGCCTTGGCGGCCGGCTTCTCCGCCGGCTTGGCGGCGGGCTTGGCCGGGGCGGGGGCGGGCTTGGCGGCCGGCTGCTGGGTGACGGTGGCGACCGCCTCCTGCTGCTCGGCGGGCTCCGGCTTGGCGGCCGGCTTGGCCTGGCCGTCGGGGCGCGGGGTGGCGGCGCCGGGGGCGGGTCGGTAGTCGGCGAAGAAGTCGTGCCAGGCCGAGTCGACGCTCGAGGGGTCGGCGAGGTAGCGCTGGTACATCTCCTCGACGATCCACTCGTTCGGGCCGAAACCCGCCAGTGGGTTCTCCTGCGAAGTCTGCTGGGTCGACACGGCCGCTAATCGCCTCTTTCACGCGGGTTCGTAATGTCACGCGGTGTCATCCCGTGCCCGGATAGGGGCACGCGGAAGACGGCTCCCAGGCTACGCCGTACGAATGGCGCAGGCATTCTCGCCTCCGCCTGGTGTTCCGTTTCACAGAAGATGCCAGAAGCTCGGCAAACCCTGCGTGTTGTGCCAACTCCTGATAGGCGCCAACTCCTGGCGAGCGACGGCCCCGGTCGGTGACGCGGGGTCACCGGCCGGGGCCGTTCGTCGGGCGGGCGGCTCAGGCGATGTCGCGCCGCCGGGTGATCAGGACGCCGGCGGTCCCACTGACCACGGCGTAGCCGGTCAGCACGAGCGCGCCCACCCACCAGGCCGGGGTGAACTGGCTCGGTTCCCCGCTGATCATCACCTGGGAGGCGACGGCTGGCCAGACGACCTGCCACTTCACCACGGCCTCGCTGTCGAGCCAGTTGGAGAGCAGGAAGAAGAGCAGCTGCACGACCTGGGTGCCGACCAGGTAGAGAACCGCCGCGGTGATCACCGCGCCGAGTTGGTTGGGGATCAGCGTCCCGATGCCGACGCCCAGGATCGTCCAGATCGCGTACGCCAGCAGGTTGAACAGCAGCGCCCGGTGTACCTCCCACTCGCCGAGCTGGGTGCCGTGGCCGTCCAGGGACAGGAAGGCCGCGCCGGCGATCAGGTCGACCACCGTGGTGGCCAGCCAGAAACCGAAGCCGAGCAGGGACGCGGCGCCGAGCTTGCCGAGGATGACCGAGGTGCGGCGCGGCGTGGTCAGGAAGGTGGTGGTCGCCGTCTGGTGGAAGAACTCGTTGGTGACCATCAGGATGCCGATCAGCATCACGAAGAGCAGCCCGAGGTACTGCCCGGAGGTGTAGAGACCGGCCGCCTGGGCCGGTGCGCTCGCCTGCGCGCCGCTGACGCCGACCTCCTCGCCCCGGCCGCTCAGGACGGTGTGGGCGAGCCAGGCGTTCACCGCGAAGGCCAGGGCGGTGGCGACGAAGGCCCCGATGCCCAGCAGCCACCAGGTGCTGGTGGTACGGATCTTGAGCAGCTCGGATCGGACCAGGTTCATCGGATCTCCGCCTTTCCGGCCGTCAGTTCGAGGAAGACCCCCTCCAGGTCGGGGCGCTCGGTGGTCAGCTCGTGCAGCTCCACCTTGGCGGCCAGGGCCACCCGGCCGACGGTCGGGGCGTCCGCCCCGGTCACCAGCAGCGCGCCGTGCCCGTCGGCGTCCACCGTGGCCGACTGCTCGCGCAGCGCGGCGGTCAGCTCCTCGGCCTGCGGGGTGCGCACCCGCACCCGCCCGCCGTGCGCGATCGAACCGATCACCTGGTCGACCGGGCCCTGCCGGACCAGCCGGCCGGCCGCGATGATTACCACGTCGTCGGCGAGCAACTGCATCTCGGAGAGGAGGTGGCTGGAGACCAGGACGGTGCGGCCCTCGGCGGCCAGCCCCTTGAGGAAGCCGCGCATCCAGCGGATCCCCTCCGGGTCGAGGCCGTTGGCCGGCTCGTCCAGGATCAGCACCTGCGGGTTGCCGAGCATCGCGGCGGCGATCCCGAGCCGCTGCTTCATGCCCAGCGAGTAGCCCTTGAACTTGCGGTTCGCCGCCGGGGTCAGCCCGACCAGCGCGAGCGCCTCGTCGGCCCGCTGCCGGGGCAGCCCGGCCGCCGCGCAGATCACCCGCAGGTGGTTGATCCCGGTACGGCCCTTGTGTGCGCTGGACGCCTCCAGCACCGCGCCGACCGAGCGCAGCGGGTCGGCGAGGTCGGCGTACCGGTGGCCGCCGATGGTGGCCTCGCCGGCCGTCGGGGTCACCAGGTTGAGCAGCATGCGCAGGGTGGTCGTCTTGCCGGCACCGTTCGGGCCGAGGAAGCCGGTCACCCGGCCGGGTTGGACGGTGAAGGACAGATTGTCGACCGCCCGGACGTTCTTGTACTGCTTCGTCAGTCCGGACACCACGATCTGGCCGGTCCCGGCGCTGGGGCTCCACTGCCCGTCGGACATCGTTCTCCTCTCCTGCCACGGCGCGCGGGCGCGCCGGTGGGGGCGCCGTTGCGGGGCGCCGTGGCACAGCCTGGCAACCGTAGGCAAGCGGGTCAATCAGGCGGGACGCGTACCTCCTCCTCCCGCTGGGGCAGGAGGCGGTCATCCTGAGGGAGGAGAGATCAGGCCGCGGGCAGCGCGATCCAGGTGGCCCGGGCGTACCCGAGCAGCCCGCCGTCCGGGCCGTAGAGGCTGGAGTGGACCTCGGCCTTGCGCCCCTCGCCGCCGACCATCGCGCCGGTCACCACGCACTCGTCGCCGGGGGCCGGCAGCGCCCGGACCACCGCGGCGATCCGGCCCAGGACGTACGGGCGGCCGGGGGCGATCACCGCCCAGCCGCCGGGGCAGTCCAGCGCGGCCCAGACCGTCGCCGGCACCACCTCGGCCGGGGCGCGGAACGGTGCGGCGGTCCGCCCGTCCGGCAGCCGGCCGGGGAAGATCCGCAGTCCGTCGGGGTTCTGCGGGCCGCAGACGTAGCAGCCGGGGAAGGGGTGCTCCACCAGCCCGGGGTACGCCCGCGCGGCCGCCTCGGCGGTCGGCCGGTCCACCGGCGGCACCACGGCGGTGAACTCGTCGACCGGGCGTACCTGGGCGATCACCTGGCCGTCCGGGTCGCGGATCTCGTCGCCGACGGCGGTCAGCGGGGTCTCCAGCGGCGGGGGCTTGCGGAGGGTGACCTCCACCGGCCCCCGGGCGTCGACCGCCGCCGCGAACACGCCGGCACTCCACCCGCCGTTGCCCGACCCGGTCGGCCCGTGGAACCGCGACTCGATGATCATGCAATCCTCCCGCGCTCTGCCCGGCAGCCTGCCACGCGAGTGTCGGCCGGCGTTCACCGGATCGACGCTCCTCGTCACCGGGGACGGCAACCGCGCCCCTTACACAGGTCCCATGGCCGTTCTGCACGCCGCTGGCGCACCCCTCACGACCAGCGGATACACCCTGCTGATCGCCGACGACCCAGCCCTGGTCGCGGCCGCGCAACGCCTGCGTCACGAGGTGTTCGCCACCGAACTCGGCGCCGCCCTGCCCGCGGACGCCGCCGGGCTCGACACCGATGAGTTCGACGCCCACTGCGACCACCTGGTGGTGCTGCGGGAGGGCACCGACGAGGTGGTCGGCACGTACCGGCTGCTGCCGCCGGGGCGTACCGACGGCCGCTACTCGGACACCGAGTTCGACCTGACGGCGCTGGCCCCGCTCCGCGACGACCTGGTCGAGGCCGGCCGCTCCTGCGTGCACCCGGACCACCGCTCGGGCGCGGTGATCAACCTGATGTGGGCCGGCATCACCCGCTACCTGCACCTGCGCGGGTCGCGCTGGCTCGGCGGCTGCGCCTCGGTGCCGGTGGCCGACGGCGGTACCGCGGTCGCCGAGGTCTGGTCGCAGGTCACCGCCCGGCACCTGGCACCGCCCCCGCTGCGGGTGACGCCCCGTCGGCCGTGGTTCGGCGAGGCGCCGGCCGCCGCCGACCCCGCCCCCGCCCCCGCCGACCCGGCCGCGCGCCGCGCGCTGGTCCCGCCGCTGCTCCGCGGTTACCTGCGGCTCGGCGCCTGGGTCTGCGGCGAGCCGGCGTACGACCCGGACTTCGGCTGCGCCGACTTCTACGTGCTCTTCTCCCTGGACCGGTTGAACCCCCGTTACCTGCGGCACTTCCTCGGCGGGGAGCCGGCGTGAGCACCCCCGACCTGTGGCGGCCCACCTCGGGCTGCGGCCCGGAGTGCCTGCCCGGCGGCACCGGCTCGACCCGGTCGGCGGCCCGTCGGGCGGTACGGCTGCTGGCGGTGGCCGGAATGCTGCTGGTGGGCGCCGGGCTGGCCGTGATCCTGCCGGTGCTGCCGGCCCGGGACCGGCAGGCGGCGCTCCGCCGCTGGGCCCGCGGCACGCTGCGCGCCCTGGGCGTACGCCTGGCGGTCCGCG
>NZ_JAPDPH010000112.1 GCF_026013475.1 Micromonospora yasonensis | reverse complement strand
CGGTGTCCTGGTGGGCCAGGTAGAGCCCGGCCTGCACGCCCACCTTGGCCAGCCAGACCACGCCCCAGAGCACGGTGAGCTGGGTGAAGGTGCGTACCAGGCGCGGATTGTCCCGCCACTCCGAGCGGCCCTTGGCCACCAGCACCGACCAGATCCAGCCCACCAGGGGCTGCCGGATCGCCGCCGAGAGCAGCAGGGCCAACCCGTACCCGATGCCGTAGAGGATGCCGGGGAGGTAGAAGTCCCGCTCGTCGCCGGTACGCCAGGCGATGGCCGCGCCGACGGCGATGCCGAACAGGCCGTTGACGGCGTGCCGCACCGGCCGGCGCTGGGCCAGCCGCAGCCCGGCGATGAGCAGCGCCACGGCCACCGAGGCGAGCACCGCGGGGCGCAGCTCGCCCAGCACGTTGGCGATCACGAAGACCACCACGGGGATGCTCGACTCGACCAGCCCGCGCCAGCCGCCGAGCTGGTCGGCCATCTGCTCGGCGATGCTGGGCAGCCGCTCGTCGTCCTCCGGCCCGGTCTCCGGGTCGGTGTGCTGTCCGGTCGTCACTTCGGCGACTCCAGCTCGTAGTACGGGTTGTAGATCACCTTGCGGTCGTCCCGTACGGCCATCCGGCCGCGGGCGGTCAGGTGTCGGCCCGGTTCGATCCCGGCGATGTGCCGGCGGCCCAGCCAGACCAGGGTGACCACGTCGTTGCCGTCGTAGAGGTCGGCCTCCAGGGTCGGCAGGTTCGTCCGGGGCGTGTAGACCACCGTGCGGAGCCGCCCGGCGACCGAGACCACCTGGCCGCGGCCGCACTGGTTGGCTGGCATGCAGCCGGACTCGGCGCTCTCCCGGCGCAGCTCCTGCGCCTCGATCTCGGATTCGCTCGCGGTGAGCCGATGCAGGAGCCGCCGCAGCGACACCCGGCTCTCGTCGGTCGTCATGACCTCCGCGTCACCCTTCTCCACCCGGGCCGGTCGGCACCGGCACTGGCTCGGCCCGGCAGGCGCCGTGACCGTCCCGCCAGCGTAGCCCGATCCACCGCGGTGCGGGACCGGCGGCCGGGGCGTACCGCTGGCGGCCGGCGGACGCACGACGGGCCCGGTGCCGCCGACGGGAGCCGACGGTCACCGGGCCCGGCGTGGTACGCCTCAGGCCTCGCGCTGCTCCGGCGCGGGCTGCTCGCCGGCCGCCTGCTGCTCGGCGACCTCGCGGGGCAGCCGCAGCGGCAGCGGCTCCCGGACCGGCTTGGCCTCCTGGCCCCGGTCGACCACCAGGCCGTCGAGGCAGGCCGCCAGCGGGCCGGCCGCGGCCGGGTCGGTGGCCGCCTCGCCCTGGTAGACGCCGCGGACCATCCAGCGCGGCCCGTCGACGCCGACGAAGCGCAGGTCGGTCAGGCCGTCCGGGGTCCGCACCCGGGCCCGCAGCTCGGTGCCGTACTCCCCGTCGACCTCCTGGGCGGCGGCGCCGTCGTTGAACAGCGACTGCCGGATCTCCTCGCGCACCTCGTCCCAGATGCCCTCGGAGCGGGGCGCGGCGAAGACGCCGAGCTGCAGGGCGTTCTGGCCGTGCACCAGCACGACCTGCTGGATCACGCCCTGCGGGTCGGCCTGCACCCGCACCTCGACCTCCGGCACCGCTGGGATCTGGAGGCTGCCCAGGTCGAGCCGGGGCGCGTCGGGCGCCTCGGAGACGTCGTAGGGGCCCCGGAACGGCGCCTGCGGGGTCTCCTCGGCCTCCTGGGCGTCGAGGACCTCGGTGGTCCGCTCGTCACGCACGCCGCCGGCCCGCTTACGGGAGAAGATCACTGCGCCCACCCTCCGCTGTTCGCACTCACCCTGCCACCTCTTCCGTCTGCCCACCCGCCGGAGCCGGGACCAGTCCGACGTGCCCGCCGGTCGACCCGTGCCCGCCGGTCCCGCGCCGGGACACGGGCAGCTCCGCCACCGGCCGGAAATCGGCCCGCGCGACCCGCTGGACGACGAGCTGCGCGATCCGGTCGCCCCGGCTGATCTTCGCCGGAGTGTCCCGATCATGATTGATCAGGTTGACCAGGATCTCACCCCGGTAGCCGGCGTCGACCGTACCGGGCGCGTTGAGCACCGTCACGCCGAGCCTGGCCGCCAGCCCCGATCGGGGATGCACCAGGCCGACGTACCCCTCGGGCAGCGCGATGGCCACGCCGGTCGGCACCAGGGCCCGCCCGCCGGGCGGCAGCTCCACGTCCGCGGCGGCCACCAGGTCCGCGCCGGCGTCGCCGGGATGGGCGTACGCCGGCAGCGGCAGCTCGGGGTCGAGCTGCCGTACGGGCACGGGTACGGCGTCTGTCACGGTCATCCTCTTCCGTCCGGTCCTTGCGGGGCTGACCCTGCCATCCTGCCGGTTGGCAGGCCGGCCGTGCGCCGTACCCTCGGACTGTGAGCCTGTCGTCGTCCTCGCCCGCCCCGGCGTCCCCGGTGGCCCCCGCCCCGGCGTACGCGGAGCGGCTCACCCTGCCCTGGTGGGCCTGGCCGGCGGGGCTCGCCGTGGCCGGGCTGCTCGCCGCCGAGCTGTGGCTGGGCGCGACCGGCGTACGCGCCTGGCTGCCCTTCGTGGTGCTGATCCCGGCGGCCGTGGCCGGGCTGGCCCGGCTGGGCCGGATCCGGATCGCGGTCCGCGACGACGAGCTGTGGGTGGACGACGCCCACCTCCCGGTGCGGTACGTCGCCGACGTGGTCCCGCTCGACGCGGCCGGCCGGCGCGAGGTGCTCGGCGTCGGGTCCGACCCGCTCGCCTTCGTGGTGCAGCGGCCGTGGGTCGGCGGCGCGGTGCAGGTGGTGCTGGACGACCCGGCGGACCCCACCCCGTTCTGGGTGGTGAGCACCCGACACCCGGTGGAACTGGCCACCGCGATCCTCACCGCCCGCGACGCGAGCTGACCGTTCAGGGGAGGGCGGGGCGGGAGTTGCCGGGGAGCTCGCGGCCCCTGCGGCGCAGGTCCTTGCGGAGCTGCTCGGCCAGCGCCCGGGTGGCCCGGCGGTTGAGGTAGCCGGCGACGGCGGCGCCGGTCAGGAACGGCCCCAGCGTGGTCAGGTTCCGACCGAACCGGCGCAGCAGGCGGTCCCGCAGCTCGCGGCGGGCCGCGGTGCCGAGCACCGCGCTCACCCCGACCCCGGGCATCATCGGGTTGATCCCCCGCTGGCCGGCCCAGGACTGCACCAGCGCGACCGCGCGCTGGCTGCCGCCGGTGGGCAACGGAACCCGGTGGACCTCGTGCAGCTCCCCGATCAGCTTCAGCTCGATGGCGATCACCGCGACCGTCTCGGCGGCCAGCAGCACGGGCGCGGAGAGCAGCGTCGGAGTGACCGTCCACTCCACCGCGGCGACCCCGCCGCCGGCCGCCCCGACCCCGGCGGTGGCCCGGGCGGCGTTCCGGATCAGCCGCTCGGCCAGCTCGTCGTCGTCGAGGCCGGGGAAGTGCCGGCGGAGCGTGGCCAGGTCGCGGATCGGCACGTGCGGGGCGACCTCGGCGACGGTGTCCGTCATCCAACGGATGGCGGCCTTCGGCTTGAACAGGTCGGTCAGGCCACGGGCGCGCGCCTGACCGACCAGCCGGACGAGGAGTTGCCGGCGCCGGGCGGGCGCGATGTCGTCCGCGGTGAGCGCGGCGACGGTCGCGCCCAGCTGGTCGCCGGCCTCGTCCGGCACGGCCCGGCCGGACCGCTCGGCGTCACCACCGCCGGTCGGTCCCCCGGCTCGCTCGCTGCCCTCGGTCACCGGTCCGCCCTCCCCTGCTCCGCGCGGCGTGGCAGCCGCCGGTACGAGTCAAGCAGCTTCCCGCCACCGTCGCACGGCGGCTCGAACAGCGGCGGCCCCGTCGAGGAGGCCGCCGCCGGTGATACGCGTCGAGGTCAGACGCACTCTCGGCAGATCAGTTCGCCGTTCCGCTCGACCGCGAGCTGGCTGCGGTGGTGAACCAGGAAGCAGCGGCCGCACCGGAACTCGTCCTGCTGCATCGGTAGCACCTTGACCGTGAGCTCCTCGTCGGCCAGGTCGGCGCCGGGCAGCTCGAAGCTCTCCGCCACCTCGGCCTCGTCGACGTCCACGGCGCCCGACTGTGAGTCGACCCGCCGTGCCTTGAGCTCTTCCAGGCTGTCCTCGCCGAGGTCGACCTCGTCGCGACGCGGGGCGTCGTAGTCGGTGGCCATCGGTTTCACTCTCCCATATCGATATGGTCGCTTCCGGTTGTAACGCCGGACGACGCTGTTTCGGTTCCGCTGGCCGGCCACCAAATCTGTCGGTCACCCGACCCGACGACCGGTGGGCCGAGTCCGCCAGAGGAACTCCCCCAGCGAGCGCGGAACCTTACCCCCCCTTTGGGCGAGGCATGTATACCGCCCCCGTGGCAGAGATGTACGCCCCTGCGCCCGAAGTTGTTCCCAATGTGACTCAGGCGACACGAAGATAGGGGTAGTACTACCCGTTCCCCCGGTGGCGCGCCGGCATGTCGGACTGTTTCCACGCCACGGCCGGACAACCGTTAACCTCAGCGGCGTACTCGACGGCCCGACCGCCGGCGGCCGCCGCCACCCAAACCACTGTCCGGGAGCGCCCAGATGAGTTTTGCGCGAGTGCGGGCACTCGTTGTCGTCGGCCTGTTGGCGGTCTTCGCCCTGGTCTTCGTGGTCATCGCACTGGTGCGCGACACCCAGAGCAACGCGGGCGGCGCCGCGGGCTGCCCGAAGAACTGGCCGCTGGCCGACGTGCGGCTGCGCGAGCCCAAGGACGTCAAGATCAACGTCTACAACGGCACCGACGAGGTGGGCCTGGCCGGCAGCGTCGCCGACGACTTCCGCAACCGCAAGTTCCAGGTGAAGAAGGAGGGCAACGCCCCCAAGGCGGTGGACGACGTCGCCGTGTTGCGGTTCGGCCCGAAGGGCGTCGGCTCCGCCCATCTGCTGCGGGCCTATTTCCTCAACAACGCGAAGCTGGAACCCGACCTGAAGCGCAAGGACGACACGGTCGACGTGATCCTCGGCAACAGCTTCCAGCAGTTGGCCACCACCACCGAGGTCAACCAGTCCCTCGGCGACCTCGGCTCGCCGGTCGCCCCGACCGGCACCTGCCCCGCCCCCGTCGACAAGTAGACCCGGACCGGTCGGCCGTACGGTCGACCGCGACCCGAACGAATTCCCGGAAAGAGTGGCCGCACCGACACGATGCGCCACTCTTTCCGCGTATCGGCGGCAGCGGTCAGGGGCCGCCGGAGGCGTCCAGGGCGGCAAGCCGGGTGTGCAGCGGCTCGAACAGCGCCGGCGGGGCGGCGATCACCAGATCCGGGCCGGCCGGCCGGCCGGACAGCCCGGTCACCAGCAGCCCCGCCTCCCGGGCGACCAGCCCACCCGCGGCGAGGTCCCAGGCGGCCAGCCCCTTCTCGTAGTAGGCGTCCACCCGTCCCTCGGCGGCCAGGCAGAGGTCCAGCGCGGCGGCGCCCATCCGGCGGATGTCCCGCACGTGCGGGATCAGCTCTGCGACCACCCGGGCCTGGTGCGCCCGCCGGCCGGCGTGGTAGCCGAACCCGGTGGCGACCAGCGCCTGCCCCAGGTCGGTCTCGGCGGAGCAGCGCAGCCGCTCCCCGTCCCGCCAGGCCCCGCCGCCGGCGGTGGCGGTCCACTCCTCGCCGGTGGCGACGTTGCGGACCACCCCGGCCACCGCCTCGCCGTCGACCTCGGCCGCCAGGGACACCGCACAGTACGGCAGCCCGTAGAGGTAGTTGACCGTGCCGTCGATCGGGTCGACGATCCAGCGCACCCCGGTCTCGCCGGCCGAGCCGCCGCCGTACTCCTCCCCCAGCACCGCGTCGCCCGGGCGGCGGTCCCGCAGGGCGTCGAGCACCTGCCGCTCCACCGCCCGGTCCGCCGCGGTGACCACATCCGTGACCGTGCTCTTGGTCGCGGCGACCGACACCCCCTCGGCCCGCATCCGGTGCGCGGTGACCGCCGCGTCCCGGGCCACCTCGACGGCGATCTCCAGCAGTTCCCGCGGCGTGGGCGCCGAGCGGATCATGTTCGTCCCCTTCCCGCACGACCGGGGCCGGCCGGCTCGTACGTGGGTATCATCCTTACAAAGTCCACATCTGCACCGAATCGGCGGCCCACACCGCCGGTACGCCGTGCGGCGCGGGATGATCGCCGCAGACGGCGTTACAATTCACCCTGCCCACGCGCCACGGACCGCCAGCGACCGGCCGGCCCGGGACACGGGGGTCCCTCAACGACATCGCCCGGCACGGCGCTCCCTGCTGCGCCGGACGAACCCGGCCGTGCTCGCTCTTCGCCTCCGGAAGGTCATTCGTGACAGAACCCCGCCAGACCGGCGCCGACGTTCGCTCGCTCACCGACACCCTGATCGCCCACGCGCAGAGCGCCGGCGGCCAGCTCACGTCGGCCCAGCTCGCGCGCACCGTCGAGTCCGCTGAGGTGACCCCGGCCCAGGCCAAGAAGATCCTCCGTGCGCTCTCCGAGGCGGGGGTAACGGTGGTGGTGGACGGCTCCGCCAGCACCCGCCGCCGCGTGGCCGCCGCCCGGTCCGCCACGCCCGCCTCCCGAGCCACCACCGCCAAGACCACCAAGAAGGCCGCCGCGCCCGCCCCGAAGCAGGCGCCGGCCGCCGAGGAGGCCCCGGCCACGCCCGCCCCGCGGAAGGCGACCGCGCGCAAGGCCGCCGGCACCACCGCCGAGGTGGCCGCCAAGGCCGCCGCCCCGGCGAAGGCCGCCAAGGCGACCCGGGCCACCAAGGCGACCGTGGCGGCGAAGACCGCCGGGGCGAAGGCCGGCGCCAAGGGCGAGGGCCCCGAGGGCGACATCGACCCGGAGGAGCTGGCCGCCGAGATCGAGGACGTGGTGGTCGACGAGCCGGCCGAGCTCACCCAGGCCGCCGAGGCCGACGCGGCGAGCTCGGCCAGCGACAACGACTTCGAGTGGGACGACGAGGAGTCCGAGGCGCTCAAGCAGGCGCGCCGGGACGCCGAGCTGACCGCCTCCGCCGACTCCGTCCGGGCGTACCTGAAGCAGATCGGCAAGGTGCCCCTGCTCAACGCCGAGCAGGAGGTCGAGCTGGCCAAGCGGATCGAGGCCGGCCTCTACGCCGCCGAGCGGCTGCGCGCCGCCGAGGAGGGCGAGGAGAAGCTCACCCGCGACATGCAGCGCGACCTGCTGTGGATCTCGCGGGACGGCGAGCGGGCCAAGAACCACCTCCTGGAGGCGAACCTCCGGCTGGTCGTCTCGCTGGCCAAGCGCTACACCGGTCGTGGCATGGCCTTCCTCGACCTGATCCAGGAAGGCAACCTCGGCCTGATCCGCGCGGTCGAGAAGTTCGACTACACCAAGGGCTACAAGTTCTCCACCTACGCCACCTGGTGGATCCGCCAGGCCATCACCCGCGCCATGGCCGACCAGGCCCGCACCATCCGCATCCCGGTGCACATGGTCGAGGTGATCAACAAGCTCGGCCGGATCCAGCGCGAGCTGCTCCAGGACCTGGGCCGCGAGCCCACCCCGGAGGAGCTGGCCAAGGAGATGGACATCACACCGGAGAAGGTGCTGGAGATCCAGCAGTACGCCCGGGAGCCCATCTCGCTCGACCAGACCATCGGCGACGAGGGCGACAGCCAGCTCGGCGACTTCATCGAGGACTCGGAGGCCGTGGTCGCGGTCGACGCCGTCTCGTTCTCACTGCTGCAGGACCAGCTCCAGCAGGTGCTGCAGACGCTCTCCGAGCGCGAGGCGGGCGTGGTACGCCTGCGTTTCGGCCTCACCGACGGCCAGCCCCGCACCCTGGACGAGATCGGCCAGGTGTACGGCGTGACCCGGGAGCGCATCCGCCAGATCGAGTCGAAGACCATGTCCAAGTTGCGGCACCCCTCGCGCTCCCAGGTGCTCCGCGACTACCTGGACTGACCGTGCGCGTCAACCAGTCGTGTCGGTTTGATCACCAGCCGTACAACACTCATTGGTGATCGGTCGGTTGCCGGTTTGTGATCGTTGACGTGGCACCCTTGGTGCACGGCACACTGTCTTGCACGCCAGGTGTGACCTCGGTCCCGGCCGGGCACACAGGGAAGGCAGGGCCCGAGATGGGTGTTGCACGATAGGTGAGCAACCGAGACGAGTGTTCATCGGTGACGACCAGAGGAGGAAGGCGATGACCCCGACCCTCACGCCGCCGCCCGAGACGGTGAGCCCCCCGGCCGCCGATGAACGGTGCGACCGCTGCAATGCTGCCGGCAAGCTCCGGATCACTCTGGCGGGTGGGAGCGAGCTGGTGTTCTGTGGGCACCACGCGAACAAGTACGCGGAGGATCTCGTGAAGATCACCGTGCGGTACGCGGCGGACCCGGAATTCAGCTGGCGTGGCGCCGATCTGATGGCGAACTGAATCCGTATACCGGCGACATAGCCGACCGGAGGCAACCCAGACGGGTCGCCTCCGGTCGGCTTTTCCATGCTCTCTGCCGGTGTGGAAAGGGGGCCCCTGGGCCCTGCCTTACAAGGTCTGCACGGTGGCGATGCGCTCTTCGAGCTGCTCGATGGTGGCCTGGGCGCTGGGCGGGCCGCCACACAGCCGGCGCAGCTCGGCGTGGATCTTGCCGTGCGGCTGCCCGGTCCGGTGGTGCTGGGCGGCCACCAGGGCGTTCAGCTGCCGCCGGAGGGCCACGCGGCGCTGGGCGGCACTCATCGGTGGGGGCGCCGCCGCCGGGGCCGCAGCGGCCGGCTCAGCGGCCCGCTGGGCGGCTTTGCGCTTCTGCGCGGCGAGTTGCTCGGCCTGCCGCTTGGTGAGCAGCAGCGAGACCTGGTCGGCGGTGAGCAGCCCAGGGAGGCCGAGGTATTCCTCCTCCTCCGGCGTGCCGGCCTGGGCAGCGGTGCCGAAGGAGGCCCCGTCGAAGATCACCTGATCCAGCTCGGCGGTCGCGGAGAGCGCGGCGAACCGCTTCTCCAGCTCACCGCTGGCCTGGTCGTCCCGCTGGGCGCGCGCCAGCAGGTCGTCGTCGAAGCCGTCGGCCTCCTTGGCCTTGCCGAGCACGTGGTCCCGCTCGGCCTCCATCTCGCTGGCCAGGCCGAGCAGGTGCGGCACGCTGGGCAGGAAGACCGAGGCGGTCTCGCCGGGGCGCCGGGCCCGGACGAACCGGCCGATCGCCTGGGCGAAGTAGAGCGGGGTGCTGGCGCTGGTCGCGTACACGCCGACCGCCAGCCGCGGGATGTCGACGCCCTCGGACACCATCCGGACCGCGACCAGCCAGCGCTGCTCAGACGCCGCGAACGTCGCGATCCGCGCGGAGGCGCCCTGGTCGTCGGAGAGCACCACGGCGGCCTTCTCGCCGGTCACCTGCTCGAGCAGCTTCGCGTACGAGCGGGCGACCTGCTGGTCGCTGGCGATCACCAGCCCACCGGCGTCGGGCATGCCGTTGTTGCGCAACACGGTCAGCCGGGCGTCGGCGGCCCGCAGCACCTGCGGCATCCAGTCGCCGGCCGGGTCCAGGGCGGTACGCCAGGCCTGCGCGATCAGGTCCTGGGTCATCGGCTCGCCGAGCCGCGCCGCCAGTTCCTCTCCCGCGTTGGTGCGCCACCGGGTCTCCCCGGAGTAGGCCAGGAAGAGCACCGGGCGGACCACGCCGTCGTGCAGCGCGTCGGAGTAGCCGTAGACCGAGTCGGCGCGGGAGCGCAGCAGCCCGTCCCCGCCCCGCTCGTAGCTGACGAACGGGATCGGGTTGTCGTCGGAGCGGAACGGCGTACCGGTGAGCATCAGCCGGCGCACCGCGGGCTCGAAGGCGGCCTTCACGCCGTCACCCCAGGTACGCGAGTCGCCGGCGTGGTGGATCTCGTCGAGGATGACCAGCGTCCGCCGGGTCATGGTGCGCCGTCGGTGCACCTGCGGTGCCATGCCGACCTGGGCGTAGGTGACCACGGCGCCGTGGAAGTCGGCCGCGGAGTGCAGGTCGGCGTTGCGGAACGCGGCGTCGAGCTGGATGCCGACCCGGGCGGCGGACTGTGCCCACTGGGTCTTCAGGTGCTCGGTCGGGGCGACCACGGTGACCGCCTCGACGGTGCCGTCGTTCAGCAGCTCGGCGGCGATCCGCAGGGCGAACGTGGTCTTGCCGGCGCCGGGGGTGGCGACCGCGGTGAAGTCGTCGGTACGGCGACGCAGGTAGTGCACCATCGCCTTGCGTTGCCAGGCCCGCAGGGGCGGGAACATCTCGAGCGCCGGCAACCGCGGTGCCACGCGTAGCTCCTCTCCGCTCCACACGGCGGCGAGCCCCGCCCGGCCGAGGGCCACGGGTGCCGCCGCCCATGAAAACGCCCTCGCGCATCCGGTGCCGCGAAGGCCGACTCAGCATAACCAGCGGGGGCACTTCTCCCCACTCGACGCCACGCTGGTCACACCCGCCCGGCCGGCGGGTCGGGGCTCAGCCCCGCGGTCCGCGGGCGCCGGTGCGCGGTGGGCGCAGCATCGCCACCGGGGCGGACCAGCGCCGGCGCAGCGACACCACCCGCAGCAGGAAGACGAAGCCGGCCGCGAGGGTCAGCCCGAGCGTGTGCGCATGTCCGTACGCCGACAGCAGCGCCACCACGACCGACCCGGCGAGCGCGGCGAGGGCGTAGATCTCCCGGCGCAGCACCACCGGGATCTCGCCGGTGAGCAGGTCCCGCCCCAGCCCGCCGCCGATCGCGGTCAGCATGCCGATCATGCAGGCGCCGACCGCCGGCACGTGCGCGTCGAGCGCCTTGAGCGTGCCGGTGACGGTGAACAGGCCGAGGCCGGCCGCGTCCAGCAGCAGCACGGTGGTGCGCAACCGGGCGAGCTGGGGGTGCAGCCAGAAGACGGCGGCGGCGGTGGCCGTCGCGGTCACCGCGTACCGCCAGTCGGCGAAAGCCAACGGGGGGACCTCGTCGATGACCAGGTCCCGGAAGATGCCGCCGCCGAGGGCGGCGACCACGCCGACGAAGGCCACCCCGAACAGGTCGAGCCGTTTCGCCACCGCCGCGGAGGCGCCGGAGGCGGCGAAGACCGCGACGCCGGTGAGGTCGGCGACGAGCAGGGCGGTGGAGGTGGTCACCGCCGCAGGGTACGTGGGCGGGCGGCGGAGCCGCCCGCGGTCACTCGTCCCAGGAGTCGTAGATCTCCTTGCACTTCGGGCAGACCGGCGAACCCGGCTTGGCGGCCTTGGTCACCGGGAAGGTCTCCCCGCAGAGTGCGATGACGAACGTGCCCATGACCGCGCTCTCGGCGATCTTCTCCTTGCGCACGTAGTGGAACATCTCGGGGCCGGTGTCGGCGTCCTTCAGTTCCGGGCGTTCGAGAATCTGTGTGCTCACGTTTACACCTCCGACTTGCCAGTTTCGCAGGTCTTTCGGGGGTGGTCCACCGCAGCCCGCCCGGCGGACAGCCCGTACCGTAACGAACGTGACCCACTTTCACATCAGTTTCGGCACCGAGGTGGCCGACGCCCTGCGCGACGGGCGTCCGGTCGTCGCCCTGGAGAGCACCATCGTCTCGCACGGCCTCCCCCGGCCGGACAATCTGCTGGTCGCACGGCAGATCGAGCAGGCGGTCCGGGACGCGGGCGCGGTCCCGGCCACCATCGGGATGGTTGCCGGCGAGCTGATCGTGGGGCTGGACGACGCCCAACTGACCCGGCTCGCCACCGTCGACGGGGTGAGCAAGCTCTCCGTACGCGATCTCGCGGTGGCGGCGGCGACCGGCGCGGACGGCGCCACCACGGTGGCGGCGACCAGCGCGGTGGCCGCGGCGGCGGGGATCGGCGTCTTCGCCACCGGCGGGCTGGGCGGGGTGCACCGGGAGGCGGCGCAGACCTTCGACGAGTCGGCCGACCTGATCACCCTGGCCCGGACGCCGATCGCGGTGGTCTGCGCCGGGGTCAAGTCGATCCTCGACGTCGGCGCCACCCTGGAACGGCTGGAGACCCTCGGGGTGAGCGTGGTCGGCTACCGCACCCGCCGCTTCCCCGGCTTCTACCTCACCGACGCCGGCTTCGACCTGGACTGGTCGGTGGAGTCGCCGGAGCAGGCGGCCGACGTGCTGCTCGCCCGGGAGCGGCAGGGCGTGCACCACGGCGGCCTGATCGTGGCCAACCCGCTGCCGACCGACGAACAGCTCGACCCGGCGCTGCACGACCGCACCCTGACCGACGGGCTGGCCCTGCTCGCCCGGGACGGGGTGACCGGGAAGGCGGTCACGCCGTTCCTGCTGGCCCACTTCCACTCGGCCACCGAGGGCGCCAGCCTGGCGGTGAACGTCCGGATCATCCTGCGCAACGCCGACCTGGCGGCGCGGATCGCGGTCGCCGCGGCGGCCCGGCGTACCGAGGCATGAGCCGCGTCGTCGTGGTCGGCGACGTGATCACCGACGTGGTCGCGGTGCTCACCGGCCCGCTCGCCACCGGGTCGGACACCGCCGCCGGGATCCGGTTCAGCGGCGGCGGCCAGGCGGCCAACACCGCGGCCTGGCTCGCCGCCCAGGGGACGCCCGTCACCCTGGTCGCGGCGATCGGCGACGACGAGTCCGGTCGCGTACGGGTCGGCGAGCTGGAACGGGCCGGCGTGACCTGCGCGGTGGAGCGGCACGAGGGCTACCCGACCGGAACGGTGATCGTGCTCGCCCAGGCCGGTGAGCGCACCATGATCAGCCAGCGCGGGGCGAACCTGCGGCTGACCGCGGCGCAGGTCGACCTGGCCCTGGCGGCGGAGCCCGACGTCGGGCACCTGCACCTGTCCGCGTACACCCTGCTGGACGCCGGGTCGCGCGGCGCGGGACTGCGCGCGCTCGCGGTGGCGCGCGAGCGTGGGCTCACCACCAGCGTCGACGCGGCGTCCGCGGCGCCGCTGCGCCGGGCCGGCGCGGCGGCCTTCCTGAGCTGGGTACGCGACGTCGACCTGCTGCTGGTCAACACCGACGAGGCGATGGTGCTGGCCGGCGGGCTGGACCCGGCGGCGCAGGCGCGGGCGCTCACCGCGGTGGCCCGACGGGTGGTGGTCAAGCGGGGCGCGGCCGGCGCGGTCTGGGTGGACCGGAGCGGCACGGTCGAGACGGCCCCGGCGCGCGGGGTGCCGGTGGTCGACGTCACCGGGGCGGGTGACGCCTTCGCGGCCGGTCTGCTCACCGCCTGGCTGGCCGGCGCCGATCCCCGGGCGGCGCTGTCCCGGGCCGGCGACCTCGGCGCGCTGGCGGTCTCGTCGGTGGGAGCCCGGCCGGTCCCCTGACGCGCACGCGGTCCGGGCTCCGCGTGGCGCGGGCCCGGACCGGTCAGGGTTCGGCGTCGATGACCTTGTGGGGCTGCTCGTCGGCGGGGAGCGCCATCGGCGGCGTGTCGTCGCGGTGGCGGGAGTGCAGCTTGTTGGCCAGCCGGTGCTCCTCCTTCGGCGGCCGGTCGTTGGCCAGCAGCACCGCCAACCACGGGATGAGCACCATCCCGAGGCCGAGGAGCGGCAGCCATAGCCAGAGCAGCGGGGCCTTCGCGCCGACCAGGATCGCTCCGACCACCAGGCACGCGACCCGGATGCCCATCATCAGCACGTAGCGCTTCTGCCGGCTGTTGAGCTGGTCGTCCTGGCTGCGCGAGGCGTCGGTGATCAGGATCGGCTGGTACGCCTGACGCTTCACCACGGACCTCCTCGAGGGGATTACGCCCCATCCTGTCACCCCCGACGGTTGATCGGCGAAAATCGTGACAAGGCGGTGCGTGTTACGTCCGTGGTACGCTCCGCCCGTGGGCAACCGGTTCAGCTTCACCGACGAGGCGTTGGCGAACCTGCGGGTCTACGACGTCACGCCCGGGGAAGTCTGGGAGGCCCTACACAGCACGCGACGGGTCATCCGGCACCTCGGGGACGACGTCATGGTGGTCTACGCGACCGACCACCGGGGGCGGCGCCTCGCCGTGCTGCTGGCCGAGGCCGACGGCACCGACAACGACTGGGACATCCTCTCCGCCCGCGAACTGAGCGACGTCGAGGCCAAGCGCTACGACGAGGCCGTGCGGAGATCGCGCCGATGAGGAGGCGGTCACGATGCACCGTAACGAGGCGATCAAGCGGTTCCACGACGGCGGCGACGCGATCGCCGAGCTGATCGACGAGAGCCAGCCGGCGGAGCTGCCCGCCCCCGACACCGAGGTGCCGATGGTCAGCCGCTCGGTACGCCTGCCGCTGGAGACGTACGAACGGGTCCGGGCTGCCGCCGAGGCACGCGGCATCGGGGTGACCACGCTGATGCGGCAGTGGATCGAGGCCGGCCTGGCCGACCTGGACGACTCGACGACGGTCTCCCTCGCCGACGTGCGCCGGGCCCTCGCCGCCCTGTCCCGCCCCACCGCCGCCTGACCGTCCCACCGCCGCCTGACCGTCCCACCCCGGCTGACCGACCCGGTCAGATCGGCGGTGCGGGCTGCTCCGGTGCCAGGTCAGCCCTTCGCGGCCTTCGCCTCGGCCTTCATCCGCTGCTTGTAGTCGCGTACCCGGCGCAGCGACTCGGGGTCGGTCACGTCGGCGACCGAGCGGTACGCGTCCGCGTCGCCGTACCCGCCGGCGGCCTCCCGCCACCCGTCCGGGGTGACCCCGAACCGCTTGCCGAGCAGGGCGACGAAGATCTGCGCCTTCTGCTTGCCGAAGCCGGGCAGCTCAGCCACCCGGCGCAGCAGGTCACGGCCATCGGTGGCCGCCGACCAGAGCCCGGCCGGGTCGCCGTCGTACCGCTCGACCAGCACCCGGCACACCTCCTGCACCCGGGCCGCCATGGCCTTGGGGAACCGGTGCAGCGCGGGCGGCTGGGCGAAGAGGGCGACCAGGGCCTCCGGGGAGTAGCCGGCCAACTCCCGGACGTCCGGCTCGTGGCCGAGCCGCTGGGCCAGCACGTACGGGGAGGAGAAGGCCTTCTCCATCGGCACCTGCTGGTCGAGCACCATGCCGAGGAGCAGCGCCAGCGGGCTGCGCGCCAGCAGCGCGTTGGCCTCGGGGTCGATGGGCAGGGAGAGCGTCATGTCCCCATCCTGCCGCGCCGGCCGCCGCCCGCCGCGCCGACTCCCCGCTGGGCGCGACACGGCCCGGTGGACAGGGGTGGTGTCCACCGGGCCGCGCGTCGTGGTCCGTCGTCAGTTGACGACGAACAGCAGCCGGTTCGGCGAGCCGGTGCCGGGGCTGGTCACCTTGCCGGTGGTCGCGTTGGTGGTCAGGTAGCTGGCCACCTGCGACGGGCTGTACGAGGGGTTGGCGCCGAGCACGAGCGCCGCCGCGCCGGCCACGTGCGGGGTGGCCATCGAGGTGCCGCTGATCGTGTTGGTGGCGGTGTCGCTGGTGCTCCACGACGAGGTGATCGACGAGCCCGGGGCGAAGATGTCCAGGCAGGAGCCGTAGTTCGAGTACGAGGCACGGGCGTCGGTGCTGGTGGTGGCGCCGACGGTGATCGCGGAGGAGACCCGGGCCGGCGAGTAGTTGCAGGCGTTGGCGCTGGAGTTGCCGGCCGCGATGGCGTACGTGACGCCGGAGCTGATCGAGCTGGCCACCGCGTTGTCCAGGGTGGTGCTGGCGCCGCCACCGAGGCTCATGTTGGCCACCGCCGGCTTGACCGCGTTCGAGGTGACCCAGTTGACGCCGCTGACCACGCCGGACGTGGTGCCGCTGCCGGAGCAGTTGAGCACCTTCACCGCGATCAGGCGGACGCCCTTGGCCACGCCGTACGTGCTGCCGCCGACCGTGCCGGCGACGTGGGTGCCGTGGCCGTTGCAGTCGGTGTTGTTCGTGTCCACGGTGTTCGTGCCCCAGGTCGCCCGGCCGCCGAACTGGCTGTGCGAGGTCCGGATGCCGGTGTCGATGATGTACGCCCGCACGTTGGTGGCCGTGTTCGGGTAGGTGAAGGTGCCGTTCAGCGGCAGGCTGCGCTGGTCGATCCGGTCCAGGCCCCAGGTGGCGCCGGTCTGCGTGCCCTCGGCGGTGACCACCCGGTCCTGCTCGACGTACGCGACGGACCGGTCGGCGGCGAGCCGGCGGGCCTGCGCGGGGCTCATCTTCGCGCTGTAGCCGGTCAGCGCGGCGCTCCACACCGTGCCGACGGTGCCGCCGTAGCGCTTGGCCAGCCCGGCGGCGCGATCCGGCACCGCGGTACGCGCGGCGAGGCTGTTCGCGGCGCCGACCGCGTCGGCCTTCAACACCACGAGGTAGCTGTCGGCGACGGCGTCGGGAGCGCCGGCGTAGCGGATCTGGCCGGTCGGTGCGGCGAGGGCGGGGCTGGCGGCAGCGGCCGCGAGGGCCGCGGCGGCGGCCGTGACGGCGAACGCGCGCAGCACGCCACGCCGAGGAACGGACACGTCGGACACGTATGGCTCCCTACCGGGCACCACCACGGGGGCTCGTGGCCACCGGGGCACCCATCGACGGATGTTGCCCGGAATGCTAGCCAGACATCGAAGATGATGAAAGAGATAGTTGCCTGTTGATACCGCTGACGGTATGGATGTCGCGGGTGCCGGCCGCGCGGCGGTTGCGGGGAGGCAGGATGGCGACGTGGACCGTCATGACATGCTGCTCTCCCCCGCCGGCGTGGACTCGCTGCGGACCGCGCTGGCCCGGGCGCCCTTCACCTCGAACGGCATCGCCGACCGGCTCGGCCCGCAGGCCACCGGCGGGGTGGCCCGCAACGACTTCCGGGCCGCGCTGCGCGCCACCGAGGACCGTGACCCGCTGGCCACGCTGATCCGGGTCTTCATCTGCGACCAGACCGAACCGGAGCCGGCGGTGGCCGCCGCGCTCGCCCCGCTGACCGTCGAGGAGGCCCTCGCCGGCGGGATCGTCGAGCGGCACGGCGACGGCCTGCGCGCCGGGGTCGACCTCGAACCCTACGGGGACGAGTGGTGGGTGCTCGCCGACGTGCCGGCCAGCGCCCGACCGGGCCGGCCGCTGCACGCCGAGCACGTGCTGGGCATCGGCGGGGCCACCCAGACGCTGATCGGCGCGGCCGTCCGCCGTCCGGTGGAGACCGCGCTGGACCTGGGCACCGGCTCCGGCGTCCAGGCCCTGCACCTGTCCACCCACGCCCGCCGGGTGACCGCCACCGACGTCTCCGAGCGGGCGCTGCGCTTCGCCGCCACCACCGCCGCGCTCAACGGCCAGGACTGGGAGCTGCTGCGCGGGGACATGGTCGCCCCGGTGGCCGGCCGCCGGTTCGATCTGGTGGTCAGCAACCCGCCCTTCGTGGTCGGCCCCGGCACCACCACCCATGTCTACCGGGACTCGGGCCGGGTCGGCGACGCGATCGGCGCCGAGCTGGCCGCCGCCGCGCCGCACCTGCTCACCGACGGCGGGACGATGCAGTACCTGGCCAACTGGGTGCACATCACCGGCGAGGACTGGGCCGAGCGGGTGACCGGCTGGTTCGCCGGGACCGGGCTGGACGCCTGGGTCATCCAGCGCGAGGTGGCCGACCCGATGGCGTACGTCAGCCTGTGGCTGACCGACGTCGGGGAGGCGGCCGACCCGCAGCGGATGGCGGACTGGCTGGACTGGTTTGACGCGCACAAGGTCGAGGCGATCGGGTTCGGCATCGTGTCGCTGCGCCGCGCCGGCCACGACCAGCCGCTCGTCCGGGTCGAGGACCTGCGGCAGCGGGTGGAACCGCCGATGGGCGACCGGGTCGCCGAGTGGTTCGACCGGCAGGACTGGCTGCGGGCCCGGGACACCGACGGGCTGCTGGCCGCGCGCTACCGGGCCGCCGAGGGGCTCCAGCTGCGGCAGGAGGCCACCATGGGCGACGAGGGCTGGGCGGTGGACCGGCAGGTCCTCGCCATGCCGCACGGGCTGCGCTGGTCGGAGGAGATCGACCCCCTCGTGCTCGCCCTGGTCGGCGGGGCGGACGGCCGGCTCCCGCTGCGGGACCAGCTCGCCCTGCTCGCCGCCGCGCACGACGTCGCTCCCGACGAACTGGCCGAGGCGGCCGGCCCGATCGTGGCGCACCTGGTCGAGCGGGGCATCATCGAACCGGTGGCGGGCTGATGCGGGCCGTGGTGCAGACGGTCAGCCGGGCCAGCGTGACCGTCGGCGGCGAGGTGGTCGGCGAGATCGCCGACGGCCTGCTGGTGCTGCTCGGGGTGACCCACGCGGACACCGCGCAGGTGGCGGCGACCATGGCCCGGAAGATCCACGAGCTGCGCATCCTGGACGACGAGAAGAGCGCCGCCGACACCGGGGCGCCGATCCTGGTGGTCAGCCAGTTCACCCTCTACGGCGACGCCCGCAAGGGCCGCCGTCCGAGCTGGACCGCCGCGGCCCCCGCCGAGGTGGCCGAACCCCTGGTGACGGCCGTGGTCGAGGAGCTGCGCCAACGCGGCGCCAAGGTCGAGACCGGCCGCTTCCGCGCCCACATGCTCGTCGAGTCCGTCAACGTCGGCCCCCGCACCATCCTCCTGGACCTCTGACCCGCCCACTGCGGTTGATCAAGGAGTTTACGTCTCCGCGAGCCGGAATTCCGACGCAAACTCCTTGATCAACCCGGGAGGCGCGGTCAGGAGAAGAGGCCGCGGCGGGAGAGGGACTGGCGGAGCCAGCCGTCGAGCTGGGCGGCCCAGTCGGTGCGGTCGGCCGTGGCGTGCTCGACGGTGAACCGGCCGAAGGCGTCGCGGCCCTCGGTGAAGAGGCCGCCCCGCTTGTCCAACTCCAGCACCACCTGCACCTGGTGCGGGTCGGTGACGAAGGTGACCTCGAGTTGGTTCATCGCGCGGGCGTACTGCGGCGCCGGGTGGAACTCGATCTCCTGGTAGAACGGCAGCGTCTGGTGCACGCCGTAGAGGTGGCCGCGCTCGACGTCGGCCCTGGCGAACCGGAAGCCCAGCCGCAGCAGTGCCTCCAGCAACCGCTCCTGGGCGGGCAGCGGGTGCACCGCCACCGCGTCCAGGTCGCCCTTGTCGACCGCCCGGGCCACCTCCAGCTCGGTACGCAGCCCCATGGTCATGCCGTGCAGGTGCTGGCCGTACAGGTCGGTCAGCGGGGTCTCCCACGGCACGTCGAAGCGGAACGGCACGTCGTACCGCTGCCCGGGCTCCAGCCGGAACGCGCCGGTCATCTGCCGGCGGCCGAACTCCTGGGTGGTGTCGTACTCGGAGTCGCCGCTCTCCACCTCGACCCGGGTGACCAGGCCCAGCGCCACGTACGAGACGTCCACCGGGTGGTCCCCGCCGAGCACGTGGATCCGGCCCTCCAGGTGGCCGCCGGGGCGGCAGTTCGGGTTGGCCAGCACCGTCTCCACCGACGGACCGCCCACACCCATCGCCTGCATGAGCCGCTTGAAGACCACCGCGTCCTCCGATCGCCTGTGCTGCCGCGCCCCGGTGGCCGGCCGCTGGCACGGTAACCGGGGCGGGCAAGCGGCACCCGAATTCCGCCGGAATTGCTGTCGGTTCCCCGATCGCCTCACTCCGGTTTAACGCCCCGACCGCCAAGCTGTTCATCACGGGCAGCACCGCGCCGGCACGCGGCACGGAACCCGGAACGCGGCACCGAAGAACACGGGGAGATAGAGATGGCCCAGCAGATGATCGAGCACCAGAC
Source organism: Micromonospora yasonensis (assembly GCF_026013475.1). Taxonomy (GTDB): domain Bacteria; phylum Actinomycetota; class Actinomycetes; order Mycobacteriales; family Micromonosporaceae; genus Micromonospora; species Micromonospora yasonensis. The sequence continues at coordinate 2,946 of NZ_JAPDPH010000112.1, read as the reverse complement.
CCGCCCGGCTGCCACCATCGACGCCGAGCCCGGCACCGACACCCTGACCGACCTGGACGCCACCGACGAGCGCGGCGTCTCCACCGACCTGGTCCGGGCGTACCTGAACGGCATCGGCCGTACCAAGCTCCTCACCGCCGCGCAGGAGGTCGAGCTCAGCAAGCGGATCGAGGCCGGCCTCTTCGCCGAGGAGAAGCTCTCCGCCTGCACCCCGCTCTCCCCCGAGCTCCGCGCCGACCTGGAGCTGATCGTGGCCGAGGGCCGCGCCGCCAAGGACCACCTGCTGGAGGCGAACCTGCGCCTGGTGGTCAGCATCGCGAAGCGCTACACCGGTCGTGGCATGGCCTTCCTCGACCTGATCCAGGAAGGCAACCTCGGCCTGATCCGCGCGGTCGAGAAGTTCGACTACACCAAGGGCTACAAGTTCTCCACCTACGCCACCTGGTGGATCCGCCAGGCCATCACCCGCGCCATGGCCGACCAGGCCCGCACCATCCGCATCCCGGTGCACATGGTCGAGCAGGTCAACCGGATGGTCCGGGTCCGCCGGGAGCTGTCGGTCACGCTGGGCCGCGAGCCCACCGTCGCCGAGGTGGCCCGGGCGCTGGATATCCCGGAGTTCCAGGTGATCGAGCTGATCTCGTACGACCGGGAGCCGGTCAGCCTGGACCAGGCGGTCGGCGAGGACGGCGAGAGCGCGCTCGGGGACTTCGTCGCCGCGGTGGACCCGCGCGAGGAGCCGGGCGACGCCGCCGCCAACGGCGAGCTGCGCAACGAGGTCCGGATCGTGCTGGCCACCCTCTCCCAGCGGGAGCAGGCGGTGATCCGGCTGCGGTTCGGGCTGGACGACGGCCGGCAGCGCACCCTCGACGAGGTGGGTCGCGAGTTCGGCCTGTCCCGCGAGCGGATCCGGCAGATCGAGAAGGTCACCCTGCTGAAGCTGCGCGCCCCGGAGCGGGCGAACCGCCTGGAGGCGTACGCCTGCTGAGCGGGCGGGCACCCGGGGGCCCCGGCGGTTCGCCGGGGCCCCAGTGCGTCCGCTGGCCGCCGGCCGGAGAACGGCCTGCGGTGTTAAGAGGGGGCCCTTCCTCTACCGCAGGCGTTAACAGGGGGCCCTTCCTTACAGCCGGCGGGGGCCGGTGTCCGGGCGGAACGCCTCCGCGCCGGTGCGGACCGTGGCGTGCAGCACCGAGATGCCGTCCGGGCGGGCCAGCACCGGGTTGAGGGTGAGCGAGCGGACCCGGGGTTGCTCGTCGGCCAGCCGCCCGACCCGCAGCAGCAGGTCGACCAGGGCCGCCCGGTCCACCGGCGCGGCCCCCCGGTGGCCGTGCAGCAGCGGGGCCGCGCGCGGCTCGTCGACCAGCTCGGCGGCGTCCCGGTCGGTCAGCGGCACCGCCCGCCAGGCCCGGTCGCCGAGCAGCTCGGTGGCGACGCCGCCGAGCCCGAAGCCGACCACCGGCCCGAACGCCGGATCCTCCACCAGCTCCACCACGCAGGCCACGCCGGGCGCGACCATCGGCTGGACCAGGACGTCCGCGCCGAAGACCGGGACCATCTCGGCGTACGCGCGGCGCAGCGCCGCGGGGTCGGCCAGGTCGAGCCGGACCGCGCCGAGGTCGAGCCGGTGCCGCAGGCCCGGGGCGGCCGCCTTGAGGGCGACCGGCCAGCCGAGCCGTTCGGCGGCCGCGACCGCCTCCTCCGCCGATGACGCCGGCGTGGACTCGACCACCTCGATCCCGTACGCCCCGAGCAGGGCCGCCGGATCGGCGCCGTCGGCCCGGAGCGCGGCGTGCCCGGCCAGCCGGTCCACCCGGTCCAGCTCGGGCAGCACCCCGGCCGGGCGGCGCAGCCAGTCGGCGTACGTGGTGACCCGGGCCAGCGCCCGGACCGCCTCCTCCACGCTCGGGTACGCCGGTACCCCGGCGGGCACCCGGCCGGCGAGGAAGGTGGCCACCACCGGCTTGCCGGTGGTCCGCGCGTCGGGCAGGGCGGCGGTGAAGTCCGCCTCGGGGTCGGTGAGCTGGCCGGGCAGCGGCGGGGCGAAGACTGCCACCACGGCGTCCACGCGCTCGTCGGCGGCGGAGCCGGCGAGCGCGGCGGCGTACTCGGCGGCGCCGGCCCGGGGGCCGACGTCGTGCGGGTAGCCGTCGGCCACGGTGAGGCCCTGGGCGGCGCAGGCGGTGGCGGCCAGCCCGGTCAGCGCCGACGAGTTGCCCACCACGGCGACCCGGCGGCCGGCCGGCAACGGCTGGTGCGCCAGCAGCACGCCGACGTCGAGCAGCTCGGAGACGGTGTCCACCCGGATCACCCCGGACTGGGCGAAGAGCGCGTTAACCGCGGCGGCGTCCAGGGTCGGGCCCCCGTCGCCGACGCCCGGCGGACGGGCCAGCGAGGCGAGCGCCACGATCGGCTTGCTCCGGCCGATCCGGCGGGCCAGCCGGGCGAACTTGCGCGGGTTGCCGAAGGTCTCCAGGTAGAGCGTGATGACGTCGGTGCCGGGGTCGTCCTGCCAGTACTGCAGCAGATCGTTGCCGGAGACGTCGGCCCGGTTGCCGGCGGAGACGAAGCTGGACAGGCCGAGGCCACGCCGGGACGCCTCGGCGAGCAGGGCCACCCCGAACGCGCCGGACTGGCTGAACACGCCGACCCGGCCGGCGGCGGGCAGCACCGGGGCGAGGGTGGCGTTGAGGCGTACCCGCTCGTCGGTGTTGGCGACGCCCAGGCAGTTCGGCCCGACCACCCGCATGCCGGCCAGGTGCGCGGCCCGGACCAGGACGCGCTGGGCGGCCGCCCCCGCCGGACCGGACTCGGCGAACCCGGCGGAGATCACCACCAGCCCGTGCGCGCCCGCCTCCGCGGCGTCGACGACCACGTCCATGGCCGCCTCCGGGGCGACCGCCACCACCGCCACGTCGATGTCGATCCCCGCGTCGGCCGCCGACGGAC
>NZ_JAPDPH010000111.1 GCF_026013475.1 Micromonospora yasonensis | reverse complement strand
CACCGGCCCGCGCCGAGCTGCCGGACCAACGCGTATGCCCCGATGAACGCCAACGCGTGCACCAGCACGTACAGCACGTTGTACCGGATCACCGCGGCCTCGAAGCCCGAGCCGAGCATGCCCATCGGGGCGTACCCGAGCAGGGTGTCGCTGTAGGCGAAGGTGTACTTCTCGGGGTAGAAGGTGTTCGAGTCCCAGAGGCCGGACGGGTCGCTGAGCATCGCGTGGCCGGCCCAGGCCACCTGCCACGCCTGCAGGGTCGGGTCGCCGAGATCGCCGGGGATCGTGCTGGCCGGGTGGCGTAACGTCGGCCAGGTCAGCACCACCGCCAGCGCCAGGCCACCGAGCACCGCCAGGGTCCATTCGTGGCGCAGCCACCGCCAGCGATGCCACCTGCCGTGATTCGGGGCGGCCGGGACCGGATTGTCGTCGGCGATCTCGGCGGTCGATCGCGCGTCGGTGGAGCCGGTCGTCATGGGTATAGATACTTCCCGATGTGTCTGACCTTGTCGACCAGTGGTCCGAACTGTGGGCTGGCAGGTCCGGCGTCGACGCCCCGGTGGCGCCGTGGCCGGCATCGACTCAGGTTAATAAATAATGTTTGGGACGTAAACTTAATGCCGGATGTCGGTCGATCGCCGAGGTTGATCAGCTCACCTCGGCCGCCTTGTCCAGCGCCGCCAGGAAGTCGTCCACCAGGTCGGCGGTGTCCTCGATGCCGGTGGAGATCCGGACCAACCCGTCCCCGATGCCGGTGCCGGCCAGCTGCTCGGCGTCCACGATCCCGGCCCACATCGACCGAGGGTGCACCACCAGGGTGCTGACACTGCCGAGGCTGGCCGCCCGTTTGGCCAGCCGCAGCCCGGCCAGCAGCGCGGCGGCCCCCGTCCGGCCCGCCTTGAGGTCGACGCTGAGCACCCCGCCGAAGCCGGTCATCTGCCGGCGGGCCAGCGCGTGCTGGGGATGCGACGGCAGGCCCGGATAGCGGACCCGGGCCACCGCTGGGTGCCCCTCGAGGGCCCGGGCCAGGGCGAGGGCGTTGGCGTTGTGCCGCTCCACCCGAAGCGGCAGGGTACGGATGCCGCGCAGCAGCAGCCAGGCGTCCACCGGGCCGAGCGTGCTGCCCGTGACGATCGCCGTCTGCCACACCCGCTCGACCAGCTCGGCGGAGCCGACGACCACCCCGGCCGACACGTCGGAGTGGCCGCCGAGGAACTTCGTGCCGCTGTGCCAGACCAGGTCCGCCCCGGCGCTCATCGGACGCTGGTTGACCGGTGTGGCGAAGGTGTTGTCGACCACCACCAGCGCGCCCGCCCCGTGGGCCAGCTCCACCACGGCCGCCAGGTCGGTCAGCTCCAGCAGCGGGTTGCTCGGCGTCTCCACCAGTACCAGGCGGGTCTGCGGCCGCAACGCCCGCTCGAACGCGCCAATGTCCGTCTGGTCGACCTGGGCGCACGAGACGCCGAAGCGCGGCAGCAGGCCGGTGGCCAGCGAGGTGGTGCCGCCGTACGTGCTGCGCTGCACCACCACGTGGTCCCCGGCGGAGAGCAGGGCCAGCGCGATCGTGCTGATCGCGCCCATCCCGGAGGCGGTGACCAGTCCGGTCTCGGTGCCCTCCAGCTCGGCCACCACGGCAGCCACCTGGGCGTGGTTGGGATTGCCGTACCGGGTGTAGAAGGTGCTGCCCCGCGGCTCGGTGGCGATCTCGGTGAACCGCTCGTCGGACTCCGCGCTGAAGGTCGCGCTCTGCACGATCGGCGGCGCTACCGACGCGCCGGGGATCAGGCCGTCGTCGCCGTGCACGGCAGTGGTGCCGAAGCCGGTCATGACCGGGCCACCCGGTCCACCAGCGCGCCGTAGCTGTCCAGCGCGGTGAACTCGGGCAGCGTGAGGTCGCTGCCGTGGCGCTGCCGCAGCACGGTGACCAGCCGCAGGGCGCGCAGCGAGTCCCCGCCGGCGGCCAGGAAACCGGTCGCCGGGTCGCGCGGCGCGGCCCCGAGCACCTCCCGCCAGGCCGCCGCCACCTTCGGTGCCCACCGGGCCCGCGCGTCGTCGGCCGCCGGCCCGTCGCCGGCCACCGCCGGCAGCGGCGCGGCCGGGTCGGCCGCCAGCAGCCGGCGGAAGCCGTCGGCGAAGGCGTCCACCCGGGCGGCGGGGACGTGCCGGTGGTCGTACTGGACGGCCAGGGCGAGGTGGCCGGCGTCGGCGTCCAGTTCGGCGTCGACCGCGAGGCTGAACGCCACGTCCACCGTGACGCCCCGGCTGTTCACGATGCGGCTGCCGCCCTCGGCCGGCCCGTTCGGGAAGTGGGTCCAGTTGAAGAAGTGGTCGAAGCGGGGTCCGGCCCCACCGGCCCGGACGATCTCGGCGAGCGGGAAGCGATGGTGTCCCATCAGCTCCCGCTCGGCCCGCCACACCTCGCTTGCCAGCTCGGCCAGGGACCGGGTGCCCAGCCGTACGCTCACCGGCAGGGTGTTGAGGAACAGCCCGAGGGTGGCGTCGCTGCCGTCCCCCTCCGGCCGGCCGCCGACCACCAGGCCGCTGACCACGTCGTCCCGGCCGGCCAGCTCGCCGATCAGCCTCAGGTGGACGGCGAGCAGCCAGGACTTCACCGGCACCCCGGCGGCCCGAGCCGCCTCGGTCACCACCTCGGTGGTGCCTGCCTTCAGCGGCACCCGCTGGGTGGTGGTGGTCCGTGGGGCCGCCCCGCCGAGCAGCAGCGGCGGCACCGCGCCGGCGCCGTCCAGCCAGAACCGGCGGGTGGCCGGGTCGGCCAGGGCCTGCCGCTCGGCCGCCACGTACTCCCCGAACGGCAGGCCGGGGCGGGCCGGGCGGGGGTCGCCGGCGCGCTCCCGGTCGTACCCGGCGAGCAGGTCGGTGAGGAACAGGTGCAGGCTCCAGCCGTCGAGGATGCCGTGGTACTCGGCGACGATCAGGGTGAACGTGTCGGCGTCCTCCCGGACGGCGTGCAGCCGCAGCAGCGGCGGGCGGGCCCAGTCGAAGGGGCGTACCCGCTCCTGCGCGACGAGGTCGTCGACCCGTGCCCGACGGGTCTGCGGGTCGGCGGCGGCCAGGTCGGTCACCGGCACCTCGACCGGCACGTCCGCGTGCACGAGCTGCAACGGCTCCGAGTACGCCCCCAGCGCGAACCCGGTCCGCAGGATCGGGTGGGCGGCCACCAGGCCGGCCAGCGCGCGGCGCAGCGCCGCCGGGTCCAGCGGCGCGGCGATCCGGTGCGCGGTGACGTTGTGGTACATCGCCGGGTCGCCGGCCAGCTCGCCGTGGTAGACCATGCCCTGCTGCAGGGCGGTCATCGGGTACGCGTCGGCGAGCCCGGCGGGCAGCAGTTCCCGGTCGGCGGCGGCGACCAGCGCGAACCGCCCGTCCCGCCCGGCCTTCGCGACCGGCGGGGCGCCGTCGAGGGTGACCTTCCCGTGTGCCACGAGGTCCCGGATCGACTGGTACGTGAAGATGTCGCTGAGCCGGAAGGACAGCCCCCGCTTGTTCGCCGCGACCTGCATCTGGATGCTGCGGATCGAGTCGCCGCCGAGGGCGAAGAAGCTGTCGGTCACGCCGACGGTCGGCACCCCGAGGATCTCCCGCCATGCCTCGACCAGGATCTCCTCGGCGCGGTTGGCCGGTGCCACCGCCGCGCCGGCGCGGGGCCGGTCGAGGCGGGGCGCGGGCAGCGCCGCCCGGTCGAGCTTGCCGTTGCGGGTCAGCGGCAGCTCGTCGAGGAGCACCACCGCGGCCGGGACCAGGTGGGCCGGGAGCCGGTCGGCCAGCCAGCCGGTCAGTCGCTCGTCGAGGGGGCCGGCCGCCGGCCCGGCCGCGACGACCACCGCCGGACGGGGGTCGGCGGCGTACTCCGGGCGCACGGCGTGCAGGGTGTGCCGGTCGGTGCCGGTGAGCAGGTCGTCCTGTCGGGTCACGACGTCGAAGCCCATGGCTTCGAAGCGGGCGACCAACTCGGCCAGCCGGCCCTCGGTGTCGGTGCCGGCGGCGTCGTGCACCTCCATGGCGACCTGCGCGATCAGCGGCCAGTGCCGGTCGTCCAGCCCGGCGAGCACGTCCGCTTCGGCGCGCTGCACGTCGATCTTCAGCAGGTCGATCCGCTCCGGGGCCAGCTCGTCGAGGACGGCCGACAGCGGCCTTACCGGTACGGTCAGCTCCCGGCCGGCGAAGCGTTCGGCGAGCAGTTCGTCGACCCGGTCGAGCAGGACGTCCCGCTCGTCCGCACCGGCGTCCCGCTCGTTGGCGAGGTACCGCTTGATCACCGCCACCTCGGCGTCCGGGTCGGCGTACGCGGCGTGGCCGGACATCATCGAGTAGCCCGGGTAGTAGGTGAAGGAGACCTCCCCGGCGGCCCGGGACAGCCCGAAACCGTGCACCGTGGCCGGTACGCCGAACTCGGCGACGTTGCGCTGCAGCAGGTCCGCGACCGACGGCACCGGCTCGAAGGCGTGGATCGTCGCGTCCGGACAGACGGTGTGGACGAAGAGCGAGAACATGCCGATGTTCGCGCCGACGTCGAGCACGGTCGCCCCGGGCCGCAGCACGATGCCGTCGCGCAGGTAGACCCGCTGCACGAAGATCTCGTCGTACAGGTAGCGGGTCTCGTGCGGGTTGACCCCGGCGATCCGCTCGACCTCCACGGCGGGGGCCGGGGCGCCCGGCCGGACGTAGGCGACCAGCCGGTCGCCGTGCCCGTCGTCGTCGCGGGCCACCACGGCGGCGTCGGCCACCTCCGGGTGAGCGCGCAGCACCGCGGCGACCTCGCCCGGCTCCACCCGGAAGCCGTGGATCTTCACCTGGTCGTCCAGGCGGCCCAGGTAGCGCAGCCGCCGGTCGGCGTCGAAGCGGGCCCGGTCGCCGGTGCGGTAGACCCGTTCGGTGCGGCCGGACGGCAGGGCCACTGACACGAACCGCTGGGCGCTGGCCTCCGGGTCACCCCGGTAGCCGTCGGCGAGCTGTGGACCGCTGACGCAGAGTTCCCCGGCCACGCCCGGCGGCACCGGCCGCAGCTGCTCGTCGAGCACCCACACCGCGACGCCGGGCAGCGGCCGGCCGATGGTCGGGGCGTCCCCGGCGCGGATCTCCGCCGCGCTGGTGTCCACCGTGCACTCGGTCGGGCCGTACAGGTTGACCGCGCGGACGCCCGGCAGCGCCGCCACCGTCTCCCACAGGTCCGGCCCGATCGCTTCCCCGCCGAGCAGCAGCAGTTCGGGCAGCCGGGTGTCGCCCGCCCCGGCGAGCAGGATGCGCAGCTGGGACGGGGTCGAGTCGAGCACGTCGACGCCGTGGTCGGCCAGCGCGGCGGCCAGCGCCGCCCCGTCCCGGCGGACGTCCTCGGGCACCAGGTAGAGGCTGCGGCCGTGGCCGAGCTGCACGAGCTGCTTCACCGAGGCGTCGAAGGTGAGCGGGGCGTTCACCGCCACCCGCAGCCCCGGGCGGCTGCCCGCGTACACGGTCCGCTCCAGGGCGTCGGCCAGGTGCGCGGCGGCGCCGTGCGACACCTGCACCGGGCGGGGCGTGCCGGTGGACCCCGAGGTGAAGATCACGTACGCCGGGTCGGCCGGCGCCGGCACCGGGGCGGGCGGCTCGCCGCCGGCCGCGACGAGGTCGTCGACCGTCACCGTCGCCGGGGCGCCGACGCCGACGACGACCTCCGCGCCGACCGCGCCGAGCTGGGCGGCGAGCCGCGCCGGCGGGGCGTCCGGGTCCAGCGGGACGAACACCGCCCCGGCCCGCAGCACGCCGAGGAACGCCACGACGGTCTCCCGCGACCGGGCCGCCAGCACCCCGACCGGGGCGCCGGACAGCCCCCGCGCGGCCAGCGCCGCGGCCACCCGCGCGGCCCGTTCCCGCAGCTCACCGACGGTGTACGCGCCATCGGCGGCGAGCACCGCCACCGCGTCCTGGTCGGTGTCGGCGAGGCCCGCGTCGAGCAGGTCGACGAGGGTACGCCCCGGCGCTTCGGGCGGCGTCCCGGCCGCGTCGGCCAACCAGCCGGCCTCCCCGTCGCCCAGCGCGTCCGGCACACCGCCCTCGGTGAGCGCGGCGGGCAGGGTGCGCAGGATCGCCAGCAGCGCGTCGAGCAGCCACTTCCCCCCGACCACCCACAGGGTGACCCGGTCGCCGTCGGTCAGCGCGGTGAGCTGCGGACCGGCCGGCGACGGGGGAGTTGCGATCTCCACCGCCGAGCCGCCGAGGCCGGCCACGGCCGCCGGGTCCACGGTGGGCGGCATGGCGAACCCGGCGGCCGCCCCGGACTGCTCGTCGACCGGGTCGACGAGGTGGAACGTCTCGTCCGCGGCAACCTCGGCGGCGCGGACCCGGGTCAGCAACTCGGCGGGCACGGCGGGCAGCGGCAGCGCCAGCCGGAGCCGGCCGTACCCGCCCAGCGGGCCCACCACGTCGGCGGTGCCGTCGGCCTGGCGGCCGTCGCTCCACCGGGCCAGCACCAGATCCGCCTCGTCGGCCCCGTCCGGCGCCTCGGCGCGGCGGGACACCGCGAGAGCCCAGGCGGCGAGGAGCACGGTGGCCGGCTCGACCCCCGCCGTCCGGGCCGCGTCGGCCAACGCGGCGGCGGGCACCATCGCGGTGACCACCGCGCTCGGGTCGTCCCCGTGCGGGCTGACCAGCCGTGCCGCCGGGGCGGCGGGGGCGGCGGCCGGGGCCTTCTCCCGTTCCTCGAGCTGCCACTCCGTTACGTCGAGGAACTGCAGCGCCTCCGGATCGTCCGGCAGCGCCTCGCCGGCGTACGCCCCGGCCAGGTCGGCGAGGACCAGCCGCAGGCTGGCCGGGTCGGCGATCAGCGGGGTGGCGGCCAGTTCCAGGGCGTCGTCGGTGAGGGTGACGGACAGGTCGCCCTGCGCGCCGACCACCACGGTCCGGTCGTCGTCCACGTCCTGCAACGGCACCCGCAGGCCGGGGTGGTGCACCAGGGTCAGCCGCAGCGCCTCGTGCCGGGCCACCACCGTGTCGACGGCGGCCTGCAACCGCGCCCGGTCCAGCGGCCGGTCCAGCCGGACCCGCGCCCGGACCAGGTCCTGCTTCCCGGACCAGGCCAGGCGCTGGATCGGCGACAGACGATACCCGTTCACAGGACACTCCGGTTGACGTAGAGATCGGACATGGCGACGAGGATCTCCCGGTCACCGCTGAAGGGCTCCCGGCCGTGGGTGGCCAGGAAGTTGTCGACCACCAGCACGTCGCCGCGCTGCCAGGGCACCGAGACGGCGTGCCGCCGGTACAGCTCGCGGATGCCGGTGACCACCTCGTCGGGGATCGGCTCGCCGTCGCCGTAGTACGCGTTGCGGGGCAACCCCTCCGGGCCGTACTCGCGCAGCAGGGCGCCGGAGACCTCGGCCGGCATGTTGGACACGTGGAACAGGTGGGCGTGGTTGAACCAGACCGTCTCCCCGGTACGCGGGTGGGTGGCGACCGCCTGCCGCCGGGCCCGGGTGCGCAGCCCGTCGCCGCCCAGCCAGGTGAACTCGGTCGCCGAGGCGGTGCAGTACGCCTCCACCTCCGCCCGGTCGGTGGTCTGGAACGCCTCCTGCCAGGGCAGGTCCAGGTGCGGGCCGTAGTTGCGCACGTAGCCGACGCCGGCGCGGAGGAACCGCTCCCGTACGTCGGCCGGGATCAGCGGGGTGATGACCCGCTCGCTGGCCAGCGGGGTGGCCCCGCCGCTGCCGGTGGCCGGCTGCGCGCACCAGAAGTAGAGGTAGCTCGGCCAGTTGTGCGAGTACGACATCTCGTGGTGCAGCGGGATCCACTGCTCGGCGTTGAACTCCGTGGAGGTGAACACCCGGTCGGCGACCTCGTGGCGGGGCGCGGCTCGCTCCAGGTAGCCCAGCAGGTCGCGGCTGACCGCCCGGGCGGCCTGGCTGAAGTCGTCGGCCGTGCCCACCTCGAAGCCCCGGAAGAACACCGCGCCGTGGCGGTCCAGGTCCCGCAGCAGTTCCTCGCGCCGGCCGGCGAGCCAGCCGGCCAGGTCGAGGTCGGGGACGGCCGCCTCGACGAGCAGCACGAACTCGTCGTCCACGAGCACCCGCCGGGAGACCGGCGAGCTGACCGTGGCGGTACCGCGCCGACGCGGCGCCGGCCCGCTCATGCCCGGTCTCCCGTCGACGCCGGCACCGCGCCGGTGTGGACCGTCTCGGTCAGCTCGGGGGCCGCGACCGGGTCCGACATCGCGGTGAGGATCCGCCGGGGCGGGGTGAACGGGTCCCGGGCGTGCGCGGCGAGCATGTTCTCGACCAGCAGCACGTCGTTGCGCTGCCAGTCGAAGGAACGGGTCTCGGCGGCGTACGCCTCCCGCAGCTCGGCCAGCACCTCGTCGGGAATGGGCGTGCCGTCCCCGTACGCGGTCTGGTAGGGCAGGTCCTCCTCGGCGAGGGCGGCGCGCAGGCCGGCGCTGACGTCGTCGGGCAGCGAGGTGACGTGGAAGAACAGCGCGTGGTTGAACCAGGTCCGCTCCCCGGTGACCGGGTGCCGGCGTACCGCCGGCCGGACCTGCCGGGTGCGCAGCTGCCGGTCACCGACCCACTCGACGTCGATCAGCGCCTGGGCGCAGTACGCCTCGACCTCCGCGCGCCGCTCGGTCTGGAACGCGGTCTGCCAGGAGAGGCTGATGCCGGGCAGGTAGTTGCGCCGGTAGAGCACGCCGCGCCGCTCGAACTCGGCGACGGTCTCCGGGCGGAGCCGGGCGAGCACCCGCCGGCTGTCGGCGAGCGGGGTGCGCCCGCCGGCAGCCGGCGCCACCTCGCAGTGGAACACGATGCGCAGCGGCCACCGCACCGTGTACGACTGCTCGTTGTGCAGCACGATCGGCTGGTCGGCGGGGTGCTCGGTGGAGGTGTACACCCCTTCGGTGACCTTGCTGCGTGGCGAGGAGCGCTCGCCGTAGGAGAGCACGTCGTCGGAGAGCCCGGCCATCACCGTGCGGAAGTCGTCGGCGCCGGCCACGGCGAAGCCGCGGAACAGCACGGCCCCTGCCCGGCGGGCCAGCTCGTCGACCTCGTCCCGGTGGCCGGCCAGCCAACCGGCCAGGTCGAGATCGGGCACGTTGGCCTCCACCAGCGCCGGCAGCGGGCCGCCGGGCCAGTCCGGACGTACGTCCACCAGGGTGCGTTCACGGCCGCGGCGGGGGACGGGCCGCGCGACCCGGGTCTGCTCTGTCATCGTTGTCTCCCAGCGGTGTCGACGCAGTCGGCCAGACTGCGCCGGGGGTCGGCGGCGGCGGTACGCAGCAGCGCGATGAGGCGGCGGTGCCACGCGACCACCCCGTCGTGGTCGAACAGGTCGGTGCGGTAGGTCCAGAGCGCCGCCAGCCCGTCCCGCCGCTCGTCGAGCCAGAGGGTCAGGTCGAGCCGGGCGGCGTCCGGGGTCAGCTCGACACCGGCGAACTCGACGCCGGCCGCGCCGCGGTGCCGGGCCGGCGGGGCGTTCTGCACGCCGAAGGCGACCTGGACGAGTGGGTTGCGGTGCGGTCGGCGGGTGGGCCGCAGCCGTTCCACCAGCAGGTCGAACGGGATGTCCTGGTGGGCGGCGGCGAACAGGGTGACCCGGCGGGCCTCGTCGAGCAGGTCGGTGAAGCGGCGCTGGGGTGCCGGGCGCAGCCGCAGCGGCAGGGTGTTGACGTAGCAGCCGACGCTCTGCTCGGCGGCGACGCTGGTCCGGCCGGCGAAGGCGACGCCGACCAGCAGGTCGTCCCGGCCGGTGGCGGTGCCGAGCAGGGTGGCGAAGGCGGCCAGCCCGACCATGTGCAGGCTGGCCCGCTCGGCCCGGGCCAGGCCCCGGACCGCTGCCGCCGTGGCGGTGTCCACGGTGGTGCGGAGCGTGGCACCGGACGGTGCCGCCGCACCGGGCCGCAGGCCTCTGCCGGCCCGGGAGCCGGCCGCCAGGCGGTCGCCGGGCAGGTCGAGCAGGTCCGGCGCGCCACGCAGCGAGTCCAGGACCTCGGTCACCGCCAGCCGGCCCGCCGGCCCGGCGAGCCAGTCCCGCTGGGCGAGGGCGAGCGCCGCCGGGCCGACCGCCGGCCGGTCCGGGCCGGGCCCGCCGTCGCCGTCGGCGTCGTACGCCCGGGCCAGGTCCCGCACGAGCACGCCGAACGACCAGTCGTCGCAGACGATGTGGTGGACCACCAGCAGCAGCGCGACCGGCCGGCCGGTGGCGTCGGGCACCAGGTGGGCGCGTAGCAGCGGGCCGGTGGCCAGGTCCATCGGCCGGGCGGTGGCCTCGGCGGCGAGCCGGGTGAGCCGCTCGTCGAGCGGCGTGTCCGGGTCGGGCGGCGCGACGGCCGGCACCGGGTCGCCGGTGGGGCGGATCTCCTGCACCGGCCCGTCCGGGCCGGACGGGAACACGGTGCGCAGGGCCGGATGCCGGTCGACCACCCGGCGCAGCGCCCGGGCCAGCCGGTCGCGGTCCAGCGGCGCGGCGAACCGCACCGCGAAGGCCAGCAGGTAAGAGGTGTCGGCCGGGTCGAGCCGGTGCAGGAACCAGAGCCGGGCCTGGGCGGCGGAGAGCGGGGCGGGTCCGGCCGGTGCCGGGCCGACGGGCCCGGTGGCCGGGACCGGTTCGGCGGGCAGCCCGTCGAGGTGGGCGGCCAGCGCGGCGACGGTCGGATGGGTGAAGAGGTCGCGCGGTCGGACGGGGCGGCCGGTCGCGGCTGCCAGCCGGGTGGCGCAGCGGACCGCGAGCAGGGAGTCTCCGCCGAGGGCGAGGAAGTCGCTGTCGGGGCCGGTGACCGGCACGCCGAGCAGCTCGCGCCAGACTGCCGCCACCGTGCCGGCCGTCCCGTCCAGGGCCCGGGCGTCCGGCCCGGCGTCGTCGCCGAGGGTGGGCGCGGGCAGCGCCGACCGGTCCACCTTGCCGTTCGGCAGGGTGGGCAGCCGGTCCAGCCAGACCACGGTCGCGGGCACCAGCGGCGCGGGCAGCTCCGCCGCCAGCCGGGCCCGTACGTCCCCGCGTCGCTCGCCGACGAGGTAGCCGACCAGCAGCGGGTCCCCGCTCGGTCCTTCCCGTACGGCGGCGGTCGCCTCGCGTACGCCGGGCAGCGCGGCGAGGCGCGCGGCGACCTCGCCCAGCTCGATCCGGTAGCCCCGCAGCTTCACCTGGTCGTCGAGCCGGCCGAGGTAGGCCAGCTGTCCGTCCGGCCGCAGCCGGACCCGGTCGCCGGTGCGGTACATCCGCTCGCCGGGGCGGAACGGGTCGGGCCGGAACCGGGCCCGGGTCTCCTCGGGCCGGTCGAGATAGCCGCGGGCCAGGCCCGCCCCGGCCAGGTGCAGTTCGCCGGGCTCGCCGGGCGGGACAGGCTGCCCGTCGGGGTCAAGGACGTAGACCCGGGTGTGCGGCAGCGGGCGGCCGATCGGCGGGTCCCCGCTGTCCGGCGGCACCTCGGCCCAGGTGGAGTAGGTGGTGTCCTCGGACGGGCCGTACAGGTTGCAGAGCCGGCGTACGTGCGGACGGGACCACACCCGGGCGGCCAGCGCGGCGGTGAGTGGCTCGCCGGCCAGGCAGACCGTGCGCACGCCCGCCGGCAGGGCGCCCGCGGTGAGCAGCTCGCCCATCGCCGAGGGCACGGTGTTGACCAGGGTGACGGGCAGCCGGTCCGCCCCGGGGGCGGCGAGGGCCAGCACGTCGTCGACGAGCAGCACCCGGCCGCCCCAGCAGAGCGGCCCGAAGATCTCGAAGATGGACAGGTCGAAGCAGACGGAGGTGGCGGCGAGCATGCCGCCCAGTTCGGTGTCGTCGAAGGTCTGCCGGGTCCAGTGCATGAGCACCGACGCCGACCGGTGTTCGATGGCCACCCCCTTGGGCCGGCCGGTGGAGCCCGAGGTGTAGATGACGTACGCCAGGTCGGTCGGCGTCACCGCCACCGCCGGGTCGGTGCCGTCCCCGCCCGGATCGAGCCGGTCGACCGGGACGGCCGTGTCGGGGAACCGGTCGGCGAGGTCGGCGCGGGTCAGCACCAGCCGTACCCCGGAGTCGGCGGTCATGAAGGCCACCCGGGCCGGCGGGTACGCCGGGTCCAGCGGGACGTAGCAGGCGCCGGCCTTGAGCACGGCGAGCAGCGCGACGACCAGGTCCGGCGTGCGTGGCAGGCAGACGCCGACCCGCTCCTCCCGGGTCACCCCGCGATCGAGCAGCACCCGGGCCAGCCGGTTCGCCGCCTCGTCGAGCTCGCGGTAGGACAGGGCCCGGTCGGCGTGCCGGACCGCCTCCGCCTCGGGGGTCCGGGCCGCCTGCGCGGCCACCATCCGGTGCAGGCAGTCCACGTCGGCGGTGGCGGCGCTCGCGCGCCGGCCGGTGGTCCGGCGGGTCGGTCCGGCGGATCGGGTGGGGACGCTCACCGGCGGGCACCTCCGCTGCGGTGCAGCGCGAGCTGGCGGTCGGCCGCCTCCTGCAGGCGGTCCTTGTCGGCGAGGATGACGCTGCCCGGGTCGTTGTCGGGCAGTTCGTCCTCGACGTCGCGGATCGGTCGGTAGGCGATGCCGGCGGCGGCGAGACCGAGCGCGCAGACGCCGGCCACGATCGCCGCGAAGGCCATGCCGCGACCCGGCCCGGTGCCGACGACGGTGGCCAGCACGCCGTCGGGCGGCACCAGCGGGGCGAAGACGTGCTCGGCGAGCGGGCCGGCGCTGAGGAACCCGGCCGGCACCATCAGCCAGGACAGCATCTGGCCCATGGACAGCACCCGGCCCTGCAGGTCGAGCCCCACCTTGGCCTGCACGATGGCCAGCCAGTGCGTGTTCACCAGCGCCGTGGCCAGGCCCATGCCGAACAGGCCGAGGGCCGGGAACAGCGGGCTCGGGTGCAGGCCGACGGTGAGCAGCGACGCGCCGAGCAGCACGACGCTGGCCAGGATGCCCGTGGTACGCCGGGCGGTGCCGCCCCACACGCCCATCAGCACCGAGCCGACGAGCATGCCGACCCCGCTGGCGGCGAGCACCCGGCCCAGCACCGCCGGGTCGCCGAAGGACAGGGTCAGCGGCGTGACCAGGACCTCGACCAGGGCGAAGAAGTAGTTCAGCGACGCGACCAGCACGACCAGGGCGACCAGGCCGTGCCGGCGGACGATGAACCGCCAGCCGCCCAGGACCTCCTGCCGGAACGGCTCCTCGCGCCGGACGAACAGGGTGTCCGGGAAGCGGACCGACAGTGTGACGGCGACCGCGACGGCGAAGGTGAGCAGGTCGATGACGACGATGCCGCGCAGCCCGACCGCGATCACCAGCGCGCCGCCGACCAGCGGCGCCAGCACGGTGCTCGTCGCCGTACCGAGGGAGACGATGCCGTTGGCCCGCCCGTAGTACCGCTTCGGCACCAGTTGTGTGACGGCCGCCAGGTAGGCGGGTTGCTGGAAGGCGGTCGCCACCGCGGTGACGGTGATGGCGGTGAACACGTGCCAGAGCTGGAGCTGGCCCAGCCAGAGCAGCAGCGCGAGGCTGACCGTGCCGGTGGCGGCCAGGCTGTCGGCCAGGATCATGATCAGACGTCGGTCCCACCGGTCCGCCAGCGCGCCGGCGATCGGGGAGAGGACCACGGCCGGCAGCAGCGCCAGGACGGTGGCGGTGGCGAACAACGAGACCGACCCGGTCCGCTGGTAGACCCACAGGCTCATGCCGAAGCCGGTCAGTCCGCTGCCGATCAGCGAGACGAGTTGACCGATCGCGACCAGGTAGAACACGGCCAGGCTGGGCATCGCCCGCGCGGGTCGGGGGGCGGCCGGGACGGGCTCGCGCTCCGCCGGCTCCTCGACCGGCGCGGTCGTGTCGGTCTCCGGGGCCGCGTTGTCGGCCGGCTGCCGCCGCTCGGCGGGCACCGCCGCCGGCGGGGCGCAGTGCGCCAGGACGATGCGCGCCACCTCGGCCGGCTGGTGCTTGGCGAAGTAGTGGCCGGCACCCTCGATGACCTCCAGCGACACCCGGTCGGAGAAGAACTCCCACTCCAGGTACCGCTCCTGGTACAGCTCGGTGGCCCGGTCGCCGCTGCCGACGACGCAGACGAGCGGGGCCGACAGCTTCCGGGGCAGCCCGCTGGCGTAGACGTCGGTGTAGTAGTCCTCGCCCATCGCGGCGTCGGCCAGGACCACGCGCATCACGAAGTCCTTCTCCTGCTCGTCGAAGACCTCGGTGAAGAAGCCCATCGCCCGCAGCGCCTCCAGGGTCCGCCGCTTCGACGTCCAGCGCTCCATCGGGAACCACCGCCGTAGCCAGCTGAACAGCCGCCCGGGCAGTCGCGGGGCGGGGAAGTGGGCGCCGATGACCACGCCGGTCAGCTCGACCCCGGCCGCCTCCAGCCGGCGGGCCAGCTCCACCGCCTCGGCACCGCCCACGCAGTGCCCGTACACCGCCACCGGGCCGGTGATCCCGTCGACGACCTCCGCCACGCAGCGGTCCACCAGCTCGTCCAGGCCGAGCAGGGGCTCGTCGGGGCGGTTCAGGTCGTGGCCGGGCCGCTCCAGGGCGTACAGCGCCACGCCCGCGGGGAGGGCGTCCGCGAGCGGCTGGAAGGTGATCGCGCTGCCGCCACCGAACGGTACGCAGACCAGCGTCAGCGTCGTCGGCGTCCCCGGTCGCGCGGGGGTCAGCTCGTGCAGCAGCCGGCCGGCGGAGCCGCCGGTGGCGTCCAGGTGCTCGGTCAACGACCGGATCGTCGGGTGGCGGAACAGGTCCAGGACGCTGATCGCCGGGTCGGTCCCGGCCAGCGCCTTGATCGCCTTGAAGGAGTCGCCGCCGAGGTCGAAGAAGTCGTCGTCGATGCCGACGCGGTCGTACCCGAGCACCGCCGCCCACCGCTCGGCCAGCGCCTTGCGCAGCGGGGTGTCCGGCGCGGTGGCACCGACCCCCGCGCCACCGCGCCGGGGCGCGGGCAGCGCCGCCCGGTCGACCTTGCGGTTGGCGTTGAGCGGCATCCGGTCGAGCAGCACGAAGGCTGACGGCACCATGTAGTCCGGCAGGTAGGTGCGGGCGAAGGCCCGCCACGGGCCCGGGTCGACGTCGAAGTCTGCCGTGACCTCCGTTGTCGTCCCCTGGTCCGGGTCCGCGCCGGGTTCCGCCCCGGTGCTCAGCGCCAGGTAGGCCACGATCGCCTGCTCGCCCCCGTCCTCGCGGACCACCACGGCGGCGTCGCGGACCGACGGGCCCTGCCGCAGCACCGCCTCGATCTCGCCCAGTTCGATGCGGAAGCCGCGCACCTTCACCTGCGAGTCGCTGCGGCCCACGAACTCGATCCGGCCGTCGGGCAGCCAGCGGCCGAGGTCGCCGGTGCGGTACAGCCGGCCGCCGCCGTACGGGTCCGGCACGAAGTGCTGCGCGGTGAGGTCCGGGTCACCGTGGTAGTCGCGGGCCAGCCCCGCGCCGCCGAGGTACAGCTCACCGAGGACGCCCACCGGGGCGGGGGACAGCTGCGGATCGAGCACGTAGACGCGCATGTTGCCGATCGGCCGGCCGATGGTGAGGTGGGTGAAGCCGGGCTCGACCGGGTCCATCGTGGTCCAGACGGCGGCCTCGGTCGGGCCGTAGAGGTTCCACAACGCGCCCACCCGTTCGGCCAGCTGCCGGGCCAACGGCGCGGACACCGCCTCGCCGCCGCACACGGCCGTCAGGCCGGGCCGCCCGGCCCAGCCGGACTCGATCAGCAGCCGCCAGGTCGCCGGGGTGCCCTGCGCGAGGGTGACGCCTTCGGCGTCGAGCAGGTCGGCCAGCCGGGCCGCGTCGTAGGCGACGTCGCGCCCCACCATCAGCATTCGGGCGCCGACCACGAGGGGCAGGAACAGCTCCGGTACGGACATGTCGAAGGCGAAGCTGGCCATCGCGAGCATGGTGCCGTCGCCGGTCAGGCCCGGCCGCTCACGCATCGCCGCCAGGGTGTTGACGACCGCGCCGTGCGTCACCCGCACGCCCTTGGGGCGTCCCGTCGATCCGGACGTGTAGATCACGTACGCGAGGTGGTCCGGTACGGCCAGCGGCTCGGGGTCGGTGTCCGGCTCGCCGGACAGGGCCGGGTCGCCGCCGCACAGCACCTCGCCGGCGTACCCGGCGAACCGGTCGGCCAGGTCGGCCTCGGTGAGCAGGACGGCCGCCCCGCTGTGCGCCAGCACGTACCGCTGCCGCTCGGTCGGGTAGTCCGGGTCCACCGGGACGTACGCGCCGCCCGCCTTGAGCACGCCGACCAGGGCCACCGGCAGTTCCTCGGACCGGTGCAGGCAGACGGCGACCGTGACGTCCGGGCCGACGCCGGCCCGGCGTAGTCGGTGGGCGAGCCGGTTGGCCCGGGCGTTGAGCTCGGTGTAGCTGAGCGTGGTCGCCCCGAACGTCACGGCGGGCCGGTCGGGGTTGGTCGCCACCTGGTGTTCGATCAGCTCGACCAGGGTCGGCGCGGCGCCGACCGGCGGGGCCCAGCCGAGCGGGGTGGCGGTGTCGTTCCAGTCGGCGACCCGGGCCAGCTCGGCGGGGGTGAGGACGGCGACGTCGGCCAGCCGGGCGTCGGGCTCGGCGACGGCGGCGGCGAGCAGCGTCTCCAGGTGGCCCATCATCCGCTCGGCGGTCGCCGCGTCGAACAGGTCGGTGTTGTACTCCAGCCGGAACCGCAGCCCCTCGTCCACCTCGTACGCGTACAGGGCCAGGTCCTGCTGGGCGATGCCCGGCTCGACGGAGAACTGCGCCATCCGCAGCCCGGTCGTCCGCAGGTCCTGTTCGGGCACGTTCAGCATGTTGAACATCACCTGGAACAGGGGATTCCGGCTGAGGTCGCGGGGCGCGTCGACGAGGTCCACGAGCCGCTCGAACGGCACCTCCTGGTGGTCGTACGCCCCCAGCGCGGTACGCCGGACCTGCCCGAGCAGCTCCTCGAAGGTCCAGTCGCCGTCGAGTACGGTCCGCAACGGCAGCATGTTGACGAAGAAGCCGACCATCGGTTCGAGTTCGGCGCGGACCCGCCCGGCGACCGGGGTGCCGACGCAGATGTCGGCCTGGCCGGTGTAGCGCCAGAGCAGGGCCTTCAGCGCGGCCAGCACGGTCATCGCCAGGGTGGCGCCCCGGGCCTGGCTGAAGCGGCGCAGTTCGTCGGCCGCCCGCGGGGGCAGGAGGCGGGTGCTGACCGCGCCGTCGAACGTCTGCACCGGCGGCCGGGGCCGGTCGGTGGGCACCTCCAGCACGGTGGCCACCCCGGCGAGTTGCCGGCGCCAGTACCGCATGTCGTCGCTGTCGGTGTCCGCCATCCGGCTGCGCTGCCAGCGCGCGTAGTCGCCGTACTGGACGGCGAGTTCGGGCAGCGGCGAGGGCCGGCCGGCGAGGGCGGCGTCGTAGAGCGTGGCCAGCTCGCCGGCGATGACGCCGAGGGACCACCCGTCGGAGACGTTGTGGTGCATGGTCAGCGACAGCACGTGCCGGTCGTCGGCGACGCGGAGCAGCACGGCCCGGAACAGCGGCCCACCGGCGAGGTGGAACGGGCGCCGGACGTCGGCGGCCAGGGCCGCGTGCACCCACGACGGCACCGCGTCGGCGACCGCCGGCTCCACGATGCTGCGCGCATCGGCGGTGCCCGGGCTGTCCGCGTCCGCCGGCGCGGACACGATCGCCAGGTCGACCGCGCCGGGCGGTCGCACCTGTTGGACCGGGTCGCCGTCGGGGCCGAGCGGGAAGACGGTACGCAGCGACTCGTGCCGCCGGACCAGTTCCGCGAGCGCGGCGCGCAGCGCGTCGACGTCGAGCGCGCCGTCCAGCAGCAGCGCCGTGCTCACGGCGTAGGCGTTCTGGTGGTACGCCTGGTCGAGGAACCACAGCCGGTGCTGCCCCGAGGAGAGCGGGGCCGGGCCGGCGTCGGGTTCGGCGCGGGGGATGGCCGGTTGGGCCGGCGCGGCGGCGGGCTGCTCGACGACGGCGGGTGCCGGGGCGGGCGCGGTGGCCGGCAGCGCCGCCGCGAGTTCGACGACGGTCGGCTGCGCGAAGACCATCTCGAGTGGCAGCGCCACGCCGAGCCGGGCCCGCAGCCGCACGACGAGCTGGGTGGCGAGCAGCGAGTGCCCGCCCAACTCGAAGAAGTTGTCGTGCGCGCCGATCGGCCGGATGCCGAGCAGCTCGCTCCAGATCTCCGCCACGCACTCCTGTGCGGGTGTGCTCGGGGCGACGTAGGCGGTGCCGACCGCCGGGCGGTTGCCGGCGTCGACCGGGTCGGGCGCGTCCGGCGCGTCCGGGGTAATCGCCGGAGCGGCTGGCGCCGGGCCGGCCAGGCTCGGCCGTGGCACCGCGTCCACCCAGTACCGCTGCCGCTCGAACGGGTAGCCGGGCAGGGCCAGCCGCCGGCGCGGGCCGCCGTGGCACCGGGTCCAGTCCACCGGTACGCCGGACAGCCACAGCCGGCCGACCGCGTCCAGCATCGTGACGAGGTCGTCGGCGTCGCTGCGCGGATGCCGCATCGCCGCCACGACCTGACCGGGCTTCAGACCGGCCAACCGGGCCAGGCCGCCGAGGGCGTGCCCGGGCCCCAGTTCGGCGAGGACCACGTCCTGCTCGGCGAGGAGCGCGGCCGACTCGGCGAACCGCACCGGCTCGCGCAGGTGCCGCACCCAGTACCCCGGGTCCGTGACCTGCCCGGGGGCGACCGGGCCGCCGGTCAGATTGCTCAGGTAGGGGCGCTCGGGTTCCCGGAAGTCCACCCGGCGGGCGTGCTCGGCGAACTCGTCGAGCACCGGGTCGAGCAGGGGGGAGTGGTAGCCGCGGGTGACCCGCAGCGGCCGGCAGTCGACCCCGTCGCCGGTCAGCCGCTGCCGAAGCTCCTCGACCTCCTCGGGCGCGCCGGACACCACGCACAGCTCGGGCGCGTTGACCGCCGCCAGCGCCAGGCCCGTGCCGAGCAGCCCGGTCACCGCCGCCTCGGGCAGGCTCACCGCGAGCATCGCCCCCGCCGGGGTCCGCTCGACCAACGCACCGCGGGCGGACACCAGGCGCAGCGCGTCGGCCGGGGAGAAGACGCCGGCGAGGCACGCGGCGACGTACTCGCCGAGGCTGTGCCCCACCATCAGGTCCGGGGCCACGCCCCGGGCGAGCAGCGACCGGGCGAGCGCGTACTCGGTGACGAACAGCGCGGGCTGGATCAGCGCGGGCCGGGCGAGCAGCCGCTCGGCCCGCTCGCGGCCGTCGGGCGGCGGGCACAGCAGGGTACGCAGGTCGAGCCCCAGGTCGTCGCGGAGCAGTTCGGCGCACTCGTCCACCACGGCCCGGTAGGTCGGCTCGGCGCGGTACAGACCGGCGCCCATCGCCACGTGCTGGGCGCCGTGGCCCGGGAAGGCGAACACCAGCGGCCGCCGGCCGCCGGGGTGGGTGCCGGTGAATCGCCGTTGCGGCGAGTCGAGGGCGAGCAGCGCGTCGGCGCGGTCCGCCGCGACGACGAAGCGCCGATGGGTCATCGACTGGCGTCGGCCCAGGTTGGCCGCGACGTCCCCGAGATCCGCCTCAGGGTGCGCGTCGAGGAAGTCGCGGAGCCGGCGCGTCTGCCGGTCCAGCGACTCGACCGTACGGGCCGAGACGGCCAGCAGCTGCGGCCCGGTGGCCGGCACCGGCGGCGGCGTGGCCGGGGTGGCCGGCGGCTCCTCCAGCACCACGTGGGCGTTGGTGCCGCCCATGCCGAAGGAGCTGACCCCCGCCCGGCGCGGGCCGTCGCCGAGCCACGGCCGCGCGCTGTCGTTCAGGTAGAACGGGCTGGCCGCGAAGTCGATCGCCGGGTTGGGCCGGCTGACGTTGATCGTCGGCGGCAGCGTACGCGTCCACAGCGCCATGACCGTCTTGATCAGGCCGGCGACACCGGCCGCCGCGTCGGTGTGCCCGATGTTGGCCTTGACCGAGCCGAGGGCGCAGAAGCCACGGTCGTCGGTGGCGCGCCGGAACGCCTCGGTCAGCGCGGTCACCTCGATCGGGTCGCCGAGGCTCGTGCCCGTCCCGTGGGCCTCCACGTAGCTCACCGACCGGGGGTCCACGCCAGCCGCCGCCAGCGCGCTGCTGACCACCTCGACCTGACCGTCGACGCCGGGTGCGGTGTAGCCGGTGCGGCGGGCGCCGTCGTTGTTGATCGCGGAGCCACGGATCACGGCGTAGACGGTGTCGCCGTCGGCGACCGCGTCCTCCAGCCGTTTGAGCGCGACGATGCCGACGCCGCTGGATTCGATGCTGCCGCGCGCGTCCGCGCTGAACGGGCGGCAGTGCCCGTCGGGGGAGTAGATCCCGCCGTCGTGGTAGAGGTAGCCGCGCCGCTGGGCGGGGAAGACGCTGACCCCGCCGGCCAGGACCAGGTCGGACTCCCCGGCCAGCAGGCTCTGCCGGCCGAGGTGCACGGCCACCAGCGAGGTCGAGCAGGCGGTGGCGACGGTGACCGCGGGCCCGGTGAGGTCGAGCTTGTAGGCCACCCGGCTGAGCAGGAAGTCCTTGTCGTTGCTCAGCGAGAGCTGGTGCTCGCCGATGCTGCTCAGCAGCTCGGGGTGGCTGCTCAGGTGGTCGAGGAGGTAGCTGCTGCGACCGGAGCCGGCGAACAGGCCGATCCGGCCGGGATGGCCGGACGGGTCGTAGCCGGCGTGTTCCAGCGCGTGCCAGGCGCACTCGAGCAGCAGCCGGTGCTGCGGATCGAGGGTCTGCGCCTCGCGGGGCGTGAAGCCGAAGAAGGCCGCGTCGAACTGGTCGACCCCGGGCAGGTAGGTGCCGGCCCGGACGTACGCCGGGTCGTCGAGGCGGGTCGGGTCCGCGCCGTCGGCCAGCATCTCCTCGACGCTGAATTCCTGGACCGACTCCACCCCGGCGCTGATGTTGTGCCAGTACTCCTCGACGGTCCGGGCGCCGGGGAAGCGGCAGGCCAGGCCGACGACGGCGATCAGGCCGCCGGGCTGGCCGGTGTCGTCGCCGGTGCCGGCGGACGGCCGGGCGGCGGCGACCGGCGCGGGTCGCGGGTCGGCCGGCGCGGGCAAGGTGCCGGTGGTGGCGGTGGTCAGGAAGGTCGCCAGCGAGTCCACCGTGGAGTGCCGGAACAGGTCGGTGACCGTGACGACCTCGCCGAGCTGTGCGCGGAGCCGCTCGAGGACGGCCAGCAGGCGCATCGAGTGGCCGCCGAGGTCGAAGAAGTTGTCCCGCATCCCGACCTGGTCCACCCCGAGCACGTCGCGCCACACGTCCACGACCAGCCGCTCCACGCGGACCCGGGCGGCGTCCCAGGGCTCCCGGTCGGGGTCGGCGGGCGGCGGTTCGGGCGCGGCCGGCTCGTCCGGCTCGGGCGCGGGGCGCGGCCGGGGGACGTCCGCGCGACCGGGCGGGGGCAGCGCGGCGGCGTCGACCTTTCCGTTGCCGGTCAGCGGCAGCGCGTCGAGGAAGACGAACGCGGCGGGCACCATGTAAGGCGGCAGTTCGGCGGCCAGGGCGCCGCGGAGGGCCGCCACGTCGGCGTCCGCGCCGCCCGCCAGGTACGCGACGAGCCGCGGGTCGTCGGGGTCGTCGCGGCGCAGCTGCACGGTCACGTCGCGGTCCGGCAGGCACCGCCGTACGGCCGCCTCGATCTCGCCGCACTCGATGCGGTAACCGCGCAGCTTGACCTGGCTGTCGCCGCGGCCCAGGTACTCGAGGTTCCCGTCCGGGCGCATCCGCACCAGGTCACCCGTGCGGTACAGCCGCCCGCCGGGCACGGGCGAGAACGGGTTCGGGACGAACCGCTCGGCGGTCAACCTCGGCTGGTGCAGGTACCCGCGCGCCACGCCGGCCCCGCCGACGTACAGCTCGCCGACCACACCCACGGGGACCGGGTTCAGCCAGCCGTCGAGCACGTACAGCTCGGTGTTGGCGATCGGCCGGCCGATCGGGACGGAGCCGTCGGCCGGCGTACCCGGGTCGACCTCGTACGCGGCGCAGCCGACCACGGTCTCCGTCGGCCCGTACTCGTTGACCAGCGCGGTCGCCGGCGCGTGGGCCCGCCAGGGCGCCACCTGGTCGGTGCGCAGGTTCTCGCCGCCGATGACGAAACACCGGGTGCGGTCGGCCAGCTCGGCCGGGTCGAGCTGGTGGTTGACCAGGTCGAGCTGGGCCGGCGTGATCTTGACCAGCCCGAACGCCCGCTGCTGCCGGCGCAGCGCCTCGCCCAGCGCCTCCGGGCCGAGGTGCTCGCCGATCATCCGGACGGTGGCCCCACTGACCAGCGGGACGAGCAGGCTCGTGACGGCCAGGTCGAACCCGATCGACGAGTGCAGCGGGACGGTGTCCCCGGGCCGCAGCCGGTAGGCCTGGGCCGCCCAGCGTACGTAGTTGCACGCGCCGCGATGGGTGACCATGACGCCCTTCGGGCGGCCGGTGGACCCGGAGGTGTAGATGACGTACGCCAGATCCTCGGTCGACGGCGTCGGTCGGCGCCGGGGCCGGCGCCTCGGCCCGCTGCCCGCTACCGGTCCGGGGTCGGCCTCGGCGACCGGCGTGTCCAGGCCGGGCACCAGGAGCGCCCGGTCGTCGGGCACCAGGTGCGCCAGCTCGGCGCAGGTGAGCACGACCGGCGCGGCCGTGTCGTCGAGCAGGTACCGCAGCCGGGCGGGCGGGTTGGCCGGATCCATCGGTACGTAGGCCGCGCCGGTCTTCAGCACGGCGAGGACCGCCACGGCGAACGGGACCGAGCGGGGCAGGAGCAGGCCCACCAGGCCGCCCACGCCGACGCCCCGGCGGCGCAGCGTCTCCG
>NZ_JAPDPH010000110.1 GCF_026013475.1 Micromonospora yasonensis | reverse complement strand
CGCGGTCAGCGCTCCCGCCTCTACCGCAAGGCCAAGGAGCAGGTGCTGCACTCGATGCAGTACGCCTACCGGGACCGTCGTGACCGCAAGGGCGACTTCCGGCAGCTCTGGATCCAGCGGATCAACGCCGGCGCCCGGGCCAACGGCCTCACCTACAACCGGCTGATCCAGGGCCTGCGCCTGGCCGGCATCGAGGTCGACCGCAAGATCCTGGCCGACCTGGCCGTCAACGACGCCGCGGCGTTCGCCGCGATCGTCGAGCTGGCCCGGGCCGCCGTGGCGGCCGAGGGCACCGGTGGCGCCGCGGCCCAGGCCGCCTGATCCACCCGTACCAGCAGCAGATCGAGGCGTCTCCCATGCAGTCACCATCGCGCGGGAGGCGCCTCGACGCTGTCTCCGGCCCGTTCACCCCGCGTACGCCCAGGGTCGTCGCGGCCCGCCGGTTGCAGCGCCGCCGGGACCGCGAGAACAGCGGCCGGTTCCTGGCCGAGGGGCCGCAGGCCGTCCGCGAGGCCCTCGCCCGGGCCGGCACGGTGGTCGAGCTGTTCGGCACCCCGGCCGCCCTCGACCGGTACGCCGATCTCGCGGCCCGGGCCGCCGGGGTCGACGTCCCGGTCTCCGAGGTCACCGACGAGGCCCTCGCCGCGCTCACCGAGACGGTCGCGCCGCAGGGCCTGGTCGCCGTCTGCCGTCATCTCGACGTACCCCTGGAGCGGGCCCTCGCGCGCGGGCCGCGGCTGGTCGCGGTGCTCGCCGAGATCCGCGACCCGGGCAACGCCGGCACCGTCCTGCGCACCGCGGACGCGGCCGGCGCGGGCGCGGTGGTCTTCGCGGGCGACGCGGTCGACCCGTACAACGGCAAGTGCGTGCGGGCCTCCGCCGGCAGCCTCTTCCACGTCGACGTGGTCCGCGCCGCCGACCCGGTCCACGCGGTCGACGCGCTGCGTGCGGCCGGGCTCTCGATTCTCGCCACCACGGGGTACGGCGACAGCGACCTGGACGACCTGACCGACGCCGGCCAGCTCGCCACCCCCACCGCCTGGCTCTTCGGCTCCGAGGCGCACGGCCTGCCCGAGGAGCTGACCGCCGCGGCCGACGCCCGGGTCCGGGTGCCGCTGCACGGGCGCGCCGAGAGCCTGAACCTGGCTGCGGCCGCGGCCGTCTGCCTGTACGCTTCAGCGAGAGCACTGCGCCGACCGACGGGTCGCGCGGGCGACACAGCAGGGGAGTCAGCCGGATGATGAACGCGCCACGGCGTTCGTTTAGCCAGCCCGCCGGTGTCGGCGGGCGGCGGGCCTGACCCTTCCCCCTGCGTACCTCCCACCGGCGGGCTGCGGCGAAGCCGCGCGTCCGTAGACTCGCCTAGCCGCCCGTGAGGGCCGGCGCCCGCCGTGAGGGAGTGCCCGTTCACCATGAGCTACCGCAACGATCCGTACGACCCGAAGCAGGTGGCCCTGCTCGACCCGGACGCCCTGGCCGGGGCCGTGGCCGACGCCGAGAAGGCGTTCGCCGCCGCCGCCGACCCGGACGCGCTGGCCGCGCTGCGCCCCGCGCACCTCGGGGACCGCGCCCCGGTCTCGCTCGCCCGCCGGGAGATCGGCGCGCTGCCGCCGGCCGGCAAGGCTGACGCCGGCAAGCGGGTCAACGAGGCCCGCCGCGCCATCGAGACCGCGTACGCCGCCCGGCAGGAGACCCTGGAGCAGGAGCGGGCCGCGCGGGTGCTGGTCGAGGAGCGGGTCGACGTGACCCTGCCGTACGACCGCCGGCCGCGCGGCGCCCGGCACCCGCTCAGCACCCTGATGGAGCAGATCAGCGACCTGTTCATCGGCATGGGCTACGAGATCGCCGAGGGCCCCGAGGTCGAGCTGGAGTGGACCAACTTCGACGCGCTGAACATCCCCGCCGACCACCCGGCGCGCGGCCTGATGGACACCTTCCACATCGCCCCGCAGGACGGTTCGGGCAGCTCCGGCCTGGTGCTGCGTACCCACACGTCGCCGGTGCAGGCGCGCACCATGCTCACCCGCAAGCCGCCGATCTACGTGGTCGTGCCCGGCCGGGTCTACCGCACCGACGAGCTGGACGCCACCCACGCCCCGGTCTTCCACCAGGTCGAGGGCCTGGTGGTGGACAAGGGCATCACCATGGCGCACCTGCGCGGCACGCTGGACCACTTCGCCCGGGCCATGTTCGGCGAGCACGCGAAGACCCGGTTCCGGCCGCACTACTTCCCGTTCACCGAGCCGTCGGCCGAGTTCGACATCTGGTTCGAGGAGCACCGGGACGGTCCGCAGTGGGTCGAGTGGGGCGGCTGCGGCATGGTCAACCCGCGGGTGCTGCGGGCCTGCGGCATCGACCCGGAGGTCTACTCCGGATTCGCGTTCGGCATGGGCATCGACCGGACCGTGATGTTCCGCCACGGGGTCAGCGACATGCGGGACATGGCCGAGGGCGACGTGCGGTTCACCCGCGCGTTCGGCGTGTAGACGGTGCGGGCACGAGTTACGGAGACGGTGGTTTAACAGTCATGCGAGTTTCTGTCAGTTGGCTGCGGGAGTACGTCGACCTCCCCGCCGACCTGCCCGCCGGCGACCTGGAGCAGGCGCTGGTCGACCTCGGTATCGAGGTGGAGTCCATCGAGGACCTGCGGGAGTCGGTCACCGGTCCGCTGGTGGTCGGTGAGGTCCTGGAGATCGAGGAGCTGACCGGCTTCAAGAAGCCGATCCGGTTCTGCAAGGTCGACGTCGGGGCCGCCAACGGCACCGGCGAGCCGCAGGAGATCGTCTGCGGGGCACGCAACTTCGCCCCGGGTGACCGGGTGGTGGTGATCCTTCCCGGCGGCGTGCTGCCCGGCAACTTCGCCATCGGCGCGCGCAAGACGTACGGGCGCAACTCCAACGGCATGATCTGCTCCGCCAGGGAGCTGGGCCTGGGCGACGACCACTCGGGCATCATCGTGCTGCCCGAGGACACCCCCGCCAAGCCCGGCGACGACGCCCGCCCGGTGGTCGGCCTCGACGACGTCGTGGTCGAGATGGAGATCACCCCGGACCGCGGGTACGCGCTCAGCGTGCGCGGCGTCGCCCGCGAGCTGTCGCTCGCCCTCGGCGTGCCGTTCCGCGACCCGGCGGCGGTCGACGCCCCGGGCGGGACCGCCGAGCCGGCGTACCCGGTCGAGGTGCGGGACACGGTCGGCTGCGACCGGTTCGCCGCGCGGCTGGTCCGCGGCATCGACCCGACCGCGGAGACCCCGGGCTGGCTGGCCCGGCGGCTCACCGTGGCCGGCATCCGGAGCATCTCGCTGCCGGTCGACATCACCAACTACCTGATGCTCGAGCTCGGCCAGCCGATGCACGCCTTCGACGCCGACCGGATCAGCGGCCCGCTGGTGGTCCGCCGCGCCGAGCCGGGTGAGAAGCTGACCACCCTGGACGGGGTCACCCGCACCCTGGTCGCCGAGGACATGGTGATCTGCGACGACACCGGTCCCATCTCGCTGGCCGCGGTGATGGGCGGCGAGACCAGCGAGGTGGTCGCCTCCACCACGAACGTGCTCTTCGAGGCGGCGCACTGGGACCCGGCGATGGTGGGCCGCACCGCCCGCCGGCACAAGCTGTTCAGCGAGGCCGCCAAGCGCTGGGAGCGCGGCGTCGATCCGGCGCTCGCGCTCGTCGCGCTGGAGAAGGCGGTACGGCTGCTTACCGAGCACGCCAGCGGCAGCGTCGGTGCCGAGATCCTCGACATCGACCACGTCCGGCCGCGTACCCCGATCACCCTGCCGGCGGACCTGCCGTCGCGCCGGGTCGGCGTGGTCTACTCGCCGGAGCGGGTGGTCGAGCTGCTGGAGCAGGTCGGCTGCACGGTCACCCGGGGCACCGACCGGCTCGGCGAGGACCCCGGCGAGGTCGGGGTGGCCGCCGCCGGCCGCGCCGAGGTGCTGACGGTGACCCCGCCGAGCTGGCGGCCCGACCTCACCGACCCGGCCGACCTGGTCGAGGAGGTGGTCCGTCTCGACGGGTACGACCGGGTGCCGTCGGAGCTGCCCACCGCACCCGCCGGCCGGGGCCTCACCTGGCAGCAGCTGCGCCGCCGGGCGGTCGCCCGGTCGCTCGCCGAGCGCGGGTACGTCGAGGTCCTCGCCCACCCGTTCGTCTCCGCCGACCTGGCCGACCAGCTCGGCCTGCCCGCCGACGACCCGCGCCGCCCGGCGGTCCGGGTGGCCAACCCGCTGTCCGAGGAGCAGCCGCTGCTGCGTACCACGCTGCTCGGCCCGCTGCTCGGCATCCTCAAGCGCAACGTGAGCCGGGGCCAGCGCGACCTGGCGATCTACGAGATCGGGGCGGTGTTCCACCCGCGCCCGGGTGCCGGCAGCCCGCCTGCCATGGGCGTGGACCGGCGCCCCACCGACGAGGAGTTCGCCGCCGCCGACGCGGTGGTGCCGGACCAGCCACGGCACGTCGCGGTGGCCCTCGCCGGCGAGATCGAGCCGGCCGGCTGGTGGGGCGCGGGCCGGGTGGCCGGCTGGGCGGACGCCGTCGAGGCCGGCCGGGCCGTGCTGGCCGCCGCCGGCTTCCCGGCGGACCGGGTCACCGTCCGGGCCGCCGAGCACGCTCCGTGGCACCCCGGCCGCTGCGCCGAGCTGCGAGTGGACGACACCACCGTCGGCTACGCGGGCGAGCTGCACCCGGTCGTGGTGGACAACCTGGAACTGCCCCGCCGGACCAGCGCCATGGAGCTGAACCTGAACGCGCTGCCCGCCGCGCCGCTGGTGGCCGGGCCGGCCATCTCCACCTTCCCGCCCGCGTTGATCGATGTGGCGCTGGTGGTGGACGAGCCGGTCCCGGCCGCCGAGGTGGAGCGGGCGCTCGTCGAGGGGGCCGGCGAGCTGCTGGAGGGCGTCCGGCTCTTCGACGTGTACGCCTCGGCGCAGCTCGGCGCGGGCCGCAAGTCGCTGGCGTACAAGCTCACGTTCCGGGCCCCGGACCGGACGCTCACCGTCGAGGAGGCGGTGGCCGCCCGGGACGCGGCGGTGGCGCTGGCGGCGGAGCGCTTCGGCGCCACCCTGCGCGGCGCCTGAGTGATCGATCGAGGGCCTCTCCCGCCATGGTGGGAGGGGCCCTCGGCGTGTCCCGGGCCCGGTTCCCGATGCCGCCCGCGCTGATCGACGGGACGCCGGTAGGCACCCGTCGAATCTCCCGGCCTGGCGCTCATCCCGCGCCACGGCTGAGATACTGGCCAAAACGGGGCAAACGAGGGTAACCCACATGGCCACTCGGGGTGCGGCGGCGGAGCTGCCGGGGAGCCGTAAGCCTCCGCAGCGGGCCGGCTTCGTCGAACTGCTCTTCGACGTGGTGCTCGTCTTCGCCCTCACCCGCCTCTCCGACCGCCTGGTCGAGCAACTGACCTGGCACGGCTTCTACTCGGCGATGGTGCTGGCCCTGGCCATCTGGTGGCTCTGGTACCGCATGGCCTGGACGACCAACCGGTACGACCCCACCCGGCCGATGATCCAGGTCATGGTCATCGTGACCATGCTCGGCGCCCTGCTGATGGCTGCCGCGTTGCCGAGGGCCTTCGAGGCTTACGCGGCCGTCTTCGCGGGGGTCTACGTCGCCGTCCAGGTGTCCCGGCATCTCTGGCTCGTGCTGTTCGGCGGGGACGGCTACGCGCGCGGGGTCAGCATCCGGATCGTCTTCTGGGCATGCATCTCCGCGGTGCCGTGGCTCATCGGGATCTTCGTGGCCGACGGCCCGCGGCTGGCCTGGTGGACCGTGGCGGTCCTCGTCGACTACGCCGCCGGGCTGCTCGACTTCCCGACGCCGTGGCTGGGCCGCGCCGGACTGCGGCGCCAGCCGATCGCGGAGGAGCACCTGACGGAGCGCTATCGGCAGGTGCTCATCATCGCCTTCGGCGAGACCATCCTGACCTCCGGCATCCAGATCAGCCCGTACGGTTTCCAGCGCGAGCGGACGGCCGCGCTGCTGGTGGCGTTCCTGATCACCGTGCTGCTCTGGCAGATCTACTACTACCGGGCGGGCGAGTTGCTCCCCGCCGCCATCGCGTCGTCCCGGGCCCCGGCCTATGTCGGTGAGCTCGCGTCCTACGCGCACCTGATCATGGTGATCGGCGTCGCGGTCAGCGCCGTGGGCGACCGCCTCATCATCACGGAACCCGTCGGCGAGGCCACGTCGTCGCGGATCATGGTCATCCTCGGCGGACCCGCGCTGTTCCTGGGCGGCCGGGCGATGCTCGACTACGCCGCCTTCAGCCGCGTCTCCTGGTCGCGGCCGATCGGCCTGGTGCTGCTCGTGGTCCTGGTTCCGGCGGTCCACGTGCTGCCGCCCCTGCTGGTGGCCCTGGCCGCCGCCCTGGTGCTGGCCGGCGTCGCGATCGCCAACGTGATCAGCTGGCGGCTGTACCCGAGGGCGATGGCACCGCCGTCCGACGTGCCGGGCAGGCGCTGACCGGTCCGTCCGCGCCCGCCGACGTGCGCGAAGGCACTCGGGCCGACCAGGCGGCGTCGAACTTTCATGCAGTCCGCTGCATGAAGTTGCAGTGCCAGGCTGATCTCTGTTAACCTCCGTTGCATAGTCATGCGGAGGTAGGTATGGGTATCCGGGTTGCGGTCGCCGGGGCGAGTGGGTACGCCGGCGGCGAGCTGCTGCGCCTGCTCGCCGGGCACCCCGAGTTCGATCTAGTCGCCGCCACCGCCCACTCCTCGGCCGGCCAGCCCGTCACCGTCGTACACCCCCAGCTCGCCGGGCTCGACCTGGTGTTCGGGGCGACCGACCCGACCACCCTGGCCGACGCGGACCTGATCTTCCTGGCCCTGCCGCACGGCCAGTCGGCGGCCCTCGCCGCGGTTCTCCCCGCCACCGTCAAGGTGGTCGACCTCGGCGCCGACCACCGGCTGGCCGACGCGGACGCCTGGGCCCGCTACTACGGCGGCCCGCACGCCGGCGCCTGGACCTACGGCCTGCCCGAGCTGCCCGGCCAGCGGGCCGCGATCGCCGGGGCCACCCGGGTGGCCAGCACCGGCTGCTACGCGGTGGCCACCACCCTCGCCCTGGCCCCGCTGATCGCCGCCGGCGCGGTCCGCCCCGCCGACGTGGTGGTGGTCGCCGCCTCCGGCACCTCCGGCGCCGGCCGGGCCGCCAAGGCCCACCTGCTCGGCAGCGAGGTGATGGGCGACCTGTCGCCCTACAAGGTCGGCGCGCACCAGCACGTGCCGGAGATCAAGCAGGCCACCGGCGCGACCAGCCTCTCCTTCACCCCGGTGCTCGCGCCCATGCCGCGCGGCATCCTGGCCACCGTAACCGCCGTGCCGACCGGCGACGCCGACCCGCGCGAGGTGCTCGCCGCCGCGTACGTGGACGCGCCCTTCGTGCACGTGCTGCCGGAGGGGACGTGGCCGCACACCGCTGCCACCGCCGGCTCGAACTCCTGCCACCTGCAGGCCACGGTCGACGTCGACTCCGGCCGGGTGATCGTGGTCAGCGCCATCGACAACCTGGGCAAGGGCGCGGCCGGCCAGGCCGTGCAGAACGCCAACCTCATGTTCGACCTCCCCGAGACCACCGGCCTCCCCGTCTTCGGAGTCGCGCCATGACAGTGACCACCCCCCGGGGCTTCCGGGCGGCCGGTGTGGCCGCCGGCCTCAAGGCCAGCGGCGCCGGCGACATCGCCCTCGTCGTCAACGACGGGCCCGACGTCGGCATCGCCGGCGTCTTCACCGCCAACCGGGTCAAGGCCGCCCCGGTGCTCTGGACCCAGCAGGTCGTGCGGGGCGGCGTGGTCCGCGCCGTGGTGCTCAACTCCGGCGGGGCGAACGCCTGCACCGGCCCGGCCGGCTTCCAGGACACCCACGCGACCGCCGAACACGCCGCGGCCGTGCTCACCGCCAGCAGCCCCCGGCTGATGGTCGGCGCCGGCGAGGTCGCGGTCTGCTCCACCGGCCTGATCGGCGAGCGCCTGCCCATGGACAAGCTCCTGCCCGGGGTACGCGCCGCCGTCCGTGGCCTGTCCCGCGACGGCGGGCAGCCGGCCGCCGAGGCGATCATGACCACGGACACCCGGCCCAAGACCACCGTGGCCCGGGGCAGCGGCTGGACCGTCGGCGGCATGGCCAAGGGCGCCGGCATGCTCGCCCCGGCGATGGCCACCATGCTCTGCGTGCTCACCACCGACGCGGTGGCCGGCCCGGAGGCCCTGGACGCCGCGCTGCGCGCCGCCACCCGGGTCACCTTCGACCGGGTCGACTCCGACGGCTGCATGTCCACCAACGACACCGTGCTGCTGCTGGCCAGCGGTGCGTCCGGCATCGAGCCGACCGAGGCGGAGTTGACCGCCGCGGTCACCGCCGCCTGCCACGACCTGGCCCAGCAGTTGATCGCCGACGCCGAGGGCGCCACCAAGCAGATCGCCATCGACGTGGTCGGCGCCGCGAGCGAGGACGACGCGGTCGAGGTGGGCCGCTCGGTGGCCCGCAACAACCTGGTCAAGACCGCGCTGTTCGGCAACGACCCGAACTGGGGGCGGATCCTCGCCGCGGTCGGCACCACCGCCGCCGCGTTCGAACCGGACACGCTGGACGTCGCGGTCAACGACGTCTGGGTGTGCCGGGGCGGGGCCGCCGCGGAGGACCGGTCCAAGGTGGACCTCACCGGCCGGGACGTGACCATCCGGATCGACCTGCACGTCGGTGACGCCGCGGCGACCATCTGGACCAACGACCTGTCGCACGCGTACGTGCACGAGAACTCGGCGTACTCCACATGAGTCTCACCGCCGACCTCACCCGGGCCCAGGCCAAGGCCGAGACGCTGATCGAGGCCCTGCCCTGGCTGGCCCGCTTCTCCGGCGCCACCGTCGTGGTCAAGTACGGCGGCAATGCCATGGTCGACCCCGAGCTGCAGCGCGCCTTCGCCGCCGACATGGTCTTCCTCCGGTACGCCGGCCTCAAGCCGGTCGTCGTGCACGGCGGCGGGCCGCAGATCTCCGCGATGCTGAACCGGCTCGGCATCGCCAGCGAGTTCAAGGGCGGCCTGCGGGTCACCACGCCCGAGGCGATGGACGTCGTCCGGATGGTCCTCGTGGGCCAGGTCGGCCGGGAACTGGTCGGCCTGATCAACGCGCACGGCCCGTTCGCCGTCGGCCTCTCCGGCGAGGACGCCGGGCTGTTCACCGCCGTGCGGCGGCCCGCGTACGTGGACGGGGAACCGGTCGACGTCGGGCAGGTCGGCGACGTGGAGTCGGTGGACGTCTCCGCGGTGGCCGACCTGATCGCGGCCGGCCGGATCCCGGTGATCTCCACGGTCGCGCCGGACGCCGACGGGGTGCTGCACAACCTCAACGCGGACACCGCCGCCGCGGCCCTCGCGGTCGCCCTGGAGGCCCGCAAGCTGGTCGTCCTCACCGACGTCGCCGGCCTGTACGCCGACTGGCCGGACACCGCCAGCCTGGTCAGCGAGATCACCACCGACGACCTGGCCAAGCTACTGCCGTCCCTGGAATCGGGGATGGTCCCGAAGATGGAGGCCTGCCTGCGGGCGGTGCGCGGGGGAGTGCCCGCCGCGCACGTCGTCGACGGCCGGGTCGCCCACTCCACGCTGCTCGAGGTGTTCACCTCGGAAGGGTTCGGAACGATGGTGATCAGCTCATGAGCACACTGGTGGAGCGCTGGGGCGCGGCCATGATGGACAACTACGGCACCCCGCCGCTCGCGCTGGTCTCCGGCTCCGGCGCCGTCGTGGTCGACGAGGCCGGCCGGGAGTACGTCGACCTGCTCGGCGGCATCGCGGTCAACGCCCTCGGCCACGCCCACCCGGCCGTGGTGGCCGCCGTCGCCAAGCAGGTCGCCACGCTCGGGCACGTGTCCAACCTGTTCGTCGCCGAGCCGCCGGTGGCCCTCGCCGAGCTGCTGCTGGCCCTCGCCGGCCGCCCGGGCCGGGCCTTCTTCGCCAACTCGGGCGCCGAGGCGAACGAGGCCGCGTTCAAGCTCTCCCGGCTCACCGGCCGCACCCACGTGGTCGCCACCCGGGGCGGCTTCCACGGCCGGACCATGGGCGCCCTGGCGCTCACCGGCCAGCCGGCCAAGGCCGACCCGTTCCGCCCGCTGCCCGGCGACGTCACCCACGTCGAGTACGGCGACGCCGCCGCCCTGGCCGAGGCGGTCACCGACGGCACCGCCATGGTGATCCTCGAGCCGATCCAGGGCGAGAACGGCATCGTCGTCCCACCGCCCGGCTACCTCGCCGAGGCCCGGCGGATCACCGCCGCGCGCGGCGCCCTGCTGGTGCTCGACGAGGTGCAGACCGGCATCGGCCGGACCGGCCACTGGTTCGCCCACCAGGCCGAGGGCGTCGAGCCGGACCTCGTCACCCTGGCCAAGGGGCTCGGCGGCGGCCTGCCCATCGGCGCCTGCCTGGCCTTCGGCCGGGCCGCCGAGCTGCTCGGCCCCGGCTCGCACGGCACCACCTTCGGCGGCAACCCGGTCAGCTGCGCGGCCGCCCTCGCGGTGGTCGCCACCATCGCCAACGAGGGGCTGCTCGACCACGTCAAGCGGATCGGGGAGCGGCTGCGGCGGGGGATCGAGGCGCTCGGCCACCCGCTCGTCACCGAGGTACGCGGCGCTGGCCTGCTGCTCGGCGTCGTGCTCGACCAGCCGGTCTCCGGCGCGGTGGCGACCGCGCTGCGTGGTGCCGGCTTCCTGGTCAACCCGGTCCAGCCCGGCGTGGTCCGGCTCGCCCCGCCGCTGATCCTCAGCGCCGAGCAGGTCGACGCCTTCCTCGCCGCCCTCCCCGCCGCCCTCGACGCCGCCGTCCCCTCGGAGGTCCCCGCATGATCCGGCACTTCCTGCGCGACGACGACCTGTCGCCCGCCGAGCAGTCCGCCGTGCTCGACCTCGCCGCCCGGATGAAGGCCGACCGGTTCGCCCACAAGCCCCTGGCCGGGCCGCGGTCGGTGGCGGTGCTTTTCGACAAGCAGAGCCTGCGTACCCGGTTCTCCTTCGACGTCGGCATCGCCGAGCTGGGCGGCCACCCGCTCGTGGTGGACACCCAGGTCACCCACTTCGGGCGGGGCGAGACCCTGGCCGACGCCGGCCGGGTGCTCTCCCGCTACGTGGCCGCGATCGTCCTGCGCACCCACGGCGACGACCGGATCGCCGAGGTCGCCGCGCACGCCACCGTGCCGGTGGTCAACGCGCTCACCGACGCGTACCACCCGTGCCAGCTGCTGGCCGACCTGCTCACCGTGCGGGAGCGGTGCGGCGGCACCGCCGGGCGCACCCTGGCGTACGTCGGCGATGCGGCGAACAACATGGCGCACTCGTACCTGCTGGCCGGGGCCACCGCCGGGATGCACGTCCGGGTGGCCGGGCCGGCCGGCTTCCAGCCCGACCCCGAGATCGTCGCCCGGGCCGAGAAGATCGCCGCCGGCACCGACGGCTCGGTCCGGGTGCTCACCGACCCGGTCGAGGCGGTCCGCGCTGCCGACGTGGTCGCCACCGACACCTGGACCTCGATGGGCCAGGAGTCCGACGGCCTCGACCGGACCACCCCGTTCCTGCCGTACCAGGTCAACGACGCGCTGCTCGGCCACGCCGCGCCGGACGTGATCGTGCTGCACTGCCTGCCCGCCCACCGGGGCGAGGAGATCACCGACGCGGTGCTCGACGGGCCGCACAGCGCCGTCTTCGACCAGGCGGAGAATCGCCTGCACGCCCAGAAGGCGCTGCTGACCTTTCTCCTGGAGGCATCGACCCCATGACCGCTCCGCTGACCCGCGCCGCCCGGCACGCCCGCATCGTCGAGCTGATTCGCGACCGGGCCATCCACTCGCAGACCGAGCTGGCCGACCTGCTCGCCGGTGACGGCATCCAGGTCACCCAGGCCACCCTCTCCCGCGACCTCAAGGAACTCGGGGCGGTCACCGCGCGCGGCGGCGACGGGCGGGGCGTCTACCTGATCCCGGAAGACGGCCACCGGCCGCTGCGCGAGGCCGAGGCTGCCCCGGCCCGGCTCGTCCGGCTGCTGCGCGAGCTGCTCAACGGGGTCGACTCCAGCGGCAACATCGCCGTGCTGCGTACCCCGCCGGGCGCAGCCCACTACCTGGCCAGTGCGTTGGATCGAGCGGGCCTGTCCGAGATCGTCGGCACCATCGCCGGCGACGACACCATCCTCGTCGTGGCCCGCGAGGCCGACGGCGGCGCCGCGTTGGGCGACAAGCTCGCCGCGTGGGCCCGCCGGGAAGAGAACGTTGAAGGGAGCGCCACACCATGACCGAGCGGGTCGTCCTGGCGTACTCCGGGGGTCTCGACACCTCCGTCGCCATCCCGTACCTGGCCGAGCAGACCGGCGCCGAGGTGATCGCCGTCGCGGTCGACCTCGGCCAGGGCGGCGAGGACATGAACGTCATCCGGCAGCGCGCGCTGGACTGCGGCGCGGTCGAGTCCGAGGTGGTCGACGCGCGCGACGAGTTCGCCGCCGAGTACTGCCTGCCGGCGATCCGGGCCAACGCCCTCTACCTGGACCGGTACCCGCTGGTCTCCGCGCTGTCCCGGCCGCTGATCGTCAAGCACCTGGTCGCCGCCGCGAAGCAGCACGGCGGCACGATCGTGTCGCACGGCTGCACCGGAAAGGGCAACGACCAGGTCCGGTTCGAGGTCGGCCTGGGCGCGCTCGCCCCCGACCTGAAGATCATCGCGCCGGCCCGGGACTTCGCCTGGACCCGGGACAAGGCGATCGCCTTCGCCGAGGAGAAGGGGCTGCCGATCGACGTGTCGGCGAAGTCGCCGTACTCGATCGACCAGAACCTGTGGGGCCGCGCGGTGGAGACCGGTTTCCTCGAGGACATCTGGAACGGCCCCACCGAGGACCTGTACTCGTACACCGCCGACCCGAGCGAGCCGCGGGACGCCGACGAGGTGGTCATCACCTTCGACGCCGGTGTGCCGGTCGCCATCGACGGCGAGACGGTCACCCCGTACCAGGCGGTCCTGGAGCTCAACCGGCGGGCCGGCGCCCAGGGCGTGGGCCGGCTCGACATGGTCGAGGACCGGCTCGTCGGCATCAAGAGCCGCGAGGTGTACGAGGCGCCCGGCGCGATCGCGCTGATCACCGCCCACCAGGAGCTGGAGGCGGTCACCGTCGAGCGGGACCTGGCCCGGTTCAAGCGCGGCGTCGACCAGCGCTGGGGCGAGCTGGTCTACGACGGCCTCTGGTTCTCGCCGCTGAAGAAGGCGCTGGACGCGTTCATCGACGACGCCCAGCAGCACGTCTCCGGCGAGGTGCGGCTCACCCTGCACGGCGGCCGGGCCGTGGTCACCGGCCGGCGCTCCGAGGCCAGCCTCTACGACTTCGGGATGGCCACCTACGACACCGGCGACACCTTCGACCAGTCCCTCGCGAAGGGCTTCGTGCAGCTGTGGGGCCTGCCCAGCAAGCTGGCCGCCGCGCGGGACGCCCGGTTGGGTGGCGCGTGATCGTGACCAGCACAATGGGTGGGGTGGACGACAAGAGCCTGACCGAGAACAGCGCCGCCACCAACCGGACGAGCCTCTGGGGAGGCCGGTTCGCCGGCGGTCCCGCCGAGGCGCTTGCGCGGCTGTCGGTGAGTGTCCAGTTCGACTGGCGCCTCGCCCCGTATGACATCGCCGGCTCCCGGGCGCACGCCCGGGTGCTGGCCGGCGCCGGCCTGCTCGACCCCGAGGAGCTGGGCAAGATCCTGGCCGCGCTGGACGACCTGGAGGCCGCCTGCGCCTCCGGGGCGTTCCGGCCCACGGTCGACGACGAGGACGTGCACACCGCCCTGGAGCGCGGTCTGCTGGAGCGGCTCGGCAGCCTCGGCGGCAAGCTGCGCGCCGGCCGCTCCCGCAACGACCAGGTCGCCACCGACCTGCGGCTCTACCTGCGCGACCACGCCCGCGGCGTGGCCGCCCGGCTGGTCGAGCTGGCCGAGGCCCTGGTCGAGCAGGCCGGCCGGCACGTGGACACCGCCGCGCCCGGCATGACCCACCTGCAGCACGCCCAGCCGGTCACCTTCGGGCACTGGCTGCTCGCCCATGTGCAGCCGCTGCTGCGGGATCTGGAACGGCTGCGCGACTGGGACCACCGCACGGCGATCAGCCCGCTCGGCGCGGGCGCGCTCGCCGGCTCCGGGCTGCCGCTGGACCCGGTCGCGGTCTCGAAGGAGCTGGGCTTCCGTACGTCCTTCGCCAACTCGATGGACGCGGTGGCCGACCGGGACTTCGTCGCCGAGTTCCTGTTCGTCACCGCGATGATCGGGGTGCACCTGTCCCGCCTCGGCGAGGAGGTGGTGCTCTGGACGTCGCAGGAGTTCGGCTGGGTCGAGCTGGACGACGCCTTCGCCACCGGCTCGTCGATCATGCCGCAGAAGAAGAACGCGGACATCGCCGAGCTGGCCCGGGGCAAGTCCGGCCGCCTGGTCGGCGGGCTGATGAGCGTGCTCACCATGCTCAAGGGCCTGCCGATGACGTACGACCGGGACATGCAGGAGGACAAGGAGCCGGCCTTCGACGCGGTCGACACCCTGGAGCTGCTGCTGCCGGCCCTGGCCGGGATGATCTCCACGATGACCGTACGGGTCGACCGCCTGGTCGCCGCCGCGCCGGTCGGCTACTCCCTCGCCACCGAGGTGGCCGACTGGCTGGTCCGCCGGGGCGTGCCGTTCCGGGACGCGCACGAGATCACCGGCAAGTTGGTCGCGCTGTGTGTGGCCCGGGAGTGCGCCCTCGACGAGGTCTCCGACGACGACCTCGCCGCGGTCAGTGAGCACCTCGACCCGTCGGTGCGCGACGTGCTCTCGGTGCGGTCGGCCCTGGCCGCCCGGACCACCCCTGGCTCGACCGGCCCCGGGCCGGTGGCCGACCAGCTCGCCACCGCGGCCGACAAGCTGGCCGGCTGGCGGGACTGGGCCGCCGAGCGGGTCGTGCCCCGCTGATCCCGTCGCCCCGCGCGGTGGCCCGTCCGCCGCGCGGGGTCAGGCCGTGGGCCGCTCCCGCTTCGGCAGCTTCGCCACCACCGCCTCGTACGACCCGTCGACGGCCTCGATCAGCTCGTCGTCGGGGATGCCGCCGTCCAGCCGCAGGGTGTTCCAGCCGGAGCGCCCGATGTAGGGGGAGGGGCGCGCGTCGGCGGGGAAGCGGTGCAGCCACTCGTCGGCCACCTCGCGGGACGGCCCGCACTTGACGCCCACCCGCGCCTCCCCGTCGAGGGCGCCGAGGAAGGCGAAGATCCGGCTGCCCACCTTGACCACCTCGTCCCCCTCCCAGGGCCGGTCCAGCCAGGTGCCCGGCTTCGCCAGGCAGTACGCCAGCATCTCCTCGCGTTTCATCGCATCCTCCGCTGTCGGTTGGGCCGACCCAGTCTGGCGCGTACCTCCGACATGGCGACGACGGTCCGCGGCGCGCGCCGCCGGTCGTGGCTGACGCGCGACGTCGTCCGTCAGTCGCCGGTGCCGGTGCGGACGGTCAGCCGCTCGTAGCGCTGCCGGGCCGCCTGGGCACTGCCCAGCCCCAGCCCGAAGGCGATCGCCTGCCAGGTCATGCCCCGGCCCCGGGCCGCCTGCAACAGGCCCGCCTCCAGCGCGTCCACCTCGGCGCGGACGTGCGGGATCAGGGTCAGCGCGGCCATCAGGTCGGCCTGGTCGACCGGCTCCTCGCCCGCCTCCAGTTCGGCCCCGCCGGACAGGGCCATCACCAGGGTCGCTGCCTCGTACGCGTCGGGCACGTCGGGATGGGCGTACCGGCGGCGCCGGGCGTCGGTGCCCGCGTGCCGCTCGGCGATCCGCAGCAGCGCCGCGTAGTTGCGGTGGGCCCGGGCCTGGGCCGCGTCCGGAGCGGTGAACGGATCGTTGTCCAGCGTGTCCATGTGTTCCATCAGACCCTCTTGAACGGTCTCTTGTCAACAGTTTGTTGAGAGCGCTGCGTTGGTGTCCGTTCGGTCGACGCGGCACACTCCCTCGATGACCTCGCCCGCGCGCAGCAGCACCGCCGCGGCCCCCGACTGGCGTTCGGTTTCGAGCGCAACGGCGAGCACCGCGAGCCCGAGGCGTCGGCACTGCGGCAGGCGTACGCTGAGGTAGTCAATGGGGGGAGAACTGGGCGGGTGCGGGCGATCATCGAGAGCGCCGTCGAGTCCATCCGTCTCCTGCCTCGCCAGCGGGGTGCCCGCCTGCTCAAGGGTGGCGGCGTCGAATTCGCGTGGCGCCTGCCCTGCCGGGCCAATGCCGAGGGGTCGCCCGTTGTCCGCTGACCTGCGCGCCATCCTCAGCCAACCCGCTCCCCTGGTCGCCCCATCCCTGCTCGGATGGACGCTCACGCATCGGGCGGCAGAGGGGACGGTGGCGGTACAGCTCACCGAGGTTGAGGCGTACGCAGGCCAAGCGGACCCGGCTTCGCATGCCTGGCGGGGACCATCGGCCCGCAACGCTGTGATGTTCGGGCCGGCTGGTCGGCTGTATGTCTACCTGTCTCACGGACTCCACTACTGCGCCAACATCGTGACCGGGCCGGAGGGTGAGGCGTCCGCCGTACTGCTCAGGGCTGGCCGAGTGATCGAGGGTGCGAGCCTTGCGCAGAGCCGGCGAGGCGAGAGGGTGGCCGAACGTTCCCTCGCCCGTGGTCCCGGCAACCTCGGGCAGGCCCTGGCGCTGACGCGGGAGCACAACGGCATCGACCTGCTCGACGGTGCGCCTCTCGTCCTGAGCCCACCCGCGGGGCCGATCGGACCTGTCCTGGCGGGGCCGAGGGTCGGTGTGAGTCGGGCCCATGACTGGCCCTGGCGGCACTGGCTGGCCGGAGATCCAACAGTGTCCGCGTACCGGCGGGGCCGGCTCGCCGGGTCGGGATGGCGCGGGGACTGGCAGACGTAGGCAGGGCTTCCGCGGCAGGATCTGGTCCGACCCGTACCTTTCCGGCGGTGCCTGTTTCGGCACGACGGCCGTCAGCAACGCTCGCCGGGCGCGGTGAGCGCGCGGTGACCTGGGCCACCCGGCGGAGAGGCCCCGGCGGAATAGTTGACTCGTCAAATATGTTGTGCGGTGCGATCCCGGGCCGCAGCGGTCCGGGCGCCACGCGAGGAGCTGGTCATGCAGTTCGGAGTCTTCACCGTCGGCGACGTCACGGTCGACCCGACCAACGGGCGGCTGCCGTCCGAGCATGAGCGGATCAAGGCCATGACGGCCATCGCGCTCAAGGCCGAGGAGGTCGGGCTCGACGTCTTCGCCACCGGCGAGCACCACAACCCGCCGTTCGTGCCGTCGTCGCCCACCACCCTGCTCGGCTGGATCGCCGCCCGGACCGAGCGGCTGCTGCTGTCCACCTCGACCACGCTGATCACCACCAACGACCCGGTGAAGATCGCCGAGGACTACGCGATGCTCCAGCACCTCGCCGACGGCCGGGTGGACCTGATGATGGGGCGCGGCAACACCGGCCCGGTCTACCCCTGGTTCGGGCAGGACATCCGCAACGGCATCCCGCTCGCCATCGAGAACTACGACCTGCTGCGCCGGCTGTGGCGGGAGGACGTGGTCGACTGGAAGGGACGGTTCCGCACCCCGCTGCAGTCGTTCACCTCGACCCCGCGCCCGCTCGACGGCGTGCCGCCCTTCGTCTGGCACGGCTCGATCCGCAGCCCGGAGATCGCCGAGCAGGCCGCGTACTACGGTGACGGCTTCTTCGCCAACCACATCTTCTGGCCCAAGGAGCACACCCAGCGGATGGTCGGCCTCTACCGGCAGCGCTTCGAGCACTACGGCCACGGCTCCGCCGACCAGGCCATCGTCGGCCTCGGCGGCCAGGTCTTCATGCGGAAGAACTCGCAGGACGCGGTCCGCGAGTTCCGGCCGTACTTCGACAACGCGCCGGTCTACGGACACGGGCCGTCGCTGGAGGAGTTCACCCGGGAGACGCCGCTGACCGTGGGCAGCCCGCAGCAGGTCATCGACCGCACCCTCGGCTTCCGCGAGTACGTCGGCGACTACCAGCGCCAGCTGTTCCTGGTCGACCACGCCGGTCTGCCGCTGAAGGCGGTCCTGGAGCAGCTCGACCTGCTCGGCGAGGAGGTCGTCCCGGTACTGCGCAAGGAGTTCGACTCGCTGCGCCCGGCGCACGTGCCCGAGGCGCCGACGCACGCCTCGCTGCTGGCTGCCGCAGGCGGCACGAAGGACAGCACCGTCCACGCCGTCGACGACGTGACCGGCAAGGCGCCCGAGGAGGGCCGATGACCCGCCGTACCCTGGCCGTGGTCTCGGCCGGCCTCGGCCAGCCCTCCTCGACCCGGCTGCTCGCTGACCAGCTCGCCGCGGCCGCCCGGGACGAGCTGGTCGGGCGCGGCGCCGGGGTGGAGATCCGCCCGGTGGAGCTGCGCGAACACGCCCACGACGTGGTGAACCACCTGCTCACCGGCTTCCCGCCGGCCGCGCTGCGGGAGGCGCTGGACACGGTGGCGAGCGCGGACGGGCTGGTCGCCGTCACCCCGATCTTCAACGCCTCGTACAACGGGCTGTTCAAGTCGTTCTTCGACGTGGTCGACCGGGACGCCCTCGCCGACAAGCCGGTGCTGATCGGGGCGACCGGCGGCACCGCCCGGCACTCGCTCGCGCTGGAGCACGCGGTCCGGCCGATGTTCGCGTACCTGCGGGCCGTGGCCGTGCCGACGGCGGTCTTCGCCGCGCCCGAGGACTGGTCCGGCGACGGCGCCGAGGGGGCGCTGCGGGCCCGCATCCGGCGGGCCGGCAGCGAGCTGGCCGAGCAGGTGGACCGCCGCCCGGCGGCGACCGGCCCGGCCGACCCGTTCGCCCTCACCACCAGCTTCGCGGAGCTGCTCGCCGGCCGCGACCCGGCCTGACCGGGGCGGCCGTCAGTCGGCCGGCTCGTACGGATGGGCCACCAGCACGGGGCAGTGCGCGTGCTGCACCAGGGCCTGGCTGACCGAACCGAGCAGCAGCCCGGCGAAACCGCCCCGGCCGCGCGACCCGACCACCACCAGGGCCGCCTCCCCGCTCGCCGCGACCAGCGCCTGCTCCGGCGAGGCGGCCCGGACCGGCCGCTCCACCACGGTGAGCACCGGATGGTCCGACCGGATCCGGGCGGCGGCCCCGGCCAGCAGCTGCGCCGACTCGGCCTGCCCGGCGGCCGCCGCCTCGGCGACCTCCTCCGGCACGGCGCCGCCCCGTTCCGGGGGCCGGACGTGCACCAGCACGAGATCGGTGTCCCGACGCACCGCCTCGTCGGCGGCGAGCCGGACGGCGAGTCCGGCCGACTCCGAGCCGTCCACC
Source organism: Micromonospora yasonensis (assembly GCF_026013475.1). Taxonomy (GTDB): domain Bacteria; phylum Actinomycetota; class Actinomycetes; order Mycobacteriales; family Micromonosporaceae; genus Micromonospora; species Micromonospora yasonensis. Next base: position 3,407 of record NZ_JAPDPH010000110.1, on the reverse strand, counting down.
CCGACCAGCACCGGCCCGTCCACCGGGATCGGCTGCTCGGCCGGGCGTACCACCAGCACCGGGCAGTGCCCGTGCTGGGCGACCTGGCCGCTGACCGAGCCGAGCAGCAGCCCGGCGAAGCCACCCACCCCCCGGCTGCCCACCACCACCAGGTCGGCCCGGCGGGACTCCGCCACCAGCGTCGCGCCGGGCCCGCCGGCCACCTGGCGGACCTGCACCCGCAGGGTGGGGTGTCGGTCGGTCAGTTCCGCGGCCACCTGTTCGAGCATCTTCTGCGCCTCATCGGTGGGCGCCGGCACCCCGAGGTCGTACGGGTTGAGCGGCACGCCGTAGCCGAGCGGGTGCAGATAGCCGTGCACCAGGTGCAGCGGGCGGGACCGCTGGACGGCGGCGCGGGCGGCGTGCTCGGCGGCGGTCAGGCTGGACGACGATCCGTCGACACCCACCACGACAGGTCGGTTCATCGGCTTCCCTTCCGGTCGGCTCAGGCCATTGTCGACGGCGACGTCCCCGTCGGACCGCATTTGCCCAGACATCCCCGCGCCGACACCTGCTCGACCCTGCCGCGCCGACCACGGTCAGCTGCGCGTCGGTGGACGCCTCGATCAGCGCCCGGGCCGGGGCGTCGGTGACCAGCTTCCGGGTCACCCGGACCTCCGGATAGCGCTCGGCCCAGCCGGCCACCGCCTCGGCGAGCGCCCGCTCCTCCTCGGCTCGCAGCTTCTCCGGGTCGTACACCAGCGGCACGATGTCGCCGGGGCCGACCGGGGCCGGATAGAGCCAGGCGTGCACGGCGATCAGGTCGGTGCCGCGCTGCGCCGCCTCGGCGAACGCGAAACCGACCGCCTCGTCGGAGAGCGCGGAGCCGTCCACCCCGACCACCACCGGACCGTCGGCGCGCGGCTCGCCCCGGACCACCAACCGTCCACACCCACCACGACGCGGGCGCCAGCTCTGTCGGTCATCACGTCCTCCTTCGTCCACCTCCAGGGTTCTCCGGCCGGCGGCCGGCCGGCAGAGGCCCGGTGCCCGCGACGCCCGGGACCATCGGCCCTGACGCTCCGGGCCCTGCGGGAGTGGAATGGAGTCGGGACCATCGACGAGGAGGTCGAAGGAGGCGCGATGACCCCGCTGGAGATGCTCCGCGTACACCCCTTCCTCGCCGGGCTGCCGCAGGAGTGGCTGCCCCGGCTGACCGGCTACGCCCGCCCGGTGGTCTGGCACCCCGGGCACCGGTTGTTCGTCGCCGGACAGCCGGCCGAGCGGTTCTGGCTGGTCCGCGCCGGCGAGGTGGCGCTGGACTTCCCGGTGCCCGGCCGCGGCGACGTGGGGATCGAGACGATCGGCCCGGGCGGTGTGCTCGGCTGGTCCTGGCTCTTCCCGCCGTACCGGTGGCAGTTCGGCGCGGTCGCCGTGCAACGCAGCACCGCCGTCGAGTTCCGCGCCGCCGGGGTACGCCGGCTGATGGAGTCCGACGACGCGCTCGGCCGCCAACTCACCACCCGGTTCATGTCCGTGGTGGTGGACCGGCTCCAGGCGTCCCGGGTACGCCTGCTCGACCTGTACAGCTGTCCGACGTCCGTGGCGAGCTGATTCGCGGCGGGGCCCGCTATCCGCCCGCGCTCAGCTCCGGGTCGACGCGCCGCCGGACGACCAGTTCCGCCACCTCCAGCCGGCCGATGCGCAGCTCCCGGATCACCGCCCGGCGGATGGCCAGGCGTCCGATCGCCAACGTGCCCACCGCCACCGCGCCGAGCGCGGCCGCGGCGAGCGCCAGGGGAGCGGCCGCCGTGGGGCCCAGCGCTCGGGGTCCGGCCGCCGTCGGACCCACCAGCCGTGGTGCGGCGGCCCGCCTCCGGGTAACGAAAGCGGCCAGGGCGGGGACGTGGGCCGCCGGGCCGCGGCGGTGGTGGGCACAGCGCCGGGAGGTGGTCATGTCCCGATTCTCACCGTGGTCCGGTCGCCCGGGACCGGTCCGGGCGGGTCGTCCACCGCCCGGGTGACCCGGTGCCGGGCCGCAGGTCCCGAGTGTGTCGGCGGGCCCGCGTATCCTCCGGCGGTGACCAGTGAGGTGCGGCTCCGCCCGGTACGCGACGACGACCTGCCCGTGTTCTTCGCGCACGAGCAGGACCCGCAGGCCAACTGGATGGCCGCGTTCGGCCCGAAGGACCCGGCCGACCGGGCCGCCTTCGACGCGCACTGGGCCCGGATCCGCGCCGACGAGCGCATCGTGAACCGAACCGTGACGGTCGACGGCGCGGTGGTCGGGCGGGTCGCCGCCTTCCCGGTGGGGGAGCGCACCGAGGTCAGCTACTGGATCGACCCGGCCCGCTGGGGTCGGGGCCACGCCACCGCCGCGCTCGCCGCCCTGCTGCGCGAGCTGCCGCAGCGGCCGGTGTACGCCCGCGCCGCGAAGGACAACGCCGCCTCCCTCGCCGTGCTCCGCAAGTGCGGCTTCGTGGTGGTCGGCGAGGACTGCGGGTACGCCAACGGCCGCGGCAAGGAGGTCGAGGAGTACGTCCTCGAGCTGCCCGCCCGGGCGGCTGAGCCGGACGAGCACTAGTCTCGCCCGGGTGAACTGGCTGGAACTCGTCGGCTGGGCCGGCTCCGCGCTGCTGGTCTGGTCGCTGCTGCAGACGCGGATCCTGCGACTGCGCGCCCTCAACCTGATCGGCTGCATGATCCTGATCGGCTACAACGCCGCCGTGCGGGTCTGGCCCATGGTCGGGCTCAACGTGGTGCTCGCCGTGATCAACGTCTGGTACCTGCGGAAGATGCTGGCCACCCGGCACGACGAGCAGACCTACCAGGTGGTCGAGGTGGGCACCGGCGACGCGTTCCTGGCCCACACGCTACGGGTGCACGCCGCCGACATCACCCGGTTCAACCCGGACTTCCGCTGGGACCCGGCCGAGAACCGCTCGGCCTTCCTGGTGGTCCGCGCCGACGAGGTGGTCGGCGTCGTGGTGTCGCACGCCGAGGCGGGCGGGGTCGCCCAGATCGATCTGGACTACGTCACCCCGCCGTTCCGGGACTTCACCCCGGGCGAGTTCGTCTACCGGCGCAGCCAGCTGTTCACCGACCGGGGCTTCCGCCGGGTGGTCAGCCCGCCCGGCATGGTCGCCCCGTACTACCACCAGCTCGGCTTCCGACCGGAGGGCGGCGCGTACGTGCTGGACCTCCCCACGGCCGCCTGACGCCACCGCGCCCGCAAGGATTCACCGGGCCGCCATCACCGAGGTACGGGTCCGCCGGACCCGGCCCGACGAGGCCGACCACATCGACGTCCTGGTCGAGGCCCGCAACTGACCCGACGCCTCAACCCGGCCCCCGCTGCGGGCCGAACGGGAAGTCGGAAACCGGCGGGCGGAGCTGCACCGCGTCGGCGGGGGACTGGCGGGGGGCGC
>NZ_JAPDPH010000011.1 GCF_026013475.1 Micromonospora yasonensis | reverse complement strand
CGGACCATCCGGGAGGGCGGCGGGCCCGCCCGGGCCGCCGGCGAGGGTGCTGAGCAACGGCGTACCCCGCGCAGCAGCCGCTCCGGCGACCCGTTCCGGCCGGCGTTGCAGGTGCTCGACGGCGGCCGGGCCGGGGCCGCCCGCGCCGGCCGCCGGGAGACCGTGGCCGGGGGCCGGTCCGGCGTGGTCCGCACCGTGTCGGCCCGGCCGCCACGGGAACCCTTCGACGACGACGAGCCGCCGCCGCCCCGGCGCCGGCCCGGCCCGCGCCGTCCGGCCGCCGCCCGGCGGCCCGCGCGCAAGCCGCGCCGCCCACCGAAGCTCGCCGACCCGCGCCGCCGGCTGCGGCTCGGCACCCTGCTGGCCCTGGCGCTGTTCGCCACCATCGGCATCCGGCTGGTCTTCCTGCAGACCGTCACCACCCCGGCGTACGCCGACGGCGGGCTGCCCAACCGGCTCGCCACCGTCGAGCTGCCCGCCCCGCGCGGGGCCATCTACGACCGCAGGGGCGAACCGCTGGCGCACAGCGTGGAGGCGCGCTACGTCTACGCCGACCCGACCCGGGTCAAGAACCGGCTCGCTACCGCCCGGCTGCTCTCGCCGCTGCTCGGGGTGCCGGTCTCCGAGTTGGCCGACCGGATGAAGGAGCGCACCCTGCCCGGCACCACCACGAAGTCGCAGTTCGAGTACCTGGCCCGTGGTGTCGAGATCGGCAAGGCCAAGCAGATCATGGCGCTGGACCTGGCCGGCATCGGCGTGCACCGCGACGAGCGGCGCGAGGTGCCCGGCGGTGACCTGGCCGCCAACCTGATCGGCTTCGTCAGCCAGGACATGGTCGGGCTGGAGGGCCTGGAGGCGAAGTACGACGACGTGCTGGAGGGGCGGGCCGGCAAGAAGACGTACGAGGTGGGGCAGGGCGACCTGGCGGCGCCGATCCCGGGCGGCTACAGCCTGACCACCCCGGCCGAGCCCGGCGGGTCGCTGGAACTCACCATCGACCGCGACCTCCAGTTCATGACCCAGCGGATCCTGTCCAACCAGATGGCCCGGACGAAGGGCAGCGTCGGCGCGGCGGTGGTCGTCGACGTGCCGACCGGCGAGGTGCTCGCCCAGGCCAGCTACCCCGGCTACAACGCGTCCGACCCGGAGAAGGTCAACTCCCCGAGCGACCGGGAGGACGCCGCCACCAGCTTCATCGTCGACCCGGGCTCGATCCACAAGGCGATCACCTACGGTGCCGCCCTGCAGGAGGGCGTGATCACCCCGGACACCGCGTTCCCGGTGGCCAACACGATCACCAGGGGTGGCATCACCTACCGGGACACCCACCCGGCGAACGGGCGGAAGATGAGCATCCCCGGGATGCTCGCCTTCTCGTCCAACGTCGGGACCATCGAGATCGCCCACAAGCTCAACCGGGACCGGCTCATCGACTACCAGAAGCGGTTCGGGCTCGGCCAGCCCACCGGCGAGGGGATGCCCGGGGAGGCCCCCGGGCGGCTGCTCCCCGCCGACCAGTGGAGTGGCTCGTCGTACGGGTCGGTGCCGATCGGGCACAGCGTGGACGCCACCCCGTTGCAGATGGCCGCCGCGTACAACGTGATCGCCAACAACGGCACGTACGTCCAGCCGCACCTGATCAAGAACGTGATCGGCCCGGACGGGAAGAAGACGCCGGAGAAGCCCCCGGTCACCCGCTCGGTGCTCAGCCCGCAGAACGCGGCGGCGTTGCGCACCATGCTGGAGGCGGTCACCACGGTCGACGGCCCGGACGGGCGGGCCACCGGCCTGGCCGCCGCCGTGCCCGGCTACCGGGTGGCCGGCAAGACCGGCACCGGCCTGCGCTACGACAACGGCAAGCAGCAGCCGGGCGAGGTCGGCTCGTTCATCGGGATGGCCCCGGCGGAGAAGCCGCGGTACGTGGTCGCGGTCTTCGTCTGGAGCCCGGGCGGCGAGGGTGGCGCGGTGGCCGCGCCGGCGTTCCGGGAGATGATGGGCTTCACTCTCCGGCACTACCGGGTGCCGCCGTCGGCGACCGACCGGTCCCCGAAGTTCGAGGTCTTTCCGCGCTGAGCGGGGACGGCGGGACATGATCGGTGAGTGGCGACGAACCACCGGGGCGGCTGTGCGGTCGGAACCGGACGACCGGGTAGGGTCTGACGCCGTGCCCGGCAATCCACGTCCCCGTACCGTGAATCCCGTCCGGCTCGGCGACCTCGCCGCCCGGGTGCTGGCGAGCGCGAGGCAGGCTCAGCCATTCGTGCCGCCGGAGGGGGCCGCCGCCGAGGTGGCGGTCACCGGAGTGACCCACGCCAGCCAGGAGGTCCGCCCCGGCGACCTGTACGCGGCCCTGCCCGGCGCCCGCCGGCACGGCGCGGAGTTCGCCGCCGGCGCGGCCGAGGCCGGCGCGGTGGCCGTGCTCACCGACCCGGCCGGCGTCGAGCTGGCCGCCGCCGCGGGCCTGCCCGTGCTGGTGGTGGACGACCCCCGGGCGGTGCTCGGCGAGATCGCCGCCGCCGTCTACGGCGACCCCACCGCCGGACTGCTGGTGATCGGCGTCACCGGCACCGCCGGCAAGACCTCCACCAGCTACCTGATCGAGTCCGGGCTGCGCGCCGCCGGGCACACCACCGGCCTGATCGGCACGGTGGAGACCCGCCTCGGTGACCTGGTCATCGACAGCGTGCGGACCACCCCGGAGGCGACCGACCTGCACGCCATGCTCGCCGTGGCCCGGGAGCGCGGGGTCGACGCGGTGGTCATGGAGGTGTCCAGCCACGCCCTGGCCATGGGCCGGGTCGGCGGGGTGCGGTTCACCGTCGGCGGCTACACCAACTTCGGCTCCGACCACCTGGACTTCCACGCCGACGAGGCGGACTACTTCGCGGCCAAGGCGAAGCTCTTCGACGGACGCTGCCGGGTCGAGGTGCTCAACCACGACGACCCGGCGCTGCGGCCGCTGATGAAGCCGGCGACCGTGACCTACTCGGCGGCCGGCGACCCGACCGCGACCTGGTGGGCCGACGGCGTCGACGGCGAGGGCTACGCCCAGCGCTTCACCGTGCACGGCCCGGACGGCGTGACCCTGCCCACCGGCGTGGCGCTGCCCGGCCGGCACAACGTGGCCAACGCGCTGCTCGCCATCGCGATCCTGGCGGCCGCCGGGGTCGACCCGGCCACCGCCGCAGCGGGGGTGGCCGCCTGCGGCGGGGTACCCGGCCGGCTGGAGCTGGTCAGCGGCGACGCCCCGGTTCGGGGGGTGGTCGACTACGCGCACAAGGCGAACGCCATCGAGGCCGTCCTGGCGGCCCTGCGGGGCCTGACCGCCGGCCGGCTGATCTGCGTGGTGGGCGCCGGCGGCGACCGGGACCGGGGCAAGCGGCCGATCATGGGCGCCGCCGCGGCGGAGGGCGCCGACGTGGTGCTGGTGACCGACGACAACCCGCGCACCGAGGACCCGGCCGCGATCCGGGCCGAGGTGCTGGCCGGCGCGTACGCGGCGAACACCGCGGCGCGGATCATCGAGGTGCCCGGGCGGCGGGCCGCGATCGAGGAGGCGGTCCGGGTGGCCGAACCGGGTGACGTGGTGACGCTGCTGGGCAAGGGGCAGGAACGCGGCCAGGAGGTCAACGGCGAGGTGCTGCCGTTCGACGACCGGGTGGAGCTGGCGGCGGCGCTGCGGGCCCGCTTCGGCGACCTGGTGGGGCAGCGATGATCCCGCTGAGCCTGGCCGAGGTCGCGATGGCCGTCGGCGGGCGGCTGGTCGCCGCCGACCGGGACGCCCGGGTCACCGGCACGGTCGAGTTCGACTCCCGCAAGGTCAGCCCGGGCGGGCTCTTCGTCGCCTTTCCCGGGGAGAAGGTGGACGGGCACGACTACGCCGCCGGTGCGGTGGCCGCCGGCGCGGTGGCCGTGCTCGGCACCCGGGAGGTGCCCGGCGTGCCGATGGTGCTGGTCGCGGACGCGCTCGACGCGATGGGTCGGCTGGCCCGCGCGGTGGTCGACCGGCTGCCCGGCCTGACCGTGATCGGGCTGACCGGTTCCTCCGGCAAGACCACCACCAAGGACCTGATCGCCCAGCTCGCCGTCCGGCTCGGCCCGACCGTGGCCCCGCCCGGCTCGTTCAACAACGAGCTGGGCCACCCGTACACGGCGCTGCAGGCCGTCCCGGAGACCCGCTACCTGGTGATGGAGAAGGGCGCCCGCGGGGTGGGACACGTCCGCTACCTGTGCGACGTGGTGCCGCCGCGGATCTCCGTGGTGCTCAACGTCGGGGTGGCGCACATCGGCGAGTTCGGCTCGGTGGAGACCATCGCCCTGGCCAAGGGGGAGCTGGTCGAGGCGCTGCCCGCCGACGGGCTGGCCGTGCTGAACGCCGACGACTCGCTCGTCGACGCGATGGCGGCGCGGACGCAGGCCCGGGTGGTTCGCTACGGCGAGTCGGAGCGGGCCGACGTGCGCGCGGTGGACGTGACGCTGGACGGGCGGGGGCGCCCGTCGTACACCCTGGTGACCCCGGAGGGGCGCGCCCCGGTGCGGCTCGGGCTGGCCGGGCGGCACCAGGTCTCCAACTCGCTCGCCGCCGCGGCGGTCGCCCGCGAGCTGGGGATGCCCCTGGCCGACCTGGCCGGCGCGCTGGGCGAGCTGGGCCTGGTCTCCACCCGTCGGATGGACGTCTTCGAGCGCTCCGACGGGGTGACCGTGATCGACGACTCGTACAACGCCAACCCGGCCTCGATGGCGGCCGCGCTGCGGGCACTGGTCAGCATGGGCGGGTCGGGGCGTACTGTCGCGGTGCTCGGCTACATGGCCGAGCTGGGCGACTTCGAGACGGAGGGGCATCAGCAGGTCGGCCGGCTCGCGGCCGAGCTGGGAGTCGACCGGCTGCTCGTGGTGGGCGAGCCGGCGGCGCCGATCCACGAAGGCGCGACAGAGGTAGGCAACTGGGGAGGAGAGTCGGTGCTGCTCACCGATCAGGCGGCGGCCGTCGAGGTGCTGCGGAGCGAGCTACGTCCGGGTGACGTGGTCCTGGTGAAGGGCTCCCGGTACCGCACCTGGGAGGTGGCCGACGCGCTGCGCGCGGACGCCATGAAGGGACCGGCCGCATGAGGGCGGTGATCGTCGCCATCGGGGTCGCCTTCCTGGTCTCGCTCTTCTGCACCCCGATCGCGATCAAGGTGTTCGCCCGGCTGAAGGCCGGCCAGCCAATCCGATCAAACCTCGGGCTCGCCAGCAATGAGGGCAAGAAGGGCACGCCGACCATGGGCGGCGTGGTCTTCATCCTGGCCACGGTGATCGCGTACGTCGCCGGCCACCTGGCCCTGACCACCCTGCCGGACGCGCAGATCGCCCAGGTCGAGCCGACCATCACCGCGCTGGTGCTGCTGGGGCTGATGGTGTTCTCCGGCGCGGTCGGCTTCATCGACGACTTCCTCAAGGTCCGCAAGCGGCACAGCGGCGGCCTGAACAAGCGCGGTAAGCTCGCCGGCCAGATCCTGGTCGGCGCGATCTTCGGCGTCGTCGCGCTCTACTTCCCGAGCACCATGTACGACAGGGCCGGCCACCGGACCAACGCCGAGACGGTGGGCAGCACCACGCTGAGCTTCATCCGGGACATTCCGGCGCTGGAGATCGGCAAGATCGGCGCGGTGATCGTCATCATCATGGTGGTGATGGCCGCGACGAACGGGGTGAACCTCACCGACGGCCTGGACGGCCTGGCCACGGGCGCCTCGGTGATGGTCCTCGCCGCGTACGGGCTGATCGCCTTCTGGCAGTACCGGCACTGGTGCGCCGACCCGAACTACACCGAGGCGTACTGCTACACGGTCCGGGACCCGCTGGAGATCGCGTTGATCGCCGGGGCGGCGGCCGGGGCCTGTGTCGGCTTCCTCTGGTGGAACACCTCGCCGGCCCGGATCTTCATGGGCGACACCGGGGCGCTGGGCCTGGGCGGCCTGATCGCCGGCATGGCGATGTCCACCCGGACCATCCTGCTGCTGCCGATCCTGGGCGGCCTCTTCGTGATCATCACGATGTCGGTGGTGATCCAGATCATCTCGTTCCGGACCACCGGCAAGCGGGTGTTCCGGATGTCGCCGCTGCAGCACCACTTCGAGCTGGCCGGCTGGAGCGAGGTCAACATCGTGGTCCGGTTCTGGATCATCGCCGGCATCGGCGTGGCCATCGCGCTCGGCCTGTTCTACAGCGAGTTCCTCGCCGCGGTCACCTGATCCGGCCGCCGTGGTGAGGAGGGGGCCCTTTACAACGCCAGGCGTTAACAGGGGTCCCCTCCTTTCCGCGTTCCGACACGCCGAGCGGGCGGTTGCGCCACGGGCGGGTGGGCGGAGCCAGCATGATGGGCACGTGGGGGAGGGACGAGACACCGAGGGCACGACCGACACGCCGGCCCGGCGGCCGCCCGCCGCGACCCGGACGGCGGACCCGCCGGCCCCGTTGCTCGGGCTGGACGCGCTGCGCGGCCTGCTGGCCCGGCCGTTGGCCTCCTACTACCTGCTGCTCTCCAGCGCCGGCCTGCTGCTGCTCATCGGCCTGACCATGGTCTTCTCGGCGACCAGCGTCCGCGACTTCGCGCAGGACGGGGATGCCTCCGCGTCGCTGACCAAGCAGACCGTCTTCGCGGTGATCGGCGTTGTCGCGTTCTGGGCCTGCCAGCGGCTGCCCGCCCGCACCTTCCGGGCGATCAGCCGGCCCTTCCTGGGCGTGGCCGTGGTGCTGCTGCTGATTCTCAACCTGCTGGTCGTGCTGGAGGCGCTGTTCCGGGTCACCTCGATCGGCCCGCTCAAGGCCCAGTTGCTCTGGCTCTGGCTCGGGCCGATCTCCGTGCAGCCGGTCGAGGTGGCCAAGTTCGCGCTGGTGCTGTGGGGCGCGCACGTGCTGGCCCGCAAGGGCGCCGCGCTGGGCTGGTGGAAGGAGTTGGCCACCCCGCTCTTCCCGGTGGTCGGCCTGCTCTTCGTGCTGGTCGGCTACAACGACCTGGGCAGCATGCTCTGCCTGCTGGCGCTGGTGGTCGGGATGCTCTGGGCGGCCGGGGTCCGGCTGCGGGTGTTCGCCACCCTCTCCGCGGTCGGCCTGGCCGGCATCGGCCTGCTGGTCGCCGCCGCCTCCCTGGGCGCCGGTTCCGGGTCACGGGACGCCGACAACTACCGGCTGGGGCGACTCACCATGTGGCTCAACCCGCCCGACCCGAAGACCTGCTTCAACCTCCAGCTGGAGAACTGCTATCAGCCCATCCAGGCCCGCTACGCGATCGAGCACGGCGGCTGGTTCGGCGTCGGGCTGGGCAAGAGCAGCTTCAAGTTCGGCTGGCTGCCCGAGGCGCACAACGACTTCATCTTCGCGATCATCGCCGAGGAGCTGGGCGTGGTCGGCTGCACCGTGGTGCTGGTCCTGTTCGCCGTGCTGGCGTACAGCGGGCTGCGGATCGCCCGGCGGGTGGAGGACCCGTTCCGCCGGCTCGCCGCCGCTGGGGTCACCGCCTGGCTGGTCGGCCAGGCCGTGATCAACATCGGCGGGGTGACCGGGCTGCTGCCGCTGACCGGCGTACCGCTGCCGTTCATCTCCGACGGTGGCAGCGCCCTGGTGGTGACTCTGGCCGCGGTCGGGATGCTCGCCTCCTTCGCCCGCGCCGAGCCGGACGCGGCCCGCGCCCTGCATGCCCGTCCGCCCGCCCGATGGGTCCGACTAGTCTGGGCCCCGTTGCCGCCGCTTCCCGGCCGGCGCCGCCGACCGGCGTCGCCCGGGGCGGACCGCGGGTCGGTACCCCGGTCCCGGACACGGCGGGACGACGACGGAGCCGCGGCCCGCGGCGCCCGGCCCGGCCGGACGCGCGTCGGCGCGGCGAACGAGAGGAGGCGCTGATGGGTCCGCTGCGTTCGGTGGTGCTCTGCGGAGGGGGTACCGGTGGGCACATCTACCCGTTGCTCGCCTTCGCCGACTGCCTGCGCCGACACGACCCCAGCGTCCGGATCACCTGCCTCGGCACTCCGAAGGGCCTGGAGAACGAGCTGATCCCGCCGGCCGGCTACGACCTGCGGCAGATCCCCGCCTACCAGCTGCCCCGCTCGATCAACATGAGCCTGGTCCGCACCCCGGACCGGATGTGGAAGGCGGCCCGCGCGGCGGGCAAGGTGATCGACGAGGTGGCGGCCGACGCGGTGGTCGGCTTCGGCGGGTACGTCTCCGTTCCCGGCTACCTGGCCGCCTGGCGGCGGGAGCTGCCGATCGTCATCCACGAGGTGAACGTGCCGCCGGGCGTGGCCAACCGGCTCGGGATGAAGTTCACCAAGCACGTCGCGGTCGGCTTCCCGCACCAGCCGGCGCAGGCCGAGTCGCTGCGCGACGCCCGGGTGGTCGGCGTGCCGCTGCGCCGGGGCATCGCCGGCCTGGACCGGGCCGCCATGCGCAACGCCGCCCGGGCCCACTTCGGACTCCGCCCCGACCTGCCGGTGCTCTTCGTCGCCGGCGGCTCGCAGGGCGCCCGCTCGATCAACCTCGCCGTCTCCGGGGCGGCCAAGGAACTGGCCCGCAACGGCGTGCAGGTGCTGCACGTGATCGGCGCCCGCAACGAGCCGGTCTCCGTCCCCACCGACCTGCCGGTGCCGTACGTGACCCTGCCCTACCTGTCCGAGATGGAGCTGGGGTACGCCGCCGCCGACCTGATGCTGGGCCGGGGCGGGGCGATGACCTGCGCCGAGGTGGCCGCGATCGGCCTGCCCACCATCTACGTGCCGTACCCGCACAGCAACCAGGAGCAGAAGCGCAACGCGCTGCCCGTGGTGGAGGCCGGCGGCGGCCTGCTCGTCGACGACGCCGAGCTCACCCCGTCCTGGCTGGAGCGCACGGTGCTCCCGCTGGTCCGCGACCCGCACCGGCTGGCCGCGATGGGTGCCGCCGCGGCCGCGTACGGGCGGCGCGACGGCGACGTCGCCCTGCTGAACTTCGTCTACGAGGCGGTGAGCCGCTGATGCCGGCCGCCGCGACGGGAAGGTACCTGGCATGAACACCGCGCAGTTCACCCCCGCCGGCACGATGACCGCGGAGGACCTGGGCCGGATCCACCTGATCGGGGTGGGCGGGGTCGGCATGAGCGGCCTGGCCCGGCTCTTCCTCACCCGGGGCCTGCCGGTCTCCGGCAGCGAGCTGCGGGAGTGGCCGTCGCTGGCCGGCCTGCGGGCGCTGGGCGGCACCGTCCACATGAGCCACGAGGTGGCCAACCTCGACGGGGTGGACACCGTGGTCTACTCCTCGGCCATCCCGCAGGACCATCTGGAGATGGTCGAGGCCCGCCGGCGCGGCCTGCGGGTGCTGCACCGGTCCGAGGCGCTCGCGGCCGCGATGACCGGCCGGCGGACGGTGGCGGTCGCCGGCACGCACGGCAAGACCACCACCACCTCGATGGTCACCATGGTGCTTCAGCAGGCCGGCACCGACCCGTCCTTCGTCATCGGCGGGGAGATCTCCGAGGTCGGCTCCGGCGCGCACCACGGCACCGGCGAGTACTTCGTGGTCGAGGCGGACGAGAGCGACCGCTCGTTCCTCATCTACCGCCCGTACGTCTCGATCATCACGAACATCGAGGCGGACCACCTCAACACCTACGGCGACCTGGCCAACCTGGAAGCCACCTTCGCCGAGTTCGCCCGGCTCACCGACCCCGAGGGCTTCATCATCACCTGCGCCGACGACGCGGGCGGCCGGCGGCTGGCCGATACGCTGCGCGCCGAGGGGCGCCGGGTCTGGACGTACGGCGAGTCGGCCGACGCCGACCTGAAGCTGAGCGGGATGGTCTCCTCCGCCCAGGGGGTGCGCTACCTGGCCGAGATCGCGGGCCGGTCGCTGGGCGAGATCCGGCTGCCGGTGCCCGGGCGGCACATGGGGCTGAACAGCGCCTCGGCGATCCTCGCCGCGTACCTGCTGGACCTGCCGATCGCGGCGGCCGAGGCGGCGCTCGGCGCGTTCCCCGGCGTGCGGCGGCGGTTCGAGCGCAAGGGCGTGGCGGACGGCGTGCTGGTCTACGACGAGTACGCGTACCACCCGACCTCCATGACGCTGGCCCTGCAGACGTTGCGCGAGGTGGCCGGCGAGGGCCGGCTGATCGTGGTCTTCCAGCCGTACCGGCTCTACCGGACCCGTGACCTCCAGCCGGAGATCGCCGCCGCGCTGGCCATCGCCGACGAACTGGTGCTGCTGGAGGTCTTCGGGCCGGGTGAGCTGCGCCAGCCCGGGGAGGGCTCGGCGGCGCTGATCGAGGCGGTGCCGCTGCCGGCCGACCGGAAGGTCTTCGTCGAGGCGTGGGACGACGTGCCGGCCGAGGTGGCCCGCCGGGCCCGGCCGGGCGACGTGGTGGTGACCATGGGCGCGCCGCCGATCTCGCTGATGGGCGACCAACTGCTCGACGCCCTGCTGGCCCGGACCGGCGAGCCGGGTGGCGCGGCGACGATCGGCACCGGCGTCGGCCCGGACGGCGCGGCGGCCACGGCCGGATGAGCCCCGGCCCGGCCCGTGGCCGGACCCCCGGTCAGGAGGGCGGGGCCGGCCGGCGCAACCCGGTACGGCAGTGGCAGCTGGTCCGGGCGGGCGCCGACGCCGTACCGCCGTCCACCCGGCGGTTCATGGCCCGGGCCCGGCAACGCCGGATGCGCGCGGCGCTGCCCTGGGCGGTGGCCGCCGGCGTGCTGGCGCTGGCCGGGCTGATCGCCTGGACCGTGCTCGGCACCGGCCTGTTCGGGGTCCGGGAGGTCCGGGTGGTCGGCGCGGCGCTGGTCACCCCGGTCGAGGTCCGCGAGGCCGCGGCCGTGCCGGACGACGCGCCGCTGGCCCGGGTGGACCTCGCCGCGACCGCCCGCCGGGTCGGTGCGCTCGCCCCGGTGGAACGGGCCACCGTGGCCCGGGACTGGCCGGGGACGCTGGTCATCCGGGTGGTGGAGCGGACCCCGGTGGCGGCGGTGCCGCAGGGGGACCGGTTCGCCGTGATCGACCGCGGCGGCGTGGTCTTCCAGGACCTGCCCCGGGCCCCCGGCGGGTTGCCGGTGATCCGGGTGGGCCGGCCCGCGCCGGACGACCCGGGCACCCGGGCCGGGCTGGCGGTGCTCGCCGCGCTCAGCCCTCGGCTGCGGGCCGAACTGGTCTCGGTGGACGTGGCCGGGTTGGCTCGGATCACCCTGCGGCTGCGCGGCGACCGGACGGTGTTCTGGGGCGACGCGACCCAGGGGTCGAAGAAGTCCGACGTGGCCACCGCGCTGCTCAGTCGGAAGGCCGACACGATCGACGTCAGCGCTCCGGACGTGGTCACGTACCAGTGATCCGCCGGTCAGCGGACGTGACCCGGCCCGCTCCGGCCGGCGACACGCCGGAAAGGTCCTTGGCTCATCGCGCGGCGGCGCATACGTTGCCTCGAAGAGATCAGTGGTTGACATAGCTCTAAGCCTCTAGTAGAGGGTGAGGGTTTCAGCCGAAGGACCCGTTGGGAAATGTTCGGCCGCTGGTCTGGCCAAGCCGTGTGGGGTCGGCCCATGCCAATCTCGAAGGGAAGGACCGGAGATGACTCCTCCGCACAACTACCTGGCGGTCATCAAGGTCGTCGGCATCGGGGGTGGCGGTGTCAACGCCGTCAACCGGATGATCGAGGTTGGGCTCAAGGGTGTCGAGTTCATCGCGATCAACACCGACGCCCAGGCGCTGCTAATGAGCGACGCCGACGTCAAGCTCGACGTGGGCCGGGAGCTGACCAGGGGGCTGGGCGCGGGCGCCAACCCGGACGTCGGCAAGAACGCCGCCGAGGACCACCGCGACGAGATCGAGGAGGTGCTCAAGGGCGCCGACATGGTCTTCGTGACCTGCGGCGAGGGCGGCGGCACCGGCACCGGCGGCGCGCCGGTGGTGGCGAACATCGCCCGCAAGCTCGGCGCGCTCACCATCGGTGTGGTCACCCGGCCGTTCTCCTTCGAGGGCAAGCGCCGCCAGGTGCAGGCCGAGTCCGGCATCGAGGAGCTGCGCAACCAGTGCGACACGCTCATCGTGATCCCCAACGACCGGCTGCTCGCCCTCGGCGATCGCAACATCTCCATGATGGACGCCTTCCGGACCGCCGATCAGGTGCTCCTCTCCGGTGTCCAGGGCATCACCGACCTGATCACCACGCCGGGTCTGATCAACCTGGACTTCGCCGACGTCAAGAGCGTGATGAGCGGCGCCGGCAGCGCGCTGATGGGCATCGGCAGCGCCCGGGGCGAGAACCGCGCGGTCGAGGCGGCCGAGGCGGCCATCTCCAGCCCGCTGCTGGAGCAGAGCATGGACGGCGCGCGCGGCGTGCTGCTCTCCATCGCGGGCGGCTCCGACCTGGGCCTGTTCGAGATCAACGACGCCGCGCAGCTGGTCACCGACGCGGCCCACCCGGACGCCAACATCATCTTCGGGGCGGTCATCGACGACGCGCTCGGCGACGAGGTGCGGGTGACGGTGATCGCCGCCGGCTTCGACGGGGGTGCGCCCGCGTACAAGGCGGTGGAGCCGGCCCGCAAGACCAATCAGAACCAGCCGGCCCAGGCGAACGCGCCGGTCACCCCGCCGACCACCATGCCGGCCCCGCAGCAGTCGCCGCGCCGGGTGCTGTTCGACGACGTCGACGTGCCCGACTTCCTCAAGAACGGGTCCTGAGCCGCGCCGATGACCGACACTTCAGCCACGGTGCGACCGGATCGTCGCGCCGAGCTCGCGGCCGGGCTCGCCCGGGTGCGTGCCCGCATCGCCGACGCCTGCGCGGCGGCCGGACGGGACCGGGGTGAGGTCACCCTGGTCGCGGTGACCAAGACGTACCCGGCCGCCGACGTGGTCGCGTTGGCCGGGCTCGGGGTGACCGATGTGGGAGAGAACCGCGACCAGGAGGCGGCGCCGAAGGCGGCCGAGGCGGCGACGGCCGGAGCCACGCCGCGCTGGCACTTCATCGGCCAGCTGCAGCGCAACAAGTGCCGCTCGGTGGTCCGGTACGCCGACGTGGTCCAGTCGGTCGACAGCGTCCGGCTGGCCGGCGCGCTGGACACCGCGGCGGCCGCCGGCCGGGACCGGCCGCTGGACGTGCTGGTGCAGGTCAGCATCGACGGTGACCCGGCCCGCGGCGGCGCGCTGCCGGACTCGGCCGACCCGGACCGTGGGCTCGGCCCGGTGGCCGAGGCGGTGGCCGGGGCCGGGGCGCTGCGGCTGGGCGGCCTGATGGCGGTGGCCCCGCTGGGCTGGGAGCCGGACCGGGCGTTCGCCCGGCTGGCCGAGGTGACTCAGCGGTTCCGGGACCGCTTTCCGGAGGCGACCGTCCTCTCGGCGGGGATGAGCGGCGATCTGGAAATCGCGATCGGATATGGCGCGACACATGTCCGCGTGGGTAGCGCGTTGCTCGGAATGCGCCCCACGCTGCGGTAGCCTGACCGCGAAAGAAGCAAATTACATCAGTGTTGTTCAGGAACGGCGTTCCCGTAGTCGGGGGCCGTGGCGAGCGAACCGCGAATCGCTCGCCAGGGGATTGCCGATCCGGTCCGGTGGGCATTCGTTGTCCACTCGTGATCAAGCGACACGGCACGGGGGCGCGTGCCGCACGGCGGACGGAAGGGCGCGGGGATGGGTGCACTGCGCAAGGCGGGGGTCTGGCTCGGACTCGTCGAAGAGGACGACGAGCGGGCCTACGAGGACGGTGGCTACGACAAGGGTGGCTACCGGGACTCGCCGCGCTACCGGTCGAGCCGGTACTCGGAGGAGTTCGCCGACGAGGACGACGAGGATCCCGAGGAGCCGCCGGCGAGCCGTACCCGGGTCGGCGACCGGGGTCGGCTGAGCGAGCGCGCCACCGGCCGGGTTGCCGACGCCGACCTGGAGCGGCCGGAGCGGGCCGAGCGGTCCAGCGTCCGGTCGATCACCCGGTCCGGAGCCGGCGAGACCTCCGGCGCGCTGACGTACCACACCCGGGACAACCTCGCCCTGGCCCCGCAGGTGCCGCCGCGGGAGCGGGCGGTGGCCGCCGAGGACGAGCAGCGCTACCAGATCACCACCCTGCACCCGACCACCTACCGCGAGGCGCGCACCATCGGGGAGCACTTCCGCGACGGCGTGCCGGTGATCATCAACCTCACCGAGATGGACGAGGCGGACGCCCGCCGGCTGGTCGACTTCGCCGCCGGGCTCGCGTTCGGCCTGCGCGGTACGATCGAGCGCGTGACCAACCGGGTGTTCCTGCTCTCACCGGCCAATGTCCAGGTCACCGCGGAGGACAAGGCCAAGATCGCTGAGGGCGGCTTTTTCAGCCTGAGCTAGCCCGCTCGACCGAGGGACGTCGCCTGCCGTGTTGTCGATCCTGTTCCAGGTGCTCTATCTGCTCTGCTACCTGTTCCTGCTTGTGCTCCTTGCCCGATTTGTCCTTGGCGCGGTTCTGGCCTATGGTCGCCGCTGGCAACCGGGGCGGGGAGCTTCGGCCGGACTGGAAGTGGTGTGGAGCGTCACTGATCCACCCCTGCGCGCGTTGAGGCGTGTGATTCCACCACTGCGAATTGGTAGCGTGAGCGTCGACCTGGCCTCCCTTGTGCTCCTGGTTATCCTGTTCGTGCTGATGGAGTTCGTGTTAGGGCAGCTGATCATCGCCTTTGCCTGATCAGCCTGCTTTCGCGGCCGCAACTGACCCGAGGAGTTTCGATGCCGCTAACCCCGGCCGACGTCCACAACGTCGCCTTCAAAAAGCCGCCGATCGGCAAGCGGGGGTATGACGAGGAGGAGGTCGACGCCTTCCTGGACGAGGTCGAGCGCGAGCTCGCCCGTCTGATCGAGGAGAACAACGAGCTGCGCGCCCAGGTGGAGCGCGGCGGTCGCGGTGGCGCTCCCGCCGGCCCCGGCGGCGACGCCCGCCTCGCGGCGGAGCTCAACGACGTCAAGGCACAGCTCGACCGGGTGCAGCGCGACAAGGCGGCCGCCGAGCAGGCGGCCCGGGCGATGCAGGCCGAGCTGGAGCAGGTCCGCGCCCAGGGCGGCCCGGTCGCGGGCGCCGACGGCGAGCAGCAGGCGCTGCGGGTGCTGATGATGGCCCAGCGGACCGCCGACGACCACGTGTCGGACGCCCGCCGCGAGGCCGACCAGCTGCTCTCCGAGGCCCGGTCGAAGGCCGAGGAGGTCACCCGCGAGGCCCGCGCCAAGGCCGACGCCCTCGAGCGGGACGCCCGCCAGCGGCACCAGGAGGCCATGGGCGGCCTGGACGCCAAGCGCACCGCGCTGCAGAAGCACATCGAGGAGCTCAAGCAGTTCGAGCGCGAGTACCGCACCCGCCTCAAGGCGTACCTGGAGAGCCAGCTGCGCGACCTCGACGGCCGTGGCCAGGGCCTGGAGGCCGAGATGAACCGGGTCGAGGGCAACCGCTCCGGCGGGGGCAGCAACGGCCTCGCCGCCGCCGGCCTCGCCGGCTCGTACGGCGGCGGCCGCGCGGGCTCGCTCGAGTCCGGCCGCTGATCGCCGTCGGTGGTCGTCCCCGGACGGCCCTCGGCGACGCAGGCCCACACGACGCGGCGGGGGTGAGCCGTGATAGTCGCCAGCATCCTGCTCATCCTCGTCGCGGTCGTGCTCCTGGTGGCCGGGCTGGCCGATGGGTCCAGCCCGCTGCTGATCACCTCCATCGCGGCCAGCCTGCTGGCCGCCGTTGCCCTCGTCGCGGGTGCCCGCCAGGCGGCCTCGACCCGAGTCACGGCGGACCGGGGCGACCGGCCGCGGGACCGCACCGCACCGGACGGCCCGCCGCCCGGTGAGCCGGAGATCCCGGTCCAGCACATTCCGTCGACGGTCGGCACCGGCGTACCCGGGTGGCGGCAACCACCCGGTACGCCGGTGACCGACCCGGCGTACCTACCCCCCGAGTCGCCCGTCGACGACGCGTACCTGCCGCCCGGCCCGCGGGAGCCGTTCTTCGACGAGGTCGATCCGTCGGCGGACGCCCCGGAGCGCGCCGAACCAGATCCACCCCGGCAGACGGCCGCACACCAGGGAGCGCCCACCTCGCCGGCCGCCGACGGCCCGTTCGACGGCGACCCGCCCGCGCAGACCCTGTCCGCGGCGGACCTGGCCCGGCTGACCCGGCTCGACGACGAGGTCCGGGTGGTGGACGGCCATCCCCGGTTCCACCTGCCCGACTGTCCCCACCTGGTGGGCCGCCCCGACGAGCCGCTGCCCGTCGCCGAGGCGGTCGAACTCGGCTTCACCCCGTGCGCCCGGTGCACGCCGGCCACCGCGCTGCTCGCCGACCCGCCCCGAGGCCGATCATGGTGACGGTGGACGACCCGCTCACCGTCGCCGTACGGGTGAAGCCCGGCGCCTCCCGGGCCCGGGTCGGCGGGCGCTTCGACGGCCCGCACGGGCCGGCCCTGGTGATCGCCGTGAACGCGCCCCCGGTGGACGGACGGGCCACCGAGGCGGCCCGGCGTGCCCTGGCCGACGCCCTCGGCGTCCGGCCGGCGGCCGTGTCCCTGCGCACCGGCGCGGCCAGCCGGGACAAGCTCTTCCTGGTCGAGCGCCCGGCCCCGGGGCTGGCCGATGTGCTGCGCCGGCTGCGGGACGGATCGGCCGAGTGAGGACCGACCGGATCGGTCGCGGATGACGCCTGGGCTGGATCTCGGGCTGCTGCTCGGCGCGGCCGTCCTGCTCGTGGCGGTGGGCGCGGTGCGCTTCTCCACCCGGCTCGGCGTGCCGAGTCTCCTGGTCTACCTCGCGCTCGGCGTGGGGATCGGCGAAGCCGGGCTGGGCATCCACTTCGACAACGTCGAGCTGACCCGGGTGCTCGGGTTCTGCGCGCTCATCGTGATCATCGCCGAGGGCGGGCTGAGCGCCCGGTGGAGCACCCTGCGCCCGGTGCTCGGGATGGCCGCCGCGCTCTCCACGGTCGGCGTGGTGGTCAGCATCGCGGTGGTCGGCGTGGTGGTGCACCTGCTGCTCGGCCTGGACTGGCGGCTGGCCCTGCTCTCCGGCGCGGTGCTCTCCTCCACCGACGCGGCTGCCGTCTTCGCCACCCTGCGCCGGCTCCGCCTGCCCCCGCGCCTGGTGGCCACCCTGGAGGCGGAGTCCGGCATGAACGACGCCCCGGCGGTGATCGTCGTGTTGCTGCTCTCCCGGGACGTCGCGACCGCCCACCCGTGGTGGTTCGAGGTGCTGCTGGTCGGCTACGAACTCGGGGTCGGGGCGGTCGTCGGGGTGGCCGCCGGCATCGCCGGCCGGTACGCGCTGCGCCGGGCCGCGCTGCCCTCGGCCGGCCTCTACCCGATCGCGGTGGTCGGCTTCACCGTGCTGGCGTACGCGGCCGGCTCGGTGCTGCACGCCTCCGGCTTCCTCGCCGTCTACGTCGCCGGGGTACTGCTCGGCAACGCCCGGCTGCCGCACCGCCAGGCGATCCTCGGCTTCGCCGACGGGCTGGCCTGGCTGGCCCAGATCGGCCTGTTCGTCCTGCTCGGCCTGCTGGTGTCGCCGGGCCGGCTGCCCGCCGCGGTGCTGCCGGCCGTGGTGACCGGGCTGGCCCTGCTGCTGCTCGCCCGGCCGCTGTCGGTGGCGGTCTCCGCGCTGCCGTTCCGCTTCCCCCGGCGCGAGCAGCTCTTCCTCTCCTGGGCGGGGCTGCGCGGGGCGGTGCCGATCGTGCTGGCCACCATCCCGCTCTCGCTCCGGGTGCCGGGCGCGGACCGGCTCTTCGACGCGGTCTTCGTGCTGGTGGTGATCTTCACCCTGCTCCAGGCCGGAACGCTCGCGTCGGCGGCCCGGCGGCTCGGGGTGACCGCCCCCGCCGAGGCGGCCGAGGTGCGGGTCGAGACGGCCCCGCTGGAACGGATGCGCGCCGACCTCCTCCAACTGGAGGTGCCGCCCGGGTCCCGGCTCGGCGGGGTGCACGTGGACGAGCTGCGCCTGCCGGTGGGGGCCTCGGTGACCCTGGTGCTGCGCGACGGCGCGGGCTTCGTGCCGGGCCCGGACACCCGGCTCAAGGTCGGCGACAGCCTGCTCATCGTCGCCACCGCCGAGGCGCGGGACGAGGCCGAGCGGCGGCTGCGCGCGGTCAGCCGTCGGGGTCGGTTGGCCCGGTGGTTTGGCGAGTACGGCGAGGACCGGGACGCTTGATCTGCTAGCGTTCCTTTTGCCCCGATTGGTGGCTGTTCGGGGCTGAATCGCGGGGCGACGGTGCGGCACGTTGTCGGACGCCTGTACGTTCCGTATTCTTGCCACCCTCCGGAGTGCGCGGTCCCTGGTGGCCGCGCGCCCGTTTCGTACCTGGGGTACCGATACCGGTCACCCTGCCCAGGCACCGCCGACCGCCGCGGTACGCGGCTGAGGGAGCTGACGATGGCGAAGCCAGCCGACACCAAGACCGCCGGCCGCAAGCCGGTGGCGAAGGCCACCCGCAGCGCGGCGGAGACCGAGAAGATCCGGGCCGCCCTGGCGGCGCGGCGGGACGAGCTGAATGCCGAGTACGATCAGACGCTGAGCGAGATCACCGAGCTGCAGCGCGACCGGCTGACCGACTCGGCCGGGGACGACCAGGCCGACACCGGCACCAAGACGTTCGAGCGGGAGCAGGAGATCTCTCTCGCCAACAGCATCAAGGAACGGATCACGCAGGTCGAGCGCGCCCTGGAGCGCCTCGACGAGGGCGGGTACGGCTGGTGCGAGCGGTGCGGCAACCCGATCCCGGTGGAGCGGCTCGCCGCGTTCCCGTCGGCCACCCTCTGCGTGACCTGCAAGCAGCTGGAGGAGCGGCGCTGAGGCCGCTCCCCGGCGGCCGTAGGTGACGGCGCGCCAGCGCCGCCGAGAGCGTCGATGGGGAGCAGATGACCGCAGCACCGCCCGCCGGGTCCGGCACCGCTGAGTCGGCCGGCGGCCCGCCCCGCCGCAGGGCGGTCGGGGTCCTCCTCGGCGTCGCCGTGGCCGCCCTCGTCGCCGACCTGGTGACCAAGCAGCTCGCCCTGTCGTCCCTCACCGGCCGGGGCCCGGTGTCGCTGCTCGGCGGCACCGTCTACCTCACCCTGACCCGCAACAGCGGCGCGGCCTGGAGCATCGGTTCCGGCCACACCTGGGTCTTCCCCCTGATCACCATCGGCGTGATCGCCTGGATCACCTGGATGGCGCTGCGGCTGCGGTCGCTGCCGTGGGCCGTCTCGCTCGGCCTGGTGCTGGGCGGCGCGCTGGGCAACCTGTCCGACCGGATCTTCCGGGCCCCCGGGCACTTCGTCGGCCACGTGGTCGACATGATCAGTCTCTTCGACCCGTACGGGCAGGTCTGGCCGGTGTTCAACCTGGCCGACAGCTCGCTGGTGTGCGGCGTGGTGCTGGCGGTCTTCCTCGAGCTGACCGGCCGGCAGCGGGACGGCTCCCGTGCCGGCGCCGAGCGGTCCGGCGACGAGCGCCCCGTCGAGCAGCGGGAACGGGCGTGACCTCCGTCTTCGCCGCCGGCGGCGACCACCGCTCCCTGCCCGTCCCGGACGGCCTCGACGGCATGCGCCTGGACCAGGCCGTCTCCCGGCTCTTCGGGCTCTCCCGGACGGCCGCGGCGGCGCTGGTCGACGCCGGCGACGCGCTGGTCGACGGCACCGTCCGGCCCAACTCGCACAAGGTCAAGGCCGGCTCCTGGCTGGAGGTCACGCTGCCCGCGCCGGCCGCCCCGCCGACCGTGGTGCCGCAGGCCGTGCCGGGCCTGACGGTGGTCTACGCCGACGACGACATCGTGGTGGTGGACAAGCCGGTCGGCGTGGCCGCCCACCCGAGTCCCGGCTGGACCGGCCCGACCGTGATCGGCGGGCTGGCCGGGATCGGTCACCGGATCTCCACCAGCGGTGCCGCCGAGCGGCAGGGCGTGGTGCACCGGCTCGACGTGGGCACCACCGGGATCATGGTGGTGGCCAAGAGCGAGCAGGCGTACACCGCCTTGAAGCGGGCGTTCAAGTACCGCGAGGTGGAGAAGCGCTACCACGCCGTGGTGCAGGGCCACCCGGACCCGCTGCGCGGCACCATCGACGCACCGATCGACCGGCACCCGCACCACGACTACCGCTGGGCGGTGGTCTCGGGCGGCAAGCCCAGCGTCACCCACTACGACACCCTCGAGGCGTTCCCGGCGGCCAGCCTGCTGGACGTGCGGCTGGAGACCGGGCGTACCCACCAGATCCGGGTGCACTTCTCCAGCCTGCGGCACCCCTGCGTGGGTGACCTGACCTACGGCGCCGACCCGACCCTCTCGGCCCGGCTCGGGTTGTCCCGGCAGTGGCTGCACGCCCGGTCGCTGAGCTTCCTGCACCCCGGCACGGGCGAGGAGGTCACCTTCGTCAGCGACTACCCGGACGACCTGGCCCGGGCGCTGGAGATCCTCCGCGACTGACCGCCCCACCGACCGTCCGACGAGGGAATGCACCGTGCCCGCCGACGTACCGCCGCGCCCGTCCCGGTCCGGCAAGCTCACCTGGATCGCGCTCGCCTGCGCGCTGGTGGTGCTGGTCGTCGCCGTGGCGCAGCGGCGGGACGAGCCGGTGGGGGACCGGACCGTCGGCGAGGTCACCCGGGTCGGCGTGGCCGACGGCGACGCCATCCCGGCCTACCTGCGTGCCGCCGCCGACGAGCTGGCCCGGCTGGACGCCCCGGCGCCCGGCAGTTGGGCCCTGGTCTCCTTCGCCGCGTACCTGACCCCCGCGCAGGTGGCCACCGCGCTCGGCGGCGCCCCGGTCTCGGCGGTGGTCGCCCGGGTGCCGCTGCCCGGGCGGCAGACCGAGATCGTCCGGATCGCCGCGATGCGGGTGCCCGACGACGTGGTCGCCGGGATGGCCGAGGTGGCCGCCCGCAAGGACCGGGAGGCCGCCGACTACCGGACGCGCGCCGCCGCCCCGACGGCCTCCGCCGATCCCGAGCTGCGCCGGGTGTACGACACCGGCGCGTCGGTCTCGGCCCGGGAGGCGGCCGCCTACCGGGCGGGCTGCGCCTGCGTGTACGCCGCGGTGGTCCGGGGCACCCCGGACGCGTTGCGGGCCCTGGCCGCCCGTCCCGGCGTACGCGGGGTGGACCCGGCGACCGAGGTCCGGCGACTGGACCGTACGGTGTTCACACCGCCGTTGCCCGAGCAGCGGGACGTGGCCCGGCCGCCGGCCGACAGCGGGCTGGCCGAACCGGCCGCGCGCCCCGGAATGGGTGATTCGTCGGAAGCCGCACCGGCGGTGAGCGGGTCCGCACCGGCCGGCGATGGGCCCACGGCGGGCGGCGGGCCACCCAATCCCGCTCCCACCTCCTGAGACGTGTCGGGCGGGCGGCCTGGGCCCGACGCGGCGGTGGGGAGAGCCGCCAGGGGATGTGCGAACCGGGGTGTGGTCCGAATAGGGTTTGGTTCGTAGCCTGTCAGGCGGAGATCGAAGGGCTGGGGAGGGCGAAGCCTTGGACGGCAGCGAGACCAGCTGGGGTCGGCAGGCAGAGCCGGCGCCGCGGTGGCGTGCGCTGCTCGACCGGGCCCGGCTCGCCGGCCGCGGCGCGGAACAGACCGAGGCGGAGCGCCGGGCCGAGGACCGGCCGCCGCAGTCCGCCGAGCCGCTGCCGCGGCGGCCCGCCGGCAGCGGCTGGACCGGCCGGGCGCAGCCCGTCGGGCAACCGGCCGAGCCGGCGTACGGCGGCGATCAGTCCTACCGGGTCGAGGCGACCTACCGGGTGGAGCCGGCCTACCGGCTCGAACCCGGGTACGGCGGCGAGGCCGCCTACCAGGCGGAGCCGGCGTACCGGGCCGAGCCGGATCGCCGGGCCGAGCCGGATCGCCGGGCCGAGCCGGATCGCCGGGCTGAGCCGTCCTGGCAGGCCGAGCCGGCCTACCGGCAGGACTACCCGGAGCCCGAGGCGCGCGGCCGGGGCACCGCCTCCGTCGACTCCCGCTACGCCCTGCTCGACAACGGCTACCGGCCGGAGCCGCCCCCGGTCGAATCCCGGTACGCGCTGCTCGACCGGGGGCGCTACCAGCCGGAGACCCGTCCGGCGCCGGAGCCGACCTACCCGGAGCCGATCGCGCCGTACCAGCGGCAGCCCGAGAGCTATGCGGCCCGGGTCGAGCCGGCCCGGGTCGAGCCCGCCCGGGTCGAGTGGCGCGCCCCCGAGCCCGACAACGAGGTGGAGCGGGCCGCCGGCGTGCTCCGCCGCGAGCTGGGCGGCCCCCGCGTGCTCGCCTTCGCCAACCCCAAGGGCGGGGTGCACAAGACCACCGCCACCGTGCTCGCCGCGGCCACCGTCGGCAGCGTCCGCGGGCGCGGGGTGCTCGCCTGGGACGACAACGAGCTGCGCGGCACCCTCGGCCTGCGCGCCGGCAGCGCCCGCCACGCCCGTACCGTCCGGCACCTGGTCCACGACCTCGCGCAGATCGAGATCCTGGAGGGCGACACCCTGCTGCGACACCTCGACGACTACCTGCGGCACGCCTCCGACGGCTCGTACGACGTGCTGGCCGGCGAGGAGAGCCCCCGGTTCGCCCAGCGGCTGGACCAGTTCACCGTCAAGCGCGTGCTGGAACTGCTCCGGCGTACCCACGACGTGGTGTGCGTGGACACCGGCAACAACGTGGAGAGCCCGAACTGGCGGACCGTGATGCAGGCCGCCGACCAGCTCGTGGTGACCACCGTGCCGCGCGAGGACGCCGCGTTCAGCGCGGACTGGATGCTCGACCTGCTGCACGAGGTCGGGATGGGCGAGCTGGCCGACAACGCGGTCACCCTGATCTCCTGCCCGACCCCGGGGCGCAGCCCGCTGCAGGACGACCTGGAGCGGCACTTCGCCACCCGCACCCGGGCGGTCGCGGTGGTGCCGTACGACCCGGCCCTGGAGACCGGCTCCTCGATCGATTACCACCAGCTCCAGGCGGAGACCCGGCAGGCGTGGCTCAAGGCGGCCGCGATGATGCTCGAACCGTTCGCCCGGTGATCGCCACCGCAGCCCGCGTCGGTCCGTCGCCTGAGAGGATCACCGGGTGAGTCCGGACACCCCTGATCCCGAGCGGGCCGCCGACCGACCCGGCGCGCCCGGCGCCGCCGACCGCCCGTCCGGCGGTCCGGCGAACCCCGCGCGCCCCACGCCGCCCGACGACGGCGCTCCGGGCGCCGCGCCGACCGGGAGAACGGGCGCCGGGCCGGCCGACGGCTTCGCCCCGCTCGACGCCGGGCGGGACGCGGCCGGGGCCGAGGCGCCCGGCTGGCCGTCCGGCCTGCCGGTGCCCGCCGGCACCCCGGTCACCGCGCCCGGCGCGGACCCGCTCGCCGGCCACCCCGGCGTGGTCGGCGCGCTGCCCGCCACGGACCAGCCCGCCCGCCGGCTCCGGGCGGTCGGCATCGGCCTGGGCGTGGCGCTGCTGGTGAGCCTGCTGGGCGCCCCGCTGGGCCTGCTCTGGGCCACGGTGGCACCGGGCACCCCGGTGCTGAAGACCGCCCAGGGCGCGATCTACGCCACGCCTGAGCCGGAGCAGCCGATCGCCGCCGACGGCTGGTTCAGCCTGCTCGGGCTCGGCTTCGGGGTGCTCGTCGCGATCGGGCTCTGGCTCCTGCTGCGCCGCCGGCGCGGACCGCTCGGCCTGGTCGCGGGGGCCCTCGGCGGGGTCGGCGCGGCGGTGGTGGCCTGGCAGGTCGGCCGCCGGATCGGGCTCGGCACGTACCACCGGCTGCTGGCCACCGCGCCGAACGGGACGGCCTTCACCAAGCCGGCCGACCTGCGCGCCGGGGGGATCGACTGGTACGCCCTGCTGCCCGTGCCGCACGGCAATCTGCTGCTGCCCGCGTTCGGCGCGGCGGTGACGTACACCCTGCTGGCCGGCTGGTCACGGTGGCCGTCGCTGCGCCCCGAGCCGCAGCCCGACGGCGGCTGGCCCGGGCCGGGGGTCGACGGCTGGCCGCCGGCCGGCCCGGGGATCAGTTCGGGGCCGGAGGACCAGCCAACTCGCTGAGCGGCACCGGGACGGCCCGGACCTGACGCAGCAGGGCCGCCTCCCGGTTGAGCAGCCGCAGCTCGGCGCGAAGCCGGGCTGCGGTGTCGTCGATGGCGAGCAGCCGCTGCCGGTCGGCGACGGTCAGCGCGGCGGTGGCGGCGACCAGGTGCGACAGCACGGTCGGGTCCTCCGGCAACTGCTCGGCGATCTCCTGCGGGTCCGGCCGGACCAGGTTCAGGTACTGCCGGAACACCGAGATCACCCGGGCCGCGAGCAGGTCGGTGACCTCGTCGGTGCCGGCCGGTTCGGGCAGCCACTCGACCTCGGCGGTCAGGTACGGTGCGGCGCCGGAGTCGACCTCCGCGATGCGGAACCGGCGCCGGCCCACGGTGACGATGTCGAACCCGCCGTCGGCCAACTCGGTGACCTGCCGCAGCTCGGCGGTGCAGCCCACCTCGTGCAGGGTGACCTCGCCGCCGCCGAGGCTCGGCCGGCTCGGCGGCCCGGCCGGGGCCACCTCCCAGCCGGCCTGGATCGCCACCACCCCGAACTCGCGGGGCGCGCCCTCGGGCAACCCGACCAGGTGGCGCACCAGCGCCCGGTAGCGCTCCTCGAAGATGTGCAGCGGGAGGACCAGCCCGGGGAAGAGGACCGTCCCCAGCGGGAACACCGGCAGCCGTGCGGTCACGGGTCCGAGCGTATCCCGATCTCGCTCGCCCGGCGTGTCCCGGCTCACCGTCCCGGCCTGCGGGCGGCGCGGGCCGGGTCGGGACCGGCCGCCTAGACTCGCAAGGGTGCTGAACCGGATCGACCTGCGCGGCGGCGTGCCCGACCCGCGCCGCCTGCTGCCCCGTGCCCAGCTCGACGTCTCCGTGGCCGTCGAGCGGATCCGCCCCCTCGTGGCGGCGGTCCGGGAGCATGGGTACCCGGCGATCCGGGAGGCCAGCGTCCGGTTCGACGGCGTCTCCCCGGAGCGCCTGCGGGTGCCGGTGGAGGTCATCCGCGAGGCCGAGGGGACGCTCGACCCGCAGGTCCGGGCCGCGCTGCTGGAGTCGATCACCCGGGCCCGCAAGGTCCACGCCGACCAGCGCCGCACCGACCACACCACCCAGGTGGTGCCCGGCGGCACGGTGACCGAGCGCTGGGTGCCGGTCGACCGGGTCGGCCTGTACGTCCCCGGCGGCCTGGCCATGTACCCCTCGACCGTGGTGATGAACGTGGTTCCCGCCCAGGCGGCCGGGGTGCGCTCGCTGGTGGTGGTCAGCCCGCCGCAGAAGGACAACGGCGGCCTGCCCGACCAGCGGGTCCTCGCGGCCTGCGCGCTGCTCGGCGTCGACGAGGTCTACGCGGTCGGCGGCGCCCAGGCGATCGCCATGCTGGCCTACGGGTCCACCGTCGACCCGGCGGGCGCCGAGCGCTGCGATCCGGTCGACATGATCACCGGACCGGGCAACATCTGGGTCACCGCCGCCAAGCGGCTGCTGCGCGGCGTCGTCGGCATCGACGCCGAGGCCGGCCCCACCGAGATCGCCATCCTCGCCGACGACACCGCCGACCCGGCGCACGTCGCCGCCGACCTGATCAGCCAGGCCGAGCACGACCCCCTCGCGGCCAGCGTGCTGGTCACCCCGTCGGTGGCGCTGGCCGACGCGGTCGACGGGGAGCTGGCCCAGCAGGTGCCGGCGGCCAAGCACGCCGAGCGGATCGCCACCGCCCTCGGCGGCGAGCAGAGCGGCGTCGTGCTGGTCGACGACCTCGAGGCGGGGCTGCGGGTGGTCGACGCGTACGCGGCCGAGCACCTGGAGATCCAGACCGAGAACGCCCGCGAGTGGGCGCTGCGGGTCCGCAACGCCGGGGCGATCTTCGTGGGCGCCTGGTCGCCGGTGTCGCTCGGCGACTACTGCGCCGGTTCCAACCATGTGCTGCCCACCGGTGGCTGCGCGCGGCACTCCTCCGGGCTGTCCGTGCAGTCCTTCCTGCGCGGCATCCACCTGGTCGAATACAGCCAGGACGCGCTCCGCGAGGTGGCCCCGCACGTGGTCACCCTGGCCGGCGTCGAGGACCTGCCGGCCCACGGCCAGGCGGTCAGAGTGCGCTTCCCGGGGGCCGCCTCGTGACCACGCTCGACGACCTGCCGATCCGGGACGACCTGCGCGGCCGGACGCCGTACGGGGCGCCGCAGCTCGACGTGCCGGTCCGGCTGAACACCAACGAGAACTCCTACCCGGTGCCCGAGCCCGTGGTGGAGGCCATCGGCAAGGCCCTCGCGGCCGAGCTGCGCGACCTCAACCGCTATCCGGACCGGGACGCCGTGGCGCTGCGCGCCGACCTGGCGGCGTACCTCGGCCACGGGCTCACCGTCGACCGGATCTGGGCGGCCAACGGCTCCAACGAGATCCAGCAGCAACTGCTCCAGGCGTTCGGCGGCCCGGGGCGCACCGCGCTCGGCTTCACCCCGGCGTACTCGATGCACCCGCTGCTGGCGCTCGGCACCGGCACCGGCTGGATCCGGGCCGTGCGGGGCGTCGACTTCGGCCTCACCGCCGACGAGGCGGTCGCCCAGGTCCGGGCGCACCGGCCGGACGTGGTCTTCCTCTGCTCGCCGAACAACCCGACCGGCACCGCGCTCGACCCGGCCGTGGTCGCCGCCGTGCTGGCCGAGGCGCCCGGCATGGTGATCGTCGACGAGGCGTACGCCGAGTTCGCCCGGCCCGGCACGGTCAGCGCGCTCGCGGTGCTGCCCGACCACCCCCGGCTGGTGGTGACCCGGACGATGAGCAAGGCGTTCGGCTTCGCCGGCGGGCGGCTCGGCTACCTGGCCGCGGACCCGGCGGTGGTGCAGGCGGTGCAGCTCGTCCGGCTGCCGTACCACCTCTCCGCGCTCACCCAGGCCGCCGCCCGCGCCGCGCTCGCCCACCGCGACGCCCTGCTCGGCACGGTCACCGCGATCATGGCGCAGCGCGACCGGATCGTGGCCGAGCTGCGCGCCCGGGGCCACCGGGTCGCCGACAGCGACGCCAACTTCGTGCTCTTCGAGGTCGGCGGCGACCAGGCCACCGCCTGGCACACCCTGCTCGACGCCGGTGTGCTGGTCCGCGACGTCGGCCTGCCCGGCTGGCTGCGGGTCACCGCCGGCACCCCCGCCGAGACCGACGCCTTCCTCGCCGCCATGGAGAAGCTTCCGTCATGAGTCGCATCGCCCGCGTGGAGCGGATCACCAAGGAGACCAAGGTTCTCGTCGAGATCGACCTCGACGGCACCGGCAAGGCCGACATCGAGACCGGCGTCGGCTTCTACGACCACATGCTCAACCAGATCGCCCGGCACGGCGGCTTCGACCTGACCGTGCACACCATGGGTGACCTGGAGATCGACGCCCACCACACGATGGAGGACACCGCGCTCACCCTGGGCGCCGCGTTCGACCAGGCGCTGGGCGACAAGGCCGGCATCCGGCGGTACGGCTCGGCCACCGTCCCGATGGACGAGGTGCTGGTCCGGGCCGCCGTCGACCTCTCCGGCCGGCCGTACGTGGTGCACGACGAGCCGCCACTCGCGCCGTACATCGGGCCGGTCTACCCGACCAGCATGACCCGGCACATCTGGGAGTCCTTCGGCCAGGCGGCCCGGATCACCCTGCACGTGGACGTGCTGCGCGCCGCCCGCCCCGGCGGCCACCCGGACGCCCACCACGTGGTCGAGGCGCAGTTCAAGGCGGTCTCCCGGGCGCTGCGCGAGGCCACCGGGCTCGACCCGCGCAACGCGGGCGTGGTCCCGAGCACCAAGGGCGCGCTCTGATGGGGCGGATGCTGCCGACGCTGCTGCTGGTCCTGGCCGGGGTGCTGGTCGGCGGGACGTGGTCGTTGTACAAGCAGGGCGCGTCGCGCCGGGCGGTGCTCACCACGGGGCTGCTCGCCGCGCTGGCCACCGCGGGCGGGCTGCTCTGGCTGCTACCCGGGGAGGGCTCATGAGCAAGCGGGTGGTGGTGCTCGACTACGGTTCGGGCAACCTGCGCTCGGCCGAGCGCGCCCTGGAGCGGGCGGGCGCCGACGTCACCGTGACCGACGACCTGGCCGCCGCCGCCGAGGCCGAGGGCCTCGTGGTGCCGGGCGTCGGGGCGTTCGCCGCCTGCATGGCCGGGATCGAGGCGCTCGGCGCCGGCCCGGTCATCGCCGAGCGGGTGGCCGCCGGCCGCCCGGTGCTCGGCATCTGCGTCGGGATGCAGGTGCTCTTCGAGCACGGCGACGAGCACGGTGTGGTGACCAAGGGGCTCGGCCTGCTGCCCGGCGGGGTGACGAAGCTGCCTGCGCGGCGGTTGCCGCACATGGGCTGGAACACGGTGCACGCCCCGGCGCGCTCGGTGCTCTTCGCGGGTCTGCCGGACGACGCCCGGTTCTACTTCGTCCACTCGTACGCGGTGACCGACGTGGCCGGGCTGGCCGCCGCGGGCGCGGCGGTGACCACGTCGGAGCACGGCACGGACTTCGTCGCCGCGGTCGAGCGGGGTCCGCTCTCGGCGGCCCAGTTCCACCCGGAGAAGTCGGCCGACACCGGGGCGGCCCTGCTGCACAACTGGCTGGGCACGCTTGAGTAAGGAACGCGCGCGCCGCCGGGAGGCCCGGCAGGCCCGGCTGGCGGCCGAGCGCGCCGTGCGCCTGCGCCGGGCGGCCCGCCGGGAGCGGTGTCGTGCCCTGGTACGCCGGCTGACGCCGAAGCTGCGCCGGGGCCGGACCGGCCGGCTGAACCGGCACACCCGCGGCGAGCGGGCGGCGATCGTGCTGCTCACCGGGGCGGCACTGGCCGGCATCTGGAATTTTGTCGACGACCTGGCGCTGCGGCTGGCGCTGGTCGTGCTGTTGCTGCTGGCCCTGCCGGCGATCGTGGTGATCGCCCTGGACCGTCGTACCTGAACCGAGGAGTAGAGCGTTGAGCCTCACCCTGTTGCCCGCCGTCGATGTCGCCGACGGCCAGGCCGTCCGGCTCGTGCAGGGCGCCGCCGGCAGCGAGACCGCGTACGGCGACCCGCTGGAGGCGGCTCTCGCCTGGCAGTCCGACGGTGCGGAGTGGATCCACCTGGTCGACCTGGACGCTGCCTTCGGGCGAGGCACCAACGCGCATCTGCTCGCCGAGGTGGTGCGGCAGATGGACGTGAAGGTGGAGCTCTCCGGTGGCATCCGGGACGACGAGTCGTTGCAGGCGGCGCTGGGCACCGGCGCGGCCCGGGTCAACATCGGCACCGCGGCTCTGGAGAACCCGGAGTGGTGCGACCGGGTCTGCGGCGAGTACGGCGACCGGGTGGCGATCGGGCTGGACGTGCGCGGCCGTACCCTCGCCGCCCGCGGCTGGACCCGCGAGGGTGGTGACCTGTACGAGGTGCTGGAGCGGCTGGACAAGGCGGGCGCCTCCCGGTACGTGGTCACCGACATCACCAAGGACGGCACCATGCGCGGGCCCAACCTGGACCTGCTGCGCGAGGTCTGCGCCCGCACCGACGCCCCGGTGATCGCCTCCGGCGGCGTCTCGACCCTGGACGACCTGCGCGCCCTGGCCACCCTGGAGCCGGTCGGCGTGGAGGGTGTGATCGCCGGCAAGGCGCTGTACGCGGGCGCGTTCACCGTCGCCGAGGCGCTCGCCGTCCTGCGGGCCGCGTCGTGACCACCGTCGCGGGCGGCGGGCCCACCGTCACCCGGCTCGGCTCGGGCGGGCCCTGGGAGGCCCGGTACGGCTACTCCCGGGTGGTCCGGGTGGGGAACCTGGCGATCACCGCCGGCTGCACCTCGACGGTCGACGGCCGGGTGGCGCACGTCGGGGACGCGGCGGCGCAGACCGCCCAGGCCTTGCGGATCGGCCTCGACGCGCTGGCCGAGGTGGGGGTGCGGCCGGCCGACGTGATCCGGACCCGGATGTACGTGACCGACCGGACGTACGCCGACGAGGTGGGCCGGGCGCACCACGCGGTGTTCGGCGCGGTCCGCCCGGTCGCCACCATGGTCGTGGTGGCCGGCCTGATCGACCCGGACCATCTGGTCGAGGTCGAACTGGAGGCCTGGCTTCCCGAAGGCTGACCCCGGCGGGGCCCGGCCCTGGAGCTCCCGGCGCTCCTCCGGGTGTGACCCCGGACACCGTTCGCGGCGGCCGGCCCCCTCGGGTCGGCCATCGTGCCACCGGCGTTGGATAGGCTCGCGACATGACGGTGGCGGTACGGGTGATCCCCTGTCTGGACGTGGACGCCGGGCGGGTGGTCAAGGGGGTCAACTTCCTCGACCTGCGCGACGCCGGTGACCCGGTGGAGTTGGCCGCGGCGTACGACCGGGCCGGCGCGGACGAGCTGACCTTCCTCGACGTCACGGCCTCCGCGAGCGACCGGGGGACGATGCTCGACGTGGTCCGCCGCACGGCCGAGTCGGTCTTCATCCCGCTCACCGTCGGCGGCGGCGTCCGCCAGGTCTCCGACGTCGACACGCTGCTGCGGGCCGGCGCGGACAAGGTCGGGGTGAACACGGCCGCCATCGCCCGCCCCGAGCTGATCGCCGAGATCGCCGACCGGTTCGGCCGGCAGGTGCTGGTGCTCTCCCTGGACGTGCGCCGTGCCCCGGCCGGCACCACGCCCAGCGGCTTCGAGGCGACCACCCACGGCGGGCGTCGGGGCACCGGCCTGGACGCGGTGGCGTGGGCGGCCCGCGGCGCCGAGTTGGGCGCGGGGGAGATCCTGCTCAACTCGATGGACGCCGATGGCACCAAGACCGGCTTCGACCTGCCGCTGATCCAGGCCGTCCGGCAGGTCGTCGACGTGCCGGTGATCGCCAGCGGCGGCGCCGGCGAGGTGGCGCACTTCCCGCCGGCCATCGGCGCGGGCGCCGATGCGGTGCTCGCGGCCAGCGTCTTCCACTTCGGCGAGCTGACCGTCGGCGAGGTCAAGGACGCCCTGCGCGGCGCCGGCCACCCGGTCCGCTGACCCCGACCCGTCCGGCCGGGTCAGGCTCGGCCGGAGTGGCCCTCGGGAGAGCGGCGCGGCATCGGGATCGAGCGCACCACGTACTCCTGCACCGCGGCGGCGTGGTCGTCCTCGTCCAGGCGCCAGTCGGACTCAACGGGGCTGTGTCGCCGGCTGAGCACGCCCTGCACGGTGTCCACCGTGGTCGCCACGCCGGCGCTGGGCCGGGTGCGCCAGAGCCGCTCGCCGTCCGGGGTGATCCGGAACCAGCCGTCGGAGACGCTGACCAGACCGGCGCCGACCAGCCGACGGACCGCCGTCTCCAGCTCGTGCCGCTCGGGGATCGAGCGGTTGAGGTGGTCGGCGGTGGAGAGGACGTCGGCCAGGCGTACGCCCTCGGGTCGGCGTGTCGAGGCCGACCGGCGGTGCCGGCCGGCACCGCTGGCGATCACCAGCGAGACGAAGATCCAGGCGTCGGTCCAGCGCCATCCGTTCTCCCCCATGCAGGAATTCTGCCCGGCGCTGGCGGTGGTGCAAACACCCGGTTTCGGCCCTCGACGTCGCCGCAGCTCAGCGCGGTGCCATCCGTCCCAACCCGTGGCGGTCGGCCGGCCGGGATCAGGCCACCTCGCCGGCCGGCCGGGTGGCGCAGCCCACCGCCGGCTCCCCGGCAGCCGGTGCCGCCGGCTGCGGGGGCACCGCGAACAGCGGGATGAACAGCTGCGCGAGCGGCCCGATGGCCAGCGCGTATGCGACGGTGCCGAGGCCGACCGTGCCGCCGAGCAGCCAGCCGAGGGCCAGCACGGTGACCTCGATGGCGGTCCGGACCAGCCGGATGGAGCGGCCGGGGCGGCGGGCGACGTACCCGGTCATCAGGCCGTCGCGCGGGCCGGGGCCGAGCGCCGCGCCCAGGTAGAGGCCGGTGGCCGCGCCGTTGGCGACGATCCCGACGGTCAGCAGGCCGATCCGGACCGGCAGCCCGTTGTCGGTCGGCAGCAGGGCCAGGGTGGCGTCCACCACCAGGCCGATCACCACCACGTTGCTCACCGTGCCGAGGCCGGGCCGCTGCCGCAGCGGGATCCAGAGCAGCAGGACCAGGGCGCCGACCGCGATGGTCACCGTGCCGATGGAGAGCCCGGTCTGCCGGGCCAGGCCCTGGTGGAAGACGTCCCACGGGTCGAGGCCGAGCCCGGAGCGGACCATCAGCGCCATGCTCACGCCGTAGAGGGTGAGCCCGGCATAGAGCTGGGTCAGCCGCCGGGTGGGCCGGTACCGGAGATTGCCAATCGCTGCCATGCATGCCACCCTAGGGGCCAATATCGCCCGCGACAGAGCCAATTCAGGAGGGGTGGCCATGACGAGTCAGGTGCGTGGCGTCCAATTGGCTCGGCTCCTCGGTCAGTGGCACTCCCTTCCCGGTCGCCGGCGCAGCCCCGACTACGCCGCGCTCGCCGCCGCCGTCCGCGGCCTGCTCGCCGACGGCCGGCTCCCGCTGGGGGTACGCCTGCCGGCCGAGCGGGAGCTGGCCGAGGCGCTGCGGATCAGCCGGACCACGGTCACCGCCGCCTACCGGGAGCTGCGCGAGACCGGCCACCTGGCCAGCCGGCGGGGCGCCGGCAGCTGGACCATGCTCCCGGGCACCCACCGGGTGGCCAGCACCGGCCTCTGGACCCCGCTGGACGACCGGGACATGATCGACCTCGGGGTGGCCGCGCTCGCCGCGCCGCCGCAGCTCGTGCCGGCGGCCCGGGCCGCCGCCGAGGACCTGCCGCGCTACCTGGGCGGAGCCGGGTACCACCCGACCGGCATCATCGAACTCCGGGAGGCGGTGGCCCGCTCGTACGGCGCGCGTGGGCTGCCGACCAGCCCGGAACAGATCATGGTGACCAGCGGCACCCAGCACGCGCTGGACCTGGTGCTGCGGCTGGCCCTGTCGCCCGGCGGCGGGGTGCTGGTGGAGTCGCCGACGTACCCCAACGCGCTCGCCGCGCTGTCCGCCCGCCGGGCGCGGATCACCACCCACGGCCTGGCCGCCGACGGCGTCGGCTGGGACGCCGACCTGCTGCTGGGCAGCATCCGGCAGAGCCGGCCCAAGCTGGCGTACCTGATTCCGGAGTTCCAGAACCCCACCGGCCACCTGATGGCGGCCGAGCTGCGCGAGCGGCTCGTCGGCGCCGCCCACGCGGCCGGCACCGACCTGGTCATCGACGAGTCCTTCGTGGACCTGCCGCTGGACGGGACCGAGCTGCCCCCGCCGGTCGCCACCTTCGACCGGCACTCCCGGGTGATCAGCATCGGCGGGATGAGCAAGCCCTACTGGGGTGGGCTGCGGATCGGTTGGGTCCGCGCGTCCGCGCCGCAGGTGCAGCGGCTGGCCGCCGCCCGGGTGGGCGTCGACATGGCCAGCCCGGTGCTGGACCAGCTCGTCGCGGTGCACCTGCTCGCCGACGCGCCGGCCATCGTGGCCGCCCGCCGAGCGCAGCTCGCCGCCCAGCGGGACGCCCTGGTCGGCGCGCTGGCCGAGCGGTTGCCCGACTGGCGGGTCACCGCGCCGCGCGGCGGCGTCACGCTCTGGGCGGAGCTGGACGGCCCGATCTCCAGCGCCCTGGCGCGGGCCGCCGAGGAGGTCGGCGTACGCCTGGCACCCGGACCCCGGTTCGGCCTGGACGGCACCCTGGAGCGGTTCCTCCGGCTGCCCTTCACGCTGCCCGCCGCGGACCTGGTGGAGGCTGTCGGGCGGCTCGCCGCCGTCCGCTACGACCTGGACCGGACCGGCCGCCCACAGTGGCGGGAGCCGTCCGTCATCGCCTGAGCCGGGGCGGGCTTGCCGGATGTCCCGCGCCGGGCGCCGCCGCCGGGCAGACTCAAGCGGTGGCCAGCGGTAGGTCGAGGGGACTGTCCGATCGGTTCCAGATGGTCGCCGAGAGTGGCGGAGTGACCCGGCTGGAACTCTTCCTCGACCTTGTTTTCGTCTACGCCTTCCTCAACGTGACCAGCCTGGCCGCTGCCCGTCCCGACCTCTTCGGGATCGTGCGCGGTCTGCTGCTGCTCGCGCTGCTGTGGTGGTGCTGGGTCTCCTACGCCTGGCTCAGCAACTCCATCCGGTTGGACCGCGGGATCATGCCGATGGTCGCCTTCGGCCTCATCGCGATCATCTTCGTGGTGGGGGTGGCGATTCAGGAGGCATTCGTGGACCGGCCCGGCGGGCTGTCCGGCCCGCTCATCTTCGTGCTGGGCTACCTCGCCGCGCGGGCCGGCGCCCTGACGGTCGCGATGATCTGCGCCAGGTCCGACCCGGTCTCCCGGCAGCGGATCTGGCGCGGCTGGCTGGCCCTGTCCGGTGCCGCCCCGCTGCTGCTGCTCGCGGCGCTGCTGGCCAGCCGGTTGATCGACGTCAAGATCCATCCGTGGGCCCGCCTGGGGCTGGTGCTCCTGGCGATCCTCATCGAATACCGCGGTGGGGTGCTCACCGGCGCGGTGGGTGCGCGCGACATCCCGGTACGACACTGGGTCGAGCGGCATTCCCTGATCGTCATGGTCGCGTTCGGCGAGACCATCATCTCCGTCGGCGTCAGCCGGGGCATCGGCTCCACCGAACCGATCACCTGGCCACTGGTCGCCGCCATCCTGCTCAGCATGAGCATCGTGGGCGTGCTCTGGTGGACCTACTTCGACCTCGCCCGGTTCGCCGCCGAGCTCGCCCTCGAGCGGGTGTCCGGGGCGGCCCGGGTACGGCTGGCCCGGGACGCGTACACCTTCCTGCACCTGCCGATGATCGGCGGCCTGATCCTGCTCTCCCTCGGCCTCGAGAAGGCGGTGGGGGCCGTCGGCGAACCGGCGCCGCTGCCCGGGCTGTCCCTGCTCGCACTGTACGGCGGCGTGATCCTGTACCTGCTCGGGCTGCTCGCCTTCGAAGGGCGCACGATGCGCATCGTGGGCCGCGGCCCGCTGCTCGGCATCGTCCTGCTCGCCCTCGGCATACCGGTGGCGGCCCAGGTGCCGGCGCTGGCCGCGCTCGCGATTCTCGCCGGTTTGGTGGCGGTGCTCGTGCTCGCCGACCGTACCGTCTTCCGGGGCCGGCACCAGGTCCTGCACCGCGCGATCCAGCCCGCCGTCCAGCGGGCCGTCGGTGTCGCCCCGAAGGAACTCTTCTTCGATCTGGTCTTCGTCTACGCGTTCATCCAGGTCACCAGCCTGATGGCCGCCGATCCGACCTGGCACGGGCTGGTCCGCGGGCTGGCGGTGCTGGCCGTACTCTGGTGGGCCTGGAACGTGTTCGCGTGGCTGTCCACCGCGCTGCGCACCGACGAGCCGGGATCTCGCCTGGTGTACGTCGCCGTCGCGGCGAACATCCTCATCATCGCGATCACGATCCCGGTCGCGTTCTACGACCCGTCGCGGGTCGGGCTGTACGGGCCGCTGGTTTTCGCGACCTGCTACGGCGTCGTCCGGCTGCTGCACGTGGGCTCGTTCTGGCTGGTCGCGCGCGGCAATCCCGGCTTACGCCGCCAACTGCTGCTGCTCGCCCTCGCGGGCGGGCTGGCGACGCTCCTGCTGCTGAGCGCCGCCCTGCTGCCCGAACCGGTCGGCGTGCGGGGACCCTACAGCCCGCTGCGGATCGCCCTGTGGCTGGCCGCCATCGCCGTCGACTACAGCAGTCGGTACCTGGTGAACGTCAGGCGGTGGCGGATCAGTTCGGCCAGTCACTGGGCGGAACGGTACGGCCTGATCGTCATCGTCGCGCTCGGCGAGGCGATCATCGCCACCGGACGTGCGGTGGCGGATCGACCGATATCCGGGCTGGTGATCGTCGGGGCGATCCTCGGCACGGCGCTGGTGGGCACGCTGTGGTGGGCGTACTTCGACATCGACGCCGTCGCCGGGGAACGCGCCGTGGAGGCCGCCGCGGGGGGCGATCGCAGCCGGCTGGCCGCCGACGCGTACACCTTTCTGCACCTGGTGATGGTGGCCGGCGTCGTGCTGGTCGCGCTCGGTCTGGGCCAGACGCTCGCGCTGGCGCACCGGAAGCCCGGGCTGGCTACGGGGTTGGGCACCCTGGCCCACCTCGCCCTCTACGGCGGGGTGATCCTCTATCTGATCGGTGACCAGGCGTTCTGGTGGCGGACGCAGCACCACATCCGGCGGATTCGCGGCATCACGACCCTGGTGTTCGTCGCGCTGGTCCCGCTGACCGCCCCGTGGGGCGGGCTGGTGAGCCTCGCGGTCCTCGTCGCCGCCTCCATCATCTTCTTGATCGTCGAAGCGGTGCGTACGGCGCAGCTCAGACGGGTGCTGCGCGAACCGCTGGTCCCCGAGACGGGTCCGTAGCGGCTGGCCTGCCCGGATCGCGAGCCGGTGGCGTCGCCGCCACCTGTGACGCGCCGACGGCCGTGCCCCCGGGGACGGTGGGGCACGGCCGTCGGGCGGTACGGGACGGCTACAGCTCGGCGAGGGTGCCGGCGTACATCTTGTCGATCTCGGTGGCGAAGTTGCTCTCGACGCTGCGCCGCCTGATCTTCAGCGACGGGGTGATCTCACCGTCCTCGATGGTGAGGTCGCGCGGGAGGATGGTCACCTTCTTGATCGTCTCCCAGCGGTTGAGCTTGGCGTTGAGCTCCGCCACGTAGCCCTCCACCATCTCCTGCGCCTCCGGCGAGGTGACGATGTCTGGGTAGTCGCGGCCCGTGAGGGGACCGCCAGCGGCCCACCCCTTGATGGCGTCCGGGTCGAGGGTGACCAGCATGGTGCAGTAGTTGCGGGCCTGGCCGATCACCACCGCCTGGGAGGTGTACGGGCAGATGGCCTTGAACATGCCCTCGATGTGCGACGGCGCGATGTACTTGCCGCCCGAGGTCTTGACCAGGTCCTTCTTCCGGTCGGTGATCCGCAGGTAGCCGTCGTCGTCCAGGCTGCCGATGTCGCCGGTACGGAAGAAGCCGTCCTCGGTGAACGCGGCCCCGGTCTCCTCCGGCAGGTTGTGGTAGCCGCGCATCACCGGCCGGCCGCGCAGCAGGATCTCGCCGTCGCTGTCGATCCGGCACTCCAGGTCGCCCATCGCCTTGCCCACCGTGCCGATGCGCAGCCCGCCTGGCGGGTTGACGAAGTTGCCGGCGCTGGTCTCGGTGAGGCCGTAGCCCTCGGAGATGGGCAGGTTCGCGGCGGCGAAGAAGGTGGCGATCTCCTTGCTCAGCGGCGCCGCGCCGGAGACCAGCACCCGGATCCGGCCGCCGAGCCGGGACTGGAGCTTGCTGAAGACCAGCTTCTCGGCCAGCGCGTACCTCAGCCGCAGCCCGGTCGGCACCGGCTTGCCGGCCTGCTCCAGGGCGACCTTCTCCTTGCCCACCGCGACGGCCCAGGCGAAGATCTTCGCCTTCGCGCCGCCGGCGTCCTGGGCCGTGGTGACCGACTTGTTGTAGACCTTCTCGAAGACCCGGGGCGCGCCGCACATCAGCGTCGGCCGGACCACGCCGAGCAGGTTCACCAGCTTGTCCACCCGGCCGTCGACGTAGGTGGGCAGGCCGACGTGGGTGGCCCCGCAGAGCAGCGTCTTGCCGAACGAGTGGGACAGCGGCAGCCAGAGGTACTGGAGATCGTCGGCGTGCAGCAGCCCCAGCTCGGCCTGTGCCACCCCCTCCCAGCACCAGCCGCCGTGCAGCAGTTCGACGCCCTTGGGCC
The DNA here is from genome assembly GCF_026013475.1 of Micromonospora yasonensis. GTDB lineage: Bacteria > Actinomycetota > Actinomycetes > Mycobacteriales > Micromonosporaceae > Micromonospora > Micromonospora yasonensis. The sequence goes on along the minus strand of NZ_JAPDPH010000011.1, from coordinate 25,294 downwards.
GGCCGGTGGTGCCCGAGGTGTAGATCAGGGTGGCCAGGTGGTCCGGGCCGATGCCGGCGACCAGCATGTCGATCAGGTCGGGCTCGTTCGCCAGCGCCTGCGTGCCGCGCTCCTCCAAGTCGGCCAGGGTGAGCTGCGGGACGGCGGCGGCCGGGTCGGGCGTGCCGTCGAAGAGCACCACGTGGCGCAGCGCCGGCAGCGTCGCCCCGGCGATCTTCGCCGCCTGGGTCGGGTTCTCCGCGAAGAGCACCTTCGACCCGGAGTCGGCGATGATGTACGTCGCGTCCTCCGGCTCGGTGGTCGGGTAGACGGTGGTGGTGGCCCCGCCGGCGCACATGATGCCGAAATCGGCGATCACCCAGTCCAACCGGGTGTTCGCCAGGATCGCCACCGGGTCCTCGAGTCCGACACCGAGCGCGTGCAGCCCGGCCGCGACCGCCTTGGCGCGCCGCCCGACCTGCTCCCAGCTCAGCCAGACCGGTCCCGAGTCGTCTGGGCCGGGGTGGGCGAACGCCGGCCGGTCGGGGGTATCCGCCACACGCTTGAGGAACATGTCGGGGATGGAGCGGTACGGTGCATCGAGAGCCATCGCTGTAGCCGCCTTCAAGGGTGGGGGGAAGTGACGAGGGTCACGCCATTTTGCGGTTACCGAAGAGTATTGCCTTGACCGGGGCGGGGGCTAGCCCCTCCGATGCCGAGCCCGCCCAGGTCAGGCGTATCTGGTTGCCTCGAGCGACCAGTCGTAGGTGGCCCGGATCCAGTTGCGCCGGGTGGTCAGGAAGGCCTGGACCCCCTCGTCGCCGGTCGCGGCGAGGGCCGCCTCCTGCTCCGCGTACGCGGCCAGGCCGTCGTTGAACCGGTCGGCCGCCGCGCGTAGCGCGGCCTCCTCGGCCCGTCCGCTCTCGCCCACGATCGTGGCGACCAGGTTGTGCGGGTCCGGCGCCCGGTCCCGCTCCTTGCCGTAGGAGAAGAGGTCGTTGCACCAGCAGACCAGGTCCGCAGCGAGGGCGTCCAACGCGGCCAGCGCCGGTTCCGCCCGCCGGCCCGCCCCGGGCAGCCCGTCCTGGGCCAGGTCGGTCAGCGTGAAGCTGGGGCGGACCCCGCCGGTGTGCCGGCGCATCTGCACGTACTCGGCCACCCCGGGCACCCGGCCGTGCTCCCGGTTGGCGGCCTCCCAGAGCAGCGCCAGCAGGTACTCGCGCAACTGGCTGACCAGGCGCAGCAGCAGGATCGGCCGCCGCCGGGCGCGGACCCGGCGGCAGAGGTCGTCCAGGGCGAGGCCGAGCGGACCGGCGTCGGACGGCGTCGGGACGTCCGGGTCACCGTGCCGGTCGAGGACGTCCAGCAGGCCCGCCACCGTGGGCGCGAGCCGGGTCGGGCTGGCTCCCAGCCCGTCCTCGTCGCAGGCGTCGTCCATCACGAACAGCCAGGAGATCAGGTCGGTGAGCAGGCGCAGCCGGTCCGCCGGCGCGTCCGGGCACGCCCGGCCGGCGAGCTCCGCCGGGTTGGCGCCGCCGAGCCGGCGCAGCGCGGCCGGGGTGTCCAGCAGGTCGAACTCGCGTACCCATCCGGCACTCTCGGCGGCGACCAGGTCCACGGCGGCGTGCCGGCGTGCCGGAAAGGGGGGTTCGCGCAGTGCCGAGACGGCGAAGCTCCGCATCGTGCTCCCTTGTCCCGCCGCCTCGGATGTGGCGGCGGGCAAGGAGCGTACGCCACCAGTGATCGGTTGCGATCACTGGGTGAACGCGGTTTCACGTTCACCGCGTGACCGATTCCGTACATGGGGTCACAAGCCCAGGTCGGCCGCCCGCAACCGCTCGGCCGGCGCGGCCGGTCCGTCCACCTGCACCCGGGACACCCGCTGCCGGCCGGACAGGAAGAGGATCAGCTCGCCGGGCGCGCCGACCAGCCGCAGCCGCTCGCCGCCCCGCCCGACCGCGACCTCGCCGTACCCGGGCGCCTGCACCAACAGGGCCGCCGGGAAGCGCCGCAACGCCAGTCGGGCCAGCAGCGCGCCCCGCTTCCAGAGCGTCGCCTGCAACCCGGCCGGCAGGTCTCGTGGCAGCCATCCCGGCCGGGCCCGGCGCACGTCCTCATGGTGGATGAAGAACTCCACGGTGTTCGCCAGCTCGTCGGTCAGCGGGTTGCTCACCGGGCTCCACACCGGCGGGCGGCGGACCCGCGCCACCAGCTCCGCGTACGGCCCGGCGGCCACCCGGCGGCGGACCGCCTCGGCGTAGCGGCGCAGCGGCGGCAGCAGGATGCCGCCCGCGACGTCCGGCCGGCGTTCCCGGACCAGCAGGTGCGCCGCCAGGTCGCGGGTGTTCCACCCCTCGTTGACCGTCGGCGCGTCCGGTCCCATTTCCAGCAGCAGATCGGCGAGCGCCTCGCGCTCCGATCGGGCGTACCGCGGCATGGCCCGATCGTAGGCCCGTGCCGGCCCGTCGGCGGGGCCCGCGTGTCGTGGCGGGCGCGGCGCGGGAACCGGGCCGGCGCGCCGGCCGGGCAGCCGCCCCTGGTCGGTGCGGCGCGCGGGCGGACGTGACGGTGGACATAGCCATTCCGGGTCGGCGGAACTGGCGTCGATTGGTAAGGATGGGGGAGAAAATTGCGGCTTACGGCGGGGGAGTGCGTTGGCGAGCGGGACAAGTCGGGACGTCCTCGGCAGGGGACTGCGGGTGCTCGGCCGGGCCATCCGGGAACAGCCGAGGATCTTCGCGGTCGCGGTGACCGGCAGCGTGCTCTTCGGCCTCATGGTCATCGCCAGCGCGTACGTGGTCGGCGGGGTGGTCGGCAAGGTGGTCGTCCCGGCCATCGCCCGGGGATCGGTGGCCGGCGGCACGCTCGCGCTGGCCGCCGCCGCGCTGTTCGGGATCAGCGTGCTGCGGGTGGTCGGCATCTTCGGCCGTCGGCTCGGCGCGGGCTACATGCAGTACCGGCTCCAGGCCGCCTACCGTCGCCGGGTCACCCGCCGCTATCTCGACCTGCCGTTGGCCTGGCACCACCGCAACGCCACCGGCACCCTGCTCTCCAACGCCAACTCCGACGTCGAGGCCGCCTGGTATCCGATCGCGCCGCTGCCGTTCGCCGTCGGCACGCTGGTGATGCTGGTCGGCGCGGTAGTCTCGCTCTTCCTCACCGACTGGGCGCTCGCCCTGGTCGGCCTGGCGGTCTTCCCGGCGCTGTTCGCGCTCAACGTGGTCTACTCCCGCCGGATGGCCCCCCGCCAGGCCCGCGCGCAGCGGCTGCGGGCCGAGGTCAGCGGCATCGCCCACGAGAGCTTCGACGGCGCGCTGGTGGTCAAGACGATGGGCCGCGAGGCGCAGGAGACGGAGCGGTTCGGCGCCCGCGCCGGTGAGCTGCGCGACGCGCTGATCGCCGTCGGCAGGCTGCGCGGCGTCTTCGACCCGATGCTGGAGACCCTGCCCAGCCTGGGCACCCTGGCGGTGCTGGTGGTCGGCGCGGTCCGGCTGCGGCAGGGCGCGATCACCGTCACCGAACTGGTCAGCGTCGCCTTCCTGTTCACCGTGCTGGCCTTCCCGGTCCGGGCCATCGGCTGGGTGCTGGCCGAGCTGCCGCGCAGCGTCGCCGGCTGGGACCGGGTGCGCCGGGTCCTCGACGCCACCGGCGAGATGCCGTACGGGCAGACCACGCTCGACCCGGCCACCCCGGCACCGGCCACCCTCGCCTTCCACGACGTCCACTTCGGCTACGAGCCGGCCGAGGCGCACCTGCCCGGCACGGAGGTGCTCGGCGAGGTGACCTTCACCGTGCCGGCCGGCCGGACGGTCGCCCTGGTCGGGCCGACCGGGGCCGGCAAGTCCACCATCGCCTCGCTCGCCGTACGCCTGGTCGACCCGCGCGCCGGCACGGTCACCCTGGACGGCGTCGACGTCCGCGAGCTGACCGCCGCCTCGCTCGCCTCGACCGTGGCCCTGGTCGCCCAGGTGCCGTTCGTCTTCGACGACACCGTCCGGGCCAACATCGCGCTGGACCGGCCAGGCATCGGTGACGAGGAGGTCTGGGCGGCGCTGCGGTTGGCCGAGGCGGACGGCTTCGTCGCCGCCCTCCCCGACGGGCTGGACACCATGGTCGGCGAGCGGGGCACCTCGCTCTCCGGCGGGCAGCGGCAGCGGCTCACCCTGGCCCGCGCGCTCGCTGGCCGGCCCCGGCTGCTGGTGCTCGACGACGCCACCAGCGCCGTCGACCCGCGGGTCGAGGCGGCCATCCTGGCCGGGCTGCGCGCCCCGGCCGACCGGCCTTCATCCGGTCCGGAGCGCCGCCAAGCGGCGCCCGCGTCGATCCTGGTGGTCGCGTACCGGCGGGCCACCATCGCGCTCGCCGACGAGGTGATCTACGTCGAGCACGGGCGGGTGATCGCCCGGGGCAGGCACACCGAGCTGCTCGCCGCCGTGCCCGGCTACGCCGACCTGGTCACCGCGTACGAGCAGGCCGAGCAGGAACGCGAGCAGACCCGCCCGTACGAGGAGGTCACGCCGCTGACCTCCGGCCTGGAAGTCGAGGTTGACCGGTGAGCGCGAGGAGTGCAGCGGAGCGGAGCCCCGCAGTCGCGAACGAAAGGCCGGTGAGTACGGACGAGAGGACCGAGTCGACCTGGCGGACGCTGCGGCGCGGGCTGGCGCTCTCCCCGGAGCTGAAGACCGGGCTGGCCGGCACGATCGGGCTGGCGCTGGTCTACATGGTCGGCCGGGTCGCCGTGCCGGTGGCCGTGCAGCGCGGCATCGACCACGGCATCGTGGGCGGCCTCAACCTGGACGTCGTCACGCTGACCGTGATCGCCACCGCCGCCGTGCTGGTGGTCACCACCACCTGCGGCTACCTGATGATGCGCCGGCTGTTCACGGTCAGCGAGACCGCCCTCGCCGGGGTGCGTACCCGGGCCTTCCGGCACGTGCACGACCTGTCGATGCTGCACCAGCAGTCCGAGCGGCGCGGCTCGCTGGTCTCCCGGGTCACCAGCGACGTCGACCAGATCACCCAGTTCCTCCAGTGGGGCGGCGTCATCCTCATCGTCAACCTGGGTCAGCTGGTGGTCACCACCGTGGTGATGCTCGCGTACTCCTGGCAGCTGACCCTGGTGGTGCTCGCCGCGTTCGCCCCGGCGGTCCTGGTGATCCGGCTGCTCCAGCGCCGCCTCGCCGGGGCGTACGGGCTGGTCCGGCAGCGGATGGGCACCCTGCTCGGCACCATCGGCGAGAGCGTGGTGGGCGCGCCGGTGATCCGGGCGTACGGGATCGCCGGGCGCACCGCCCGGCGGCTGGACGCGGCGATCGAGGGGCAGCGGCAGGCCCAGCAGAAGGCGATCCGGATCAGCATCATCGGCAGCTCGGTGGGGGAGCTGGCGGCCGGCCTGGCCCTGGCCGGCGTGGTGGTGGTCGGGGTGAACCTCGGCGTGGACCGCACCCTGTCCATCGGCCAGCTCACCGCGTTCCTGTTCCTGGTGACGCTCTTCATCCAGCCGGTGCAGATCGCCACCGAGGTGCTCAACGAGGCGCAGAACGCGATCGCCGGCTGGCGCCGGGTACTGGACGTGCTGGACGTCGCGCCGGACGTGGCCGATCCCGGCCGCCAGGGGCGGGAGCTGCCGCCCGGCCCGCTGGACATCCGCTTCGCGGGCGTGACGTTCGCGTACCCTGGCGGGCCGCCGGTGCTGCACGACGTGACCCTGGAGATCCCGGCGAAGAGCCGGGTGGCGGTGGTCGGCGAGACCGGCAGCGGCAAGACCACCTTCGCCAAGCTGCTCACCCGGCTGATGGACCCCACCGAGGGCGAGGTGCTGCTGTCCGGGGTGTCGTTGCGGCAGGTGCGGTTCGACTCGCTGCGCTCCCGGGTGGTGATGGTGCCGCAGGACGGTTTCCTCTTCGACGCCACGGTGGGGGAGAACGTCCGCTTCGCCCGGCCGGAGCTGACCGACGCGCAGCTCACCGCCGCCTTCTCCGAGCTGGGCCTGGCCGACTGGCTGGACGGGCTGCCGGCCGGACTGGACACCCCGGTCGGGGAGCGCGGCGAGGCGCTCAGCGTCGGCGAGCGGCAGCTCGTCGCGCTGGCCCGGGCGTACGTCGCCGACCCGGACCTGCTGGTGCTCGACGAGGCGACCAGCGCCGTCGACCCGGCCACCGAGGTACGCCTGCAGCGCACCCTCGACGCGGTGACCCGGGGTCGGACCACGCTCGCCATCGCCCACCGGCTCTCCACCGCCCAGGCGGCCGACGAGGTGATCGTGGTCGACCGGGGCCGGATCGTCCAGCGCGGCCCCCACGAGGAGCTGCTCAGGGACCCCGACTCGGTCTACGCCCTCCTCTACGCCTCCTGGCTGGAACAAACCCGCTAACCCCACCCCCACCCGGGGTGATCAAGGAGTTTGCGTCGCCACGCCGGTGGCGGATCCAGACGCAAACTCCTTGATCAACGGGGCGAGGGTGGGTTGGTCAGGTCGCCGGTGAGGTAGCGCTGGACGGTGGGGCCGATCGTGGCGGCCAGGGTCTCCGGGTCGGCGGAGGCGACCGGTTCGAGGCGGATCACGTAGCGCATCATGGCCAGGCCGGCGATCTGGGTCGCCACCAGCGCGCCGCGCAACGGCAGTTCGGCCGGGTCGATGTCGAGCCGGTCGAGAACCCGGCGCAGCACCTGGGTGACCAGGAACTCGCGCAGCAGCCGCGCCGTCCACTCGCTGCTCATCGCCGAGCGGAGCAGCGCCACGGCCGCGCCGCCGACCGGGGAGTCCCAGACGGCGAGGAAGGTGCGGACCAGCCGGGCGCCCACCTCGTCAGGGCCGCCGGCCAGCACGCCGGGCAGCAGCTCGGCCGGGTCGATCGGAATCGACACGGTGGCCCGGAACAGCTCCTCCTTGGTGCCGAAGTAGTGGTGCACCAGCGCCGGGTCCACGCCGGCGGCGGTGGCGATGGCCCGGATCGAGGCGGCGTCGAAGCCGCGCTCGGCGAACGCCGTCCGCGCCGCCGTGAGGATCGCCTCGCGGGTGTCCGGGTTGCCGGGCCGCCGGCCGGTGCGCCGGGCCATCACCCGCTGCGCCGGCGCAGCGTCGCGGCGGCGAGCACCAGGGCCGCCACCGCCGCCCCGGCGACGATCGCGAGGTCCCGCCACATCGTCCCGGTCGGCTCGGCGTGCGCACCGACCTCCTGCAGCGCCTCGACGGCGTACGTCAGGGGCAGCACGTCGCTGACCCCCTGGAGCCAGCCGGCCATCTGGTCCCGGGGCACGAACAGCCCGCAGAGCAGCAGTTGCGGGGCCACCACCACCGGCATGAACTGCACGGCCTGGAACTCGGTGCGGGCGAACGCCGAGCAGAACAGCCCGAGCGCCACCGCGAGCACCGCGTTGACGCCGGCGATCATGACGACCAGCCACATGCTGCCGGCCGTGTCCAGCCCGAACACCTGGTACGCCACCAGCGACGCGATGGTCGACTGCAGCACCCCGGCCAGGCCGAACGCGATGCCGTAGCCGAAGAGCAGGTCGATCTTGGCCAGCGGGGTGGTGAGCAGCCGCTCCAGGGTGCCGGTGGTCCGCTCCCGGAGCATGGCGATGCTGGTCACCAGGAACATGATGATGAACGGGAAGAAGCCCAGCATGATCAGCGCGACCCGGTCGAAGGTGCCCGGCCGGCCGGGCGGGGCGGGCTGGTCGACGTACATGTAGTAGACCAGCGTGAGCAGCACGGTGGGCACCACGACGAGCAGCGCGACGGTCCGCCGGTCGTGCCGGAGCTGGCGCAGGATCCGCCCGGTGGTGGCGGCCAGGATGCGGGGATTCACCGGGACTCCTCCTGCTCGCTCGCCCGGATCAGCCGGAGGAACGCCTCCTCCAGGTCGTCCACGCCGGTGGCGGCGCGGACCGCGTCCGGGGTGTCGTCGGCGACCAGCCGGCCGTCCCGGATGAGCAGCAGGCGGTCGCAGCGCGCCGCCTCGTCCATCACGTGGCTGGACACCAGCAGGGAGGTGCCGGCGGCGGCCATGGCGTGGAACCGGGCCCACAGGTCGGCGCGCAGCACCGGGTCCTGGCCGACGGTGGGCTCGTCGAGGATGACCAGCTCCGGGTCGCCGACCAGGGCGCAGGCCAGCGAGGCCCGGCTGCGCTGGCCGCCGGAGAGGTTGCCGACCAGCTGGGTCGCCGCGTCGGCCAGCCCGACGTCGGCGACCGTTCGGTCGGCGTGGGCGTGGTCCCGCCTCTGCAGGGCGGCGAAGTAGCGGGCGTTCTCCCGGACCGTCAGGTCGGCGTAGACGCTGGGCGCCTGGGTGAGGTAGCCGACCCGGCGCCGCAACTCGGCCGCGCCGGCTGGCCGGCCGAGCACGGTGACCGTGCCCGAGGAGACCGTCTGCACCCCGACGATCGCGCGCATCAGGGTGGTCTTGCCGCTGCCGCTGGGCCCGAGCAACCCGGTGACCGCGCCCCGGGGCACCACGCAGGAGATGCCCTGGAGCACCCGCCGCCTGCCCCGGTCGACCACCAGGTCACGGACCGCCACCGCGTCGTCCATGCCCGCCTCCGAGAAACTCACCATCCGTTGAACTCAACGGTAGGTGAAATGTGCCCTCGGGCACAAGGTTGACTTCGAGTGCGCTCCAACTGGAAGCCTGGGGGCGTGGACATCAGCACGCGGGAAATGAGCCTCACCGTCGGTGAGGCGGCGGAACGGGTCGGCCTGACCACCTACACCCTGCGCTGGTACGAGCAGGAGGGTCTGGTCGCCCCGGTCGGCCGTGACTCCTCGGGCCGCCGGCGCTACACCGAGTCCGACGTCAACTGGCTGTTCCTGCTCACCCGGCTGCGCCGCACGGGCATGCCGGTGCGGGACATGCGCCGCTACGCCGAACTGGCCCGGCAGGGCGACCGGACGCTCGGCGCGCGGCGGGCCCTGTTCGAGGCGCACCGCGCCCGGGTGCTGGCCCGGATGGCCGAGCTGGAGGAGGACCTCAAGGTGCTCGACTACAAGATCGACGCGTACCGCAGGGCCGAGGAGGAGCTGTGACGATCAAGCGACGCGTGGGCGCGACCGGCCCGGAGATCTCGGCGATCGGCCTGGGCTGCATGGGCATGAGCTTCGCGTACGGCGGCGCCGACGACGCCGAGTCGACGCGGACCCTGCACCGGGCCCTCGACCTCGGGGTCAACCACCTCGACACCGCCGACATGTACGGCTTCGGCGCGAACGAGCGGCTGCTCGCCCCGGTGGTCCGGGCCCGGCGGGACGAGGTCTTCCTCGCCACCAAGTTCGGCAACCGCACCACCGGCGACAACTTCGGCGGCACCGGCACCCCGGGCGCGTACGTGGACAGCAGCGCGGCCTGGGCCCGGGCGGCCTGCGATGCCTCGCTGGGCCGGCTCGGGGTGGAGACCATCGACCTGTACTACCTGCACCGGCGCGACCCGCGGACGCCGATCGAGGAGACCGTCGGCGCGATGGCCGACCTCGTCGAGGCCGGCAAGGTACGGCTGCTCGGCCTGTCCGAGGTGAGCCCGCGGACGCTGCGCGCGGCGCACGCCGTGCACCCGATCTCCGCCGTGCAGATGGAGTACTCCCTGTTCACCCGGGACGTCGAGGGGGAGATGCTGGCCACCTGCCGGGAGCTGGGGGTGTCCCTGGTGGCGTACTCGCCGATCGGGCGGGGGCTGCTTACCGGCGCGATCACCAGCCGCGAGCAGCTCGCCGACGACGACTGGCGGCGCACCGTGCCGCGCTTCGCCGACGGCAACCTCGACGCCAACCTCAAGCTGGTCGACGCGGTACGCGAGGTGGCCGCCGAGATCGGCTGCACCCCGGCCCAGGCCGCGCTGGCCTGGGTCCTCGCCCAGGGCGACGACGTGCTGGCCATCCCCGGCACGAAGCGGGTCCGCTACCTGGAGGAGAACGTCGCCGCGGCCGACGTCCGGCTGACCCCGGAGCAGCAGCGCTGGCTGCGCGAGGCGGTGCCGGCCGGGGCGGTGTCCGGGGAAAGGTATACCGAGGCAGGAATGCGAACCGTCGGGCACTAGGCGGACACCGAGTCCGGCATCGGGCATTGCCACACTCATGGGACGTCCGGCACGATGGCCCTGTGGATCACGCTCCGCTGCCGGAGGGCGCATTCCTGGAGGAGTGGGCCGCCCGACTGCGGCAGGCCGCCGACCGTCCGGTCGTCGGCATCATGCTGCGGGGCAGCCACGCCCGGCGGGCCGCCACCGAGCACAGCGACGTCGACGTCGACGTGCTGCTCGCGACCGAGGACGAGCGACCCGTCGACGAGCCGCCGCGGCCCGCCGCTCCCGATCCCGGGGCGGCCGGCCCGCCCGCGGCCGCCCTCCCGTACGCGGCGCGGCAGGCGTACCTGGCGGAGTTCGCCGGGCGGCTGGTGCACGTCTCGGTGGCCGCCCGGGACGTCCGGTCCTGGGTGCGCCGACTCGGGCAGCCGGCGGACTGGGCGTTCGGGTTGCCCGTCACCGCCCCGGCCCGGCTGATCTGGGCGGTGCCGGAGTGGCGGCGCCGGATCGACCTGCCGGTGCTCTGCCAGCCCGCCGACGAACCCCGGCTGGAGGAGCTGATCGCCACCCTCGGCAAGGTCGCCGGCGCCCGGTGGGCCGAGGACAGCGTCGGCGTCCGGCTCGCCGCGGCTGATCTGGCCCGGCTCTGCCCCTGCGTGCTGCGGCTGGCCAACCCGTCGGTGCGGGTGGCGTCCCGGCGGGCCGCCCTGGCCGCCGCGCTGGACCTCCCGGTCGCCCCGCCCGGCTACCGCGACGACATGCTGCGCTGCCTCGGGCTGCGCCCCGGCGCCACCGCCGAGGTGGCCGCCGCCGCCGGGCGGCTGGTCGGCGGGATCGTCCCGCTGGTCCGCCCGTACGCCGAGGACATCGCCGCGGTGGGCGGCGCCGACCTGGCGGCCGCCCTGGTCGACGGCCGGCTGGACCGCTACCTGGCGCAACTGGGCCGGGCGCTGGACCGCCCGGCGCCCGCCTCCCGGGACGCGGCGGCGGTGCCGGCGCCGCGTGCGGGAGAATGGTCAACCGTGCCCGCCTCTGACGCGCCGGTGACCGGCGCCTCCCGCCCCGGCGGCGCCGTGCCCCCCGGCCCGGCCCGCCCCTCCCGACTCGACCCGGAGATCGCCGCCCGGCTGCGCCGTACCCCGGACGGCCTGGTCGCCGCGGTGGTCCGGCAGCACGACTCGGGCGAGGTGCTGATGGTCGCCTGGATGGACGACGAGGCGCTGCACCGCACCCTGACCACGGGCCGGGCCACCTACTGGTCGCGCAGCCGCCAGGAGTACTGGGTCAAGGGCGCGACCTCGGGCCACCACCAGTACGTCCGCTCGGTCGCCCTGGACTGCGACGGTGACGCGCTGCTGGTGAGCGTGGACCAGGTCGGCGCGGCCTGCCACACCGGGCACCGCACCTGCTTCTTCACCGAGCTGCCGGTCAGCTCCCCGGAGGCCACCTCATGACGGACGGCACGGTCAGCCCCGACCAGGCCACCTTCGCCGACCTGGCGGCCCGCTGGCGGGTCGTGCCGGTCATTCGCCGGCTGCTCGCCGACGCCGAGACCCCGGTCGGTGTCTACCGCAAGCTCGCCGGCGGCCCCGGCACCTTCCTGCTGGAGTCCGCCGAGCAGGGCGTCGGCTCGGCCGGGATGGCCTGGTCCCGCTACTCGTTCATCGGCGTCCGCAGCGCCGCCACGCTCACCGAGCGGGCCGGCACGGCGGTCTGGGCGGGCCAGCCGCCGGCCGGCGTACCGGCCTCCGGCGACCCGGTGGCGGTGCTCCGGGAGACCGTCGCCGCCCTGGCCGGCCCAGCCTGGGACCCGGCCAGCGGGATGCCGCCGCTCACCGGGGGCATGGTCGGCTACCTCGGGTACGACCTGGTCCGCCGCTTCGAACGGCTGCCCGAGCTGACCGAGGACGAGCTGGACGTGCCCGAGCTGGGCATGATGCTCGCCACCGATCTGGTGGTGCTCGACCACTACGACGGTTCGGCGATCCTGGTCGCCAACGCGGTCCTGCCCCCGCTCGACGCGCCCGACCGGGCGGACCTCGTCGGGGCGGCGTACCACCACGCGGTGGGGCGGCTGGACGCGATGACCACGGCGCTGTCCCGACCGATTCCGCCCATGATCTCGACGGTCGGCCGGCCACCGGCCGGCGACGTGGTCAGCCGGACGCCGGACGGCGGCTACCCGAAGGCGGTGGCGGCGGCCAAGGAGGCGATCCGGGCCGGCGAGTGCTTCCAGATCGTGCTGAGCCAGCGGTTCGAGCGGGCCACCCACGCCGACCCGCTGGACGTCTACCGAGTGCTGCGCACCACCAACCCCAGCCCGTACATGTATCTGCTGCGCTTCGACGGGTTCGACATCGTCGGCTCCTCGCCGGAGGCGCACCTCAAGGTGAGCACCGGGCAGGACGGGCGGCGGCGGGCGTTGCTGCACCCGATCGCCGGCACCCGGCCGCGCGGCGGCTCCCCGGAGGCCGACGCCCGGCTCGCCGGCGAGTTGCTCGCTGACCCGAAGGAGCGCTCCGAGCACGTCATGCTGGTCGACCTGGGCCGCAACGACCTGGGCCGGGTGTGCCGCCCGGGCACGGTCGAGGTGCCGGAGTTCGCCACCATCGAGCGGTACAGCCACGTCATGCACATCGTCTCCACCGTGGTCGGGGAGCTGCGCGCGGACCGCACCGCGTTCGACGCGCTCGCCGCGACCTTCCCCGCGGGCACCCTGTCCGGCGCGCCCAAGGTACGGGCCATGGAGATCATCGAGGAGCTGGAGCCGGTCCGGCGCGGCCTCTACGGCGGCACCGTCGGCTACTTCGGCTTCGGTGGCGACCTGGACATGGCGATCGCCATCCGGACCGCGCTGCTCCGCGAGGGCCGGGCCTACGTGCAGGCCGGGGCCGGGGTGGTGGCCGATTCCGATCCGGCCGCCGAGGATCAGGAGACCCGGAACAAGGCCGCCGCCGTGCTCGCCGCCATCGCCGCCGCCGAGACCCTGAGGCCGGCCCGATGAGCGCGGACCGGGGCCGGCGCGAGCTGACGTACGCGGTGCTGCTCTGCCTGGCCGGCGCGGGCCTGGCCTGCTGGGCGGTGACCCGGACCTGGTCGGTCGAGCTGACCGCCCGGGGATCGCTGCCGCCGACGCGGCACGCCCGCACCGGCGCGGAGTTGCTGCCGTGGGTCTCCGCGCTGGCGCTGGTCGGGCTGGCCGGCGGGGGCGCGGTACTGGCCACCGGGGGCCGGGTCCGGCGGCTGCTCGGCGGCCTGCTGGCCCTGGCCGGCCTGGCAGTGGCGGCCGGTGGCGGCTACGGCCTGGCCGAGAGCGGGGTGAGCCGGCAGTGGCCGGCGCTGGTGCTGGTCGGCGGGCTGATCGCGGCGGCCGGCGGGGCGTTCACCGCGCTGGGCGGCGGCGGCTGGCCGGCGATGGGTGCCCGGTACGAGCGCCGGGCCCGTTCGGCTGCTCCGACGGGCCCGGACCGGCCGGCGGTGGAGCGGGGCACCCGGGACGCCTGGGAGGCGCTCGACCGGGGCGAGGACCCGACGGTCAGCTGACCGGCTGCGTGTCCGGCGCGTCGCGGCGATCCCGGACCGCGGCCCGGGTGGCGGCCAGCTCGGCCACCAGGCGGTCCAGCTCGCGGCGCTGCTCCGCGCGGGCCCGGTCGGCGCAGACCGCCTCCCAGGCGTTGCCCCGGGCGGTCCGCATCCGGCCGTCGCCGATCATGGCGCGTTCGAGGGTGTGCACCACGCCGACGGCGAGCGACGCGACGCTCCGGGAGATGGTGGTCAGTCCGATGGTCTGGTTCGGCCCGTTGGTGCTCATGGTCACCCCGTACGAGATCAATGGCGACGGTTGGCAGGCGCCTCGTCGAGTCTGCCCGAGCAAGATGCTCCCGGGCTCGCGTTTCGTCGCCGTGAAGCCCGGGTCAACTGTCCGGCAGCCGGCCCGACCTGGGCAGGGCCGTTCGCCCTTGAGCTTGGTCACAGCAACCGGGATGACGCCGGCCGATCGGCGCGGTGGCGCTGCGTAACACCGCGTTCACCGGAAGTCGGTCATCATGCCACAGCCCATTTCGTGAGGAGCGCCATACCCCCCGGCACTTGTCGCCAGGTGGCGCCACCTAGCATCGGCCCATGACACCCGGAGAGGGGAGTCCGTTGGTGACTGCTGAGCATGCGCACGCGGAGGGGGACGACGCCGGGTCGGCGGCGTCCGCAAGCGTGCTCGACGAGATCCTGGCCGGCGTCCGGGAGGACGTGGCGCGGCGACAGGAGCAGGTCCCGCTGGAGCGGATCCGCGAGCTGGCCGCGGCCGCGCCGCCGCCGCTGGACGCGTACGCGGCCCTGCGCCGGCCGGGCGTGGCCGTGATCGCCGAGGTCAAGCGCTCCTCGCCGTCCAAGGGGCGGCTGGCCGAGATCGCCGACCCGGCCGACCTGGCCGGCGAGTACGCCGCCGGCGGTGCCCGGGCGATCAGCGTGCTCACCGAGGGGCGCTGGTTCGGCGGGTCGCTGGACGACCTGGCCGCCGTGCGCGCCGCGGTCAAGGTTCCGGTGCTCCGCAAGGACTTCGTCGTCTCCAGCTACCAGGTGCACGAGGCCCGGGCCCACGGCGCCGACCTGGTGCTGCTGATCGTCGCCGCGCTGGAGCAGAACGCCCTCGTCGGGCTGCTGGAGCGGATCGAGTCGCTCGGCATGACCGCGCTGGTCGAGGTGCACACCGAGGAGGAGGCCGACCGGGCCCTGGAGGCGGGTGCGCAGGTGATCGGGGTCAACGCCCGTGACCTGCGTACCCTGGAGGTCGACCGCTCGGTGTTCGAGCGGATCGCGCCCGGCCTGCCGAGCAGCGTTGTCAAGATCGCCGAGTCCGGCGTGCGCGGCCCGCACGACCTCATCCGGTACGCCTCGGCGGGCGCCGACGCGGTCCTGGTCGGCGAGGGCCTGGTCACCCAGAAGAGCCCCCGCGAGGCGGTCGCCGAGCTGGTGAACGCCGGCAATCACCCGGCCACGCCCCGGCCGGTGCGCTGATCCGCGCCGGGTCCCGACACGTTTCGAGAGGACACCCGCGATGAGCGCTGACGCCGCGGCCCCCGCCGGCCAGGTCCCCGACGCCGCCGGTCACTTCGGCCGGTTCGGCGGAAGGTTCGTCCCGGAGGCGCTGGTCGCGGCGCTGGACGAACTCGACGCGGCGTACCGCAAGGCGATGACCGACGAGGAGTTCCTCGCCGAGTTCCACGCCCTGCTGCGCGACTACGCCGCCACCCCGTCGCGGCTCTACGAGGCCCAGCGGTTCTCCGCGAAGGCCGGGGCCCGGGTCCTGCTCAAGCGGGAGGACCTGAACCACACCGGCGCGCACAAGGTACGCAACGTGCTCGGCCAGGCCCTGCTCACCAAGCGGATGGGCAAGACCCGGGTGATCGCCGAGACCGGCGCCGGCCAGCACGGCGTGGCCACGGCCACCGCCGCCGCCCTGTTCGACCTCGAGTGCGTGGTCTACATGGGCGAGGTGGACACCGAGCGGCAGGCGCTCAACGTGGCCCGGATGCGGATGCTCGGCGCCACCGTCGTCCCGGTCACCACCGGCTCGCGGACCCTCAAGGACGCGATGAACGAGGCGATGCGGGACTGGGTGGCCAACGTCGACACCACCCACTACCTGATCGGGACCGCGGCCGGCCCGCACCCGTTCCCCGAGATGGTCCGGGACTTCGTGCGCGGCATCGGCGAGGAGGCCCGCCAGCAGTGCCTCGACCTGACCGGCGCGCTGCCGGACGCGGTCGCGGCCTGCGTGGGCGGCGGCTCCAACGCGCTCGGCATCTTCCACGCCTTCGTCCCCGACCCCGGCGTACGGCTGTACGGCTTCGAGGCCGGCGGCGAGGGCGTGGAGACCGGCCGGCACGCGGCCAGCATCACCGGCGGGTCCTCCGGGGTGCTGCACGGCACCCGGACGTACGTGCTGCAGAACGCCGACGGGCAGACGATCGAGTCGCACTCGATCTCGGCGGGCCTGGACTACCCGGGCGTGGGGCCGGAGCACGCCTGGCTGCACGACAGCGGCCGGGCGACCTACCTGCCGGTCAACGACGACGAGGCGATGGCCGCGTTCGCGCTGCTCTGCCGTACCGAGGGGATCATCCCGGCGATCGAGAGCTCGCACGCCCTCGCCGGGGCCCTCAAGATCGGCCCGCAGCTCGCCGCCGAGCTGGGCCGGGAGCCGGTCATCGTGGTCAACCTCTCCGGTCGGGGCGACAAGGACGTGCACACCGCCGGCGGGTACTTCGGCATCCTCGACAAGGAGCAGTGAGATCGTGAGCCGGATCGGGGTCTCCTTCGACAAGGCCCGCGCCGACGGGCGGGCCGTGCTGGTCGGCTGCATGCCGGCCGGCTTCCCGACCGTCGAGGGCAGCATCGCCGCGATGAAGGCGATGGTCGAGGCGGGCGTGGACGTCATCGAGGTGGAGATTCCGTACTCCGACCCGGTGATGGACGGCCCGGTCATCCAGAAGGCCAGCGACGTGGCCCTGGCCGGCGGCGTACGGACCGCCGACACCCTGCGCATCATCGCGGCGGTCGCCGAGACCGGCGCCCAGGTGGTCACGATGACCTACTGGAACCCGATCGAGCAGTACGGCGTGGACGCCTTCGCCCGCGACCTGGCCGCCGCCGGGGGCACCGGTCTGATCACGCCGGACCTCATCCCCGACGAGGCCGACGAGTGGTTGGCCGCCTCCGACACGTACGGCCTGGACCGGACGTTCCTGGTCTCCCCGTCGTCGACCGACGCCCGGCTGCGGATGACCGTCGAGCACTGCCGCGGCTTCGTCTACGCCACCGCGCTCATGGGGGTCACCGGAGCTCGGGCGCAGACCTCCCAGGCGGCCCCGATCCTGGTCTCCCGGCTGCGCGAGGTCACCGACCTGCCGGTCGGCGTCGGCCTCGGGGTCGGCACCGGCGCGCAGGCCGGCACCGTCGCCGGGTACGCCGACGGCGTGATCGTCGGCAGCGCCCTGGTCCGGTGCCTGCTGGACGCCCCGGACCAGGCCGCCGGCCTGGCCGCCCTGCGCGCGCTGAGCGCCGAACTCGCCGAGGGCGTCCGCAACCCGGTGCGCTGAGCCGCCACATCCCCGGACCGGCGCGAGCCCGGCTCGCCCGAACCCGCCACCTCGCCGGCACCGCGCGGTCCCGCCCTGGCCCTGGCTGTTGTCCGTCAGGTCCTTTCGAGCTGAGTCGGTTGTGACGTCATGGCGTGCGGGGGCCTGGCGACCGGCCTGGTCTTCGGCTCCTTTGGAGCTGAGTCGGTTGCGATATCACGGCGTGCGGGGGCCAGCGACGAGCCCGCTCTGCCGTCCCTCCCTTCCCTCGCCGGAGCCCGGCCCCGGTGGGCGTGAGTCGTTCACGACATCAGCTCGAAAGGCGCTCTCCTGCCATGCCGCCGCCGGACGCCGACGCCCGGGGACGCGGCGGCGACGGCACAGGCCGGATAGCCGCCGGATGCCAGTCGGCTCGCCGGGCACCGGGCGGCGTCGCCGCACGGGGCGGCGGCACCGCGCCGGTGCGTCACCGCCGCCCGGCGTCCTGTTCTCCGGCGGCCCGCTGGCCCGGCGGCGGCGTGCCGCCGGCGCCGATCGGCTCCGCCGCGGCGCTCGACTCCGCCCCGGTCGCCCGGGCCTGCTCCGCCGCCTCGCGCAGCACGCCGGACCGGCCGGCGAGCGCGTCGGCGAGGGCGGTGCGGGTGGTCGGGGTCAGCGCGTCCGGGAGCGCGTCCGGCGGGTGCCAGTCGAGGTGGCAGCCGACCGCCGGGGCGACGACCGGACGGTCGGCGCGTACCCGGGCGCGGAAGACGTGGACCAGCACGTCCGGCACCGTGCCGCAGCGGCCGGCCGGGGGTGGGGGAGCGTCCGGCACGCCGAGCCGGTAGAGGCCGACCAGGTCGATGAGGTCCACCTCCCAGCCGGTCTCCGCGCGGATCTCGCGGACGGCGGCCTGCGGCGGGCTCTCGTCGTGGCGTAGCCGCCCGCCGGGCAGTGCCCAGCGCCGGCCGGCGCCGGTCTGCCGGCAGAGCAGCACCCAGCCGGCCTGGTCGACGACGACCGCGGCGACCGCCCAGCGGAGCCCGCTCATGGACAAAGAGCCTACGGCGGTGCAAACCAGAAGTCATCCTGCCCGTGAACCCGACCGGACCGGGGTGCCGCCAGCACGGTCCGCACAGGTACCGTGTGGACCCGTGACCATCGCCCCGATGACCCCCCTGGCGGCCCTGCCCAGCCCCAGCACCGCCGTCTGGCAGCTCGGACCGGTTCCGATCCGGGCCTACGCGCTCTGCATCATCGTCGGCATCGTGCTGGCCTGCGTGGTGACCGAGTACCGGCTCCGGCAGCGCGGCGTCGCTCCCGGCGCGGTGCTCGACATCGCAGTCTGGGCGGTGCCGGCCGGCATTGTCGGTGCCCGCCTCTACCACGTGATCACCTCGCCGGAGAAGTACTTCGGCGAGCACGGCCAGCCGCTCAAGGCGTTCGCCATCTGGGAGGGCGGCCTGGGCATCTGGGGCGCCGTCGCGGGCGGCGCGATCGGCGCCTGGATCGCCGCCCGCCAGCTCGGCATCCGGCTCTCCGTGATCGCCGACGCGCTGGCCCCCGGCCTGCCGCTGGCCCAGGCGGTCGGCCGCCTCGGCAACTGGTTCAACAACGAGCTCTACGGCGGTCGCACCAATCTGCCCTGGGGCCTCCAGGTGCACGTGATGGACCCGGACAATCCCGGGCACGCGCTCCGCGACGACGCCGGCAACCCGGTCCTGCAACCCGGGCTCTACCACCCGACCTTCCTCTACGAGGCGCTCTGGAACATCGGCGTCGCCGTGCTGGTCTACGTCCTCGACCGGAGGCTGCGCCTCGGTCGGGGCCGCGCCTTCGCGCTCTACGTCATGGGCTACACGGCGGGCCGGTTCTGGATCGAGATGATGCGCACCGACGAGGCCAACCACATCCTCGGCCTGCGGCTCAACGTGTGGACCGCGCTGCTGGTCTTCCTCGGCGCCCTGGCCTACTTCGTACGGGTCCGCGGGCCCCGGGAGTACCTGGTCCCGGTCGGTGTGCCGACCGCCCCGGTCCCGCCCGCCGGCGGTGACCTGTCGCAGGTCGACCTCGCCGCCCGCGAGGCCGGCCCGCAGGCGGTCGCGCCCGAGGGCTACCGGGTGGTCACCGAGGAGCAGTTCCGCGCGTACCGGGAGACCGGGGTGGTGCCCGACGAGGAGCCGCCGGCGGGCGACGCCGCCGAGCCGGCCACGGACGCCGCCCCCGAGGCGGACGCCGAGGCCGGCGCGGACGCCGACGCCCGGCCCGCGGCCCAGGCCGAGGCCGGCCCGTCCGCCGACCGGGACAGCTGAGCGGGGGGAGTCATGCGTACCGCGGTGGTGGTCGGCGCCGGTCTCGGCGGGCTGGCGGTGGCCGGCGTGCTGGCCCGCTCCGGCTGGCGGGTCACCCTTCTGGAACGCGCCGACCGGGTCCGCCCGGAGCCGACCGCCGTCGTGCTCTGGCCCAACGGGGTACGCGCGCTGCGCGCCCTCGGGCTCGGCGCCGGCCTGGACGCCATTGCCACCCCGGTGCCCGACGGCGGGGTATGCCGCCCCGACGGGCACTGGCTGGTGCAGCCCCGCCCCACCCCGGCCGAGCGGATGCCGGTCGTGGTGCACCGTGAGGACCTGCACGACGCGCTCATCGCCGGGCTGGGCGAGCAGGTGGAGCTGCGTACCGGGGTGACCGTGCGGACCGCGCGGGCGGTCTCCGGGGAGCGCCCGGCGGTCGGCGACGGCCGGCACATGGTCGAGGCGGATCTGGTGGTCGCCGCGGACGGCATCGACAGCGAGATCCGCCGCCAGCTCGCCCCCGAGGCGCAGGTGGTCAGCTCCGGGTGTGCCGCCTGGCGGGCGGTGATCCCCTGGTACCGGGTGCCCCGGCTCGCCGCCGAGCAGCAGGTGGGCGGGGAGATCCTCGGCGCCGGCTACCGCTTCGTGGCCGCCTCGCTCGGCGAGCGGGGCGCGGCCGGCGGGTCCAGCCGGGGCGGCGTCTACTGGGTGGCGACCGCCGCCGGCGCGCCGCGCCCGGAGCCGCCGGAGACCCAGCTCGCCCTGCTCAAGCGCTGGTACGCGGACTGGCCCGCGCCGACCGCCGAGCTGCTCGACGCCACCGACCCGGCCGACCTGGTGCAGCAGGAGATCCGGGAGCTGCGCCCGCTGCCCCGGGCGTACGGCTTCCCGGCCGGACCCGGGGGCGTGGTGCTGCTCGGTGACGCCGCGCACGCGATGCCGCCGCACCTCGGCCAGGGCGCCTGCCTCGCCTTCGAGGACGCCGCCACCCTCGCCGCGCTGCTGCGCGAGTCCCGGCTCCCCGACGCGGTGGCCGCGTACGACCGGCTGCGGCGGCCCCGGGCGGCGACGATGGTCCGGCAGACCCGCCGGATGTCGGCGGTCCTGCAGACCCGTGGCCGGTTGGCGCTGCGTGCCCGGGACGCCGCCCTCGGCACGATCAGCCCGCGGCTGCGCAGCACCGCGGCGGCGGCCGCCGCCTCCTGGCAGCCGCCGGCCTGACCCCTTCCGGCCCGCTCAGAGGACGGCGGCGGGCTCGGCGATGCAGGCGGTGCCAACCCGGCGGAAGCCGACCCGCAGGTAGACCCGGGCGATCTCCTCGCTGCCCGCGGAGAGGAAGACCAGGTCGGTGCCGGCGGCCCGCAGCTGCTGGGCGAGGGCGGCGGTGACCGCGGCGCCGAGACCCCGGCGGCGGGCCGCCGGCAGGGTGGCCACCCCGGCGATCTCCGCCACGTCGTCGACCCGCATCGCCATCCCGCTGGCCAGTGCCCCCTCATCGGGCGTGCCGGCGAGCACGGAGATCCGCCGGCCGTCGGCGATCCGGACGGCCTCCTCCTCCAGCGCGGCCACGTCCAGCCGGGCCACCGCGGCGTCCCGCTCGGCCGGCCCGGCCTCGCCCCGCGCGGTGCCGCCGTTGGAGAAGCCGACCGAGGCGACCGCCCGGCGGACCGCCACGTCGGCCGCGAAGCCGGGGTTCGCCGGGTCGAGGACGCGCACCGGTACGTCGCTGAGTGTCGCCGGGTCGGGCAGCCGGTCGGCGTCCAGCACCATCAGCGGCGCCTCCAGCACGGACAGCCCCGCGGAGCGGGCCACGGCGAGCAGGTCCGGGGTGACCTCGTGCACCCACTCGAACGCCTCCGGCAGGCCCAGCTCCCGTTGGCGGGCCCGGACCGCGGTCACGTCGGCGAGCGAGGCCGGCGCGGTGGCGCCCGGCCGGGGTCGGGCGTAGAACGGCCAACCGGCGCCGTCGCGGACGAACAGCACCAGCGGGCCGTATTCCTCCGCACGGGCCGTATCTCTGGGCACCGCGTCGTAGAACCGCTCCAACCGGTCGAGCACGTCAGTGCGTACGACATCCACCGCGCGAGACTACACGTCTCAGATTCTGGAAGTGTGATCAATCTGAACTGGCCTTGCGCCCGACGCCCTAACGTAGACTCAATAAAACCCACAAGGGCCGACGTCGTCCCGACCATGATCCAACCTGAGTGACGACAGGAGGCCCGGTGGCCTTTCCGTACCCTCTCCACCCCCAGCCGGCCCCCGCGGCGACGGGGCTGTACGACCCCGCGTACGAGCACGACGCGTGCGGTGTGGCCTTCGTGGCCGACCTGCACGGGCGCCGATCGCACCAGGTCGTCGCGAACGGCCTCGGGGCGCTGTGCCGGCTGGACCACCGGGGCGCCCGGGGCGCGGAGCACAACACGGGTGACGGCGCCGGCATCATGATCCAGGTGCCGGACGCGTTCCTCCGGGAGGTCGTCGACTTCCCGCTGCCGCCCGCCGGCCAGTACGCCACTGGCCTGGTCTTCCTGCCCGACGACGACGCGGCCGAGGCGCGCGCCCGCCAGGTGGTGGAGAAGTACGCGCTGGTCGAGGGGGCGGACGTGCTCGGGTGGCGGGACGTCCCCACCGACCCGAGCAGCCTCGGCGAGACCGCGCTCGCGGCGATGCCCCGGGTCCGGCAGCTCTTCGTCGCCGCGCGGCGGCTCACCGACTCGCCCGCCGGGCCGGCCGGCTCCCCGCTCACCGGGCTCGACCTGGACCGGGTGGCGTTCTGCCTGCGCAAGCAGGTCGAGCGGGAGACCGCCGAGCGCGGCGTGCCGGCGTACTTCCCGTCGCTGTCCGGCCGGACCATGGTCTGGAAGGGCATGCTCACCCCGGACCAGCTTCCCGCGTTCTACCCGGAGCTGACCGACGACCGGGTGGTCAGCGCCATCGCCCTGGTGCACTCGCGCTTCTCGACCAACACCTTCCCGTCCTGGCCGCTGGCCCACCCGTACCGGTTCATCGCGCACAACGGCGAGATCAACACGATCCGCGGCAACCGCAACTGGATGCAGGCCCGGGAGGCTCTGCTCCGCTCCGCGAACCTGCCCGGCAACATCCGCCGGGTCTTCCCGGTCTGCACGCCCGCCGCCTCCGACTCGGCCAACTTCGACGAGGTGCTGGAGCTGCTGCACCTGGCCGGGCGGAGCCTGCCGCACGCGGTGCTCATGATGATTCCGGAGGCCTGGGAGAACGACCACGACATGGACCCCTATCGGGTGTCCTTCTACCGCTTCCACGCCAGCCTCATGGAGCCCTGGGACGGGCCCGCCTCGGTCGCCTTCACCGACGGCGAGATCGTCGGCGCCGTGCTCGACCGCAACGGGCTGCGCCCCGGCCGCTGGTCGCGGACCGTCGACGGCCTCGTCGTGCTGGCCAGCGAGGCGGGCGTGCTCGACCTCGATCCGGCCACCGTGGTGGCCAAGGGCCGCCTCCAGCCCGGCCGGATGTTCCTGGTCGACACCGTCAACGGGCGGATCGTCTCCGACGACGAGATCAAGACCGAACTGGCCGGCGCCCAGCCGTACCAGGAGTGGCTGCACGCCGGCCTCATCGAGCTGGACGAGCTGCCGCCGCGCGAGCACATCGTCTACACCCACGACTCGGTCCGCCGCCGGCAGCAGACCTTCGGCTACACCGAGGAGGAGCTGAAGATCCTGCTCGCCCCGATGGCCCGCAGCGGCGCGGAGCCGATCGGCTCGATGGGCACCGACACCCCCATCGCCCCGCTGTCCACCCGGCCGCGGCTGCTCTACGACTACTTCCACCAGCTCTTCGCCCAGGTCACCAACCCGCCGCTGGACGCCATCCGGGAAGAGCTGGTGACCAGCCTGGCGTCCACCATCGGGCCGGAGGGCAACCTGCTCGAACCGGGCCCGGCGAGCTGCCGGCAGATCGTGCTGCCGTACCCGGTGATCGACAACGACGAGCTGGCCAAGATCCTTTCCATCGACGAGGACGGCGACCTGCCCGGCTTCAAGGCGGTGCGGGTCTCCGGGCTCTACCGGGTCCGCGACGGCGGCGCCGGCATCAAGGCCCGGCTCACCGAGATCTGCCGGCACGTCTCCGAGGCGATCGAGGACGGCGTGCGGATCCTGGTGCTCTCCGACCGGGACTCCAACGCCGACCTCGCGCCGATCCCGTCGCTGCTGCTCACCGCGGCGGTGCACCAGCACCTGGTCCGCGAGCAGACGCGGACCCAGGTAGCGCTGATCGTCGAGTCCGGCGACTGCCGCGAGGTGCACCACGCGGCCGTGCTGATCGGGTACGGCGCGGCGGCGGTCAACCCGTACCTGGCCTTCGAGTCGGTGGAGGACATGATCTCCACCGGGGCCCTGGTCGGCGTCGAGCCGGAGAAGGCGGTCCGCAACTACGTCAAGGCGCTCGGCAAGGGCGTCCTGAAGATCATGTCCAAGATGGGCATCTCGACGGTGTCGTCCTACTGCGGCGCACAGGTGTTCGAGGCGGTCGGCCTGGACACCCGGCTGGTCGAGCGCTACTTCCGGGGCACCCCGAGCACCATCGGCGGCATCGGCCTGGCCGAGATCCACGCCGAGGTGGCCGCCCGGCACGCGCTGGCCTGGCCGGCCCCCGGGACGCAGCCCTCGGACCGGCTGGAGGTCGGCGGCGAGTACCAGTGGCGCCGCGAGGGCGAGCTGCACCTGTTCAACCCGGAGACGGTCTTCCTGCTCCAGCACGCCACCCGCAGCCGTCAGTACGACGTCTTCCGGCAGTACACCGCCAAGGTCGACGAGTTGGCCGCGAAGGCGGGCTCGCTGCGCGGCCTGTTCACCCTGCGCGCCGGCGTACGCCCGCCGGTGCCGCTGGACGAGGTGGAGCCGGCCGCCGAGATCGTCAAGCGGTTCGCCACCGGCGCCATGTCGTACGGGTCGATCTCGGCGGAGGCGCACGAGACCCTGGCCATCGCGATGAACCGCCTCGGCGGCAAGTCCAACACCGGCGAGGGCGGCGAGGACGTCGAGCGGCTGCGCGACCCGCGGCGCCGCTCGGCGGTCAAGCAGATCGCCAGCGGCCGGTTCGGGGTGACCAGCGAATACCTGGTCAACGCGGACGACCTGCAGATCAAGATGGCCCAGGGCGCCAAGCCCGGCGAGGGCGGCCAGCTCCCCGGCAACAAGGTCTGGCCGTGGATCGCGCGTACCCGGCACGCCACCCCCGGCGTCGGCCTGATCTCCCCGCCGCCGCACCACGACATCTACTCGATCGAGGACCTGGCCCAGCTCGTCCACGACCTCAAGTGCGTCAACCCGGCCGCCCGGGTGCACGTCAAGCTGGTCAGCGAGGTCGGCGTGGGCACCGTCGCGGCCGGCGTCGCCAAGCTCAAGGCCGACGTCATCCTGATCTCCGGCCACGACGGCGGCACCGGCGCGTCCCCGCTCAACTCGCTCAAGCACGCCGGCACCCCCTGGGAGCTCGGCCTGGCCGAGGCGCAGCAGACCCTGCTGCTCAACAAGCTCCGCGACCGGGTCACCGTGCAGGTCGACGGCCAGCTCAAGACCGGCCGGGACGTGCTGATCGCGGCGCTGCTCGGCGCCGAGGAGTTCGGCTTCGCCACCGCCCCGCTGATCGTCGAGGGCTGCGTGATGATGCGGGTCTGCCACCTGGACACCTGCCCGGTCGGCATCGCCACCCAGAACCCGGTGCTGCGCGAGCGCTTCACCGGCCGGCCGGAGTTCGTGGAGAACTTCTTCCTGTTCCTCGCCGAGGAGGTCCGGGGCTACCTGGCCGAGCTGGGGTTCCGCAGCATCGAGGAGGCGATCGGGCACATCGAGCTGCTCGACGTCGCCCCGGCCATCGACCACTGGAAGGGCCACGGGCTCGACCTCAGCCGGGTGCTGCACCTGCCGGAGCTGCCCGAGGACGCGGCGCGGCGCGGGATCCGGC
>NZ_JAPDPH010000109.1 GCF_026013475.1 Micromonospora yasonensis | reverse complement strand
CCCCCCCTCACCGACCCCCGGGCCCGGCCCCCCCGCCGCACCGCCGTTCATCAGGGGAAACCGCCCGTTCGGCCCTGGCGGAACGACGCCCGGCCTGCTGCCCTGAAGGACAGGACCAGTCGGTTGGCCATCAGGACCCGAATCGAGACCGGCATGGACGGCAGCCACCTTCCCCGCACCGGGCGCAACCTGATCCGCGCCCTCCTGGCCGGCGCCACCGCCGTGCTGGCACTCGCCGCGGCGGCCCCGGCCACGGCCCGCCCCACCACCGCGGGTACGGCCCTCGCGGCGGCCGGCGACCCCTCCCCCGGCACCTTCACCGGGTTGGGCTTCGACGCCTGCACCGCCCCGTCCGGTGCCACCATGCAGGCGTGGCTGGCGGCCTCGCCCTACCGGGCGATCGGCATCTACTTCGGCGGCGTCAACCGGGCCTGCGCACAACCCAACCTGACCCCCTCCTGGGTCGCCGCCCAGCAGGCCGCCGGCTGGCACCTCATGCCGATCTATCTCGGCCTGCAGGCGCCCTGCACGACATCCAACAAGCGTTATCTCATCGACCCGGCCAGCGCGGCGACGCAGGGACGCGCCCAGGCGGAGGACGCGGTCGCCCAGGCGACGGCGCTCGGTCTGGCCCGGGAGAGCGTACTCATCTTCGACATGGAGGCGTACCGGACGGGCGACGCGGCCTGCCGGACGGCGGTGCTCGCGTTCCTGAGCGCGTGGACGGCCCGGCTCCACGACCTGGGCTACCTGTCCGGCTTCTACAGCAGCCTGGCCTCCGGCGTCGCCGACCAGGTCACCGCCTACGCCACCCCCGGCTACGTTCCCCCGGACTATCTGGACTTCGCCCGCTGGGACGGGGTCGTGACAGTGTCCGATCCGGCCATCCCCGGCGCGTACTGGTCGCCGCGGCGGCGGATGAAGCAGTACCGGGGCGGCCACGACGAGACCTGGGGCGGCGTGACGATCAACATCGACAACGACTACCTGGACGTCGCTCCCCTTCCGGCCACGCCCTTCGGGGACTTCACCGGCAACGGCTGGTCCGATCTGCTCAGCCGCCGGCCCGCCACCGGCAACCTCTATCTCTACCTCGGCAACGGCACGTCCCTCGTCAACCGCACGACCATCGGCACGGGCTGGAACGGCATGGACGTCATCGTCCGCACCGACCTCACCGGGGACGGGCACGAGGACGTGATCGCCCGCAACAAGGCGACCGGCGACCTGTGGCTGTATCCGCACACCCCGTCCGGCTGGGCCACCCGGATCCGCATCGGCACCGGCTGGAACACCATGCGCGAGATCACCCCGATCAACGACGTGGACGGTGACGGCTTCCGCGACCTGCTCGCCGTGCAGACCTCCTCCGGAAACCTCTACCTGTACCCGGGCCGCGGCACCTCGTTCGCTCCCCGCAAGGCCATCGGCACGGGTTGGAACAGCATGGACGAACTCGCCGGGATCGGCGATGTCAACGGCGACGGCTACCAGGACCTCCTCGCCCGGCAGAAGGCCACCGGCTACCTCTTCCTCTATCCGGGACGGGCCGGCGGGTTCGGTGCCCGGCTCCGGGTCGGCACCGGCTGGAACAGCATGCGTGACCTGGTCGCCGTCGGCGACTTCAACCGGGACGGCTACCCGGACCTGGTCGCCGTCGAGAAGGCGACCGGCTATCTGTATCTCTACCGCGGCCGGGGCACGAGCTTCGCCAGCAGGATCCGGATCGGTACGGGCTGGGGCACGATGCAGCCCCTGCTGTGAACCGGGCCCCGCCGCGCCGCCGACGGCCCGGGACGCCACCGGTCGGGCGGCGCGGGCCGGCACCCGGCAGACTGGCGGCATGGACAGGCGATGCCGGGAACTGCTCGGGGTGGACGTACCGGTGGTAGCGGCCCCGCTCGGTGGCGGACCGACCACCGGTGCGCTGGTCACGGCGGTAGGGGCGGCCGGCGCGTTCGCGTTCCTGGCCGCCGGCTACAAGACACCGGAGGCGGTGGCCGAGGAGATCGCCGTGGCCCGGGCCGGCGGCCGGCCGTTCGGCGTGAACGTCTTCGTACCCACGCCGGTGCCCGTCACGGAACCGGAGTTCCGCCGGTACGCCGACCGGATCGCCGCCGAGGGCACGCCCTACGGGCTGGACCTGGCGGCGGCCGACCGGATCGAGGACGACGACCACTGGGCGGCGAAGCTCGACCTGCTCGTCCGCGACCCGGTGCCCGTGGTCAGCTTCACCTTCGGCCTCCCACCGGCGACCGTCGTCCGGGATCTGCGCCGCGCCGGCAGCCGGGTGCTGGTCACGGTGACCGACCCGGCCGAGGCGGCAGCCGCCGCCGACCTCGGGGTGGACGGGCTGGTCGCGCAGAGCGGCCACGCGGGCGGGCACCTGGGGACCTTCACCCCCGCCGCCCCGCCGCCGCTGCGGCCACTGCCGGAGGTGATCGGCCCCGTCGCCGAGCGGACCGGCCTGCCCGTCCTCGGTGCCGGCGGCGTCGGCGGACCGGCCGACCTACGGGCCGCGCTCACCGCCGGCGCCACCGCCGTCCTGGTCGGCACGCTGCTGCTGCGGGCGGCGGAGAGCGGCACCAGCCAGACCCATCGGGACGCCCTGGCCGACCCCCGGCGGGACCGGACGGTGGTCACCCGGGCGTTCACCGGCCGACCGGCCCGCGCGCTGCACAACGCCTTCATCGACCGGCACGACGCGGCCGCCCCGCTCGGCTATCCCGCGTTGCACCACCTGACCCGGCCGCTGCGCACCGCCGCCGCCCGGGCCGGCGACGCCGACCGGCTGCACCTGTGGGCGGGCACCGGCTGGCGGGCCGCCCGGGACGCCCCGGCGGCGGAGATCATCGCCGGCCTCACCCGGGAGCTGTGACCCGTCCGGCCGGCGCCACCGGGCGCAGGTCACCGGCACCCGGCCGGTGACCTGTCCGGCGCGACGCCGCGGCGGGTCACCGGCACGCGGCGGACAACGCGGCCAGCAGGCCCGCCGGATCGTGGACGATCCGGTGCCCGTCGCCGATCACGCGGCGGGTTCCCGGGTCGACCGGGTTGGTGTCGGCCCAGCTCACCGGGACGATGCCCACCTCGACCTCGAAGCCCGACCGGCGGCGTACCCGGATCTCCCGCAGCGGCCCCCACCGCGCCAGCCGGACGACGTCGCCGCCGAGCAGGTCGGTCCAGACCTCGGGCGCCGCGTACCCCTGGTTGTCGGTGAGGACCACGACGTCGACGTCGGAGTCCATCCGCGCGGCGCCGCGGGCCCACGAACCGACCACGACGACGCCACGGACGTCCTCGTGCGCGGCCGCCCACCCGGCCACCGTCTCGACGAGGGACCGCGCTTCCCGGGACCGCTCCTCCGTCAGCACCCGACGAGTCTCACACGTACCCGGACCCGGGTGGGCCCCGCGACCCGTCGGTCGCGGGGCCCGACGCGACGGCCGCGCTACCAGGCCCAACCGAAGCCGCCCCGCCGCTCGGCGGGAATGCCGTGACGTGGCTGCTCCTTCAGGATCCACACGGGGTTCGAGAAGCCGATCACGGCACCGTCGGCGTTCCTGACCTCCAGCCGCAGGTAGCGACTGGTCCGGGTCGGCAGCACCATCTGCCCTTGCCCTTGCGGCCTGTCGACGTCGATCTGCTGAGAGGTGGTGGCGGGAGCCGGGTCGGCCACGCCGGCGTAGTCGACCTCGCCGGTGACGAGGTGCACCGTCGCGCCGTCGGGAAGCTCCGTCACCGAAATCGCGACCGGCACCTGGGCGGCCGGTGTCACCAGGACACCTCCCATCGGCACGACGCCGTTGACCAGGATGTCCAGGTGGCCCCGCCAGTGCTGGGGGTCCCAGAACCAGGCGCGCCCGGCGCGCAGGGCCGCGAACAGGTCGGCCTCCTCGGTGGAGTCGGCCCAGACCGAGGTGATCCAGCGCTGCTTCTGGCCGACCCAGTCCGAGCCGGAGTGGTCGTCGCTGACGCCGGTCGCGGTCACGAACACCGCGTTGCGCGCCGCCGCGTCGTAGCCGAAGACGGACTCGCCGAAGTCTTCCTTGCTGCCCACTTCGATCAGGTCAGCGCCGAGCGCGTTCGTCTCGATGAGCAGGCGGGCGAGCTGCGGTCCCGACGGGGCGTCCTCGAGCGGGTGGTTGAACGCCACGAGGCCGTTGTTCGCGTGGACGAAATCCACCATGGCCACGGCCGCCTCGACGGTGGTGATCTTGGTGGGCGGCGTGTCGCCGTAGTCGGGGAGGGTGAAGTTACCGCCGAAGGCGTTCAGGTGGCGCACCAGGGAGATCTCGGTACCGTGGAACTGGCGGACGGCGGGGTAGCGGCGGGCGTACTCGCGCATCATCTCGTCCTGCAACGCCACCGACTCGTCACCGTCGCGGCGGGAACGCAGAAACCGCAGCCGGTCGACCACACCCGAGGCGGGGGCTCCGTTCCGCGACCGGATGCCGACCCGCAGCCGGTGGATGCCGCTGTCCGCGGCGACGATGTCCGGCCACAGGGCCGCGACATCGGACTCCAGGTCGAGACGGAGCCGCTGCCACGTACCTGGCGGGACCGCCAGGCCGACGACGCCGAGCAGGCCGTCGTTCTCGGTCCACCGCCCGGTTCCCTGGCCGATGCGGTACTCCAGGGTGTACCGGCCGGCCCGTCGCCCCGCGCTGGCCGGGCGGTAGGAGGAGAGCACCCGGACCAGCAGCTCGGCGTCCGGGCCGAGCTCTTCGGCGAGGACGTCGAGCTCGAGGACGGTGGCGGCCAGGCTGGTGGTGTACGTGCTGTTCCAGGCGACGCCCTCGTAGAGCACCGCTCCCCACGCCGAGGTCTCGGCCTGTGCCTGAAGTCGCAGGGCCTTGCCGGGCTCGTCCGGCGAGTGCGGCTCGCTGACGAACGTACCGACGGCGAGATCGGGCTTGCCCTCGAGGATTTTGTTCCAGGTCCACGACCGCCCGGCCTCCGGCTCGCTGAGGCCCTCGAAGCGGACGGCCTGGCGGTAGCCGTGCGCCTGCATCCGGAAGTCGTGGTCCGTCCACCAGATGACGTCCACCCCGTGCTCGGTGGCCTGCTGGAGGTGGGCCGCCATGCTCGCCGTACCTTCGCTGAAGGCGGAATGGATGTGCATCGCCATGCTCACGGCACGGCTGCCCGGGCGAGCGGCGGCGGCCGTGCCGCGCACGGCGGCGGGAACCGGGCCCACGGCCGTGCCGATCCCGATCGCGGCACCCAGTTTCAGGGCGCCTCGTCGCGAAATAGCCGATGTCATGGGTCGACTCCTTCTCGCTGGAACTGGGGCTCGCTGGCACCCTAGAAACCCCAGATGATCTCCGGCAGCTGCCAGTTGGTGCGCAGCTGAACGGCGGAGGAACATCGGCGAGCAGGACGAATGCACCGTCACGGGCGCGGCGGCACGGGACGACAACCGACGGTCGGCACCGCCCGGGCACCGGATCGGCCGCGCGGAGGCCACCGGTCTGCCACCGTTGACAGCGGAGTCCGCACCTGTCGAGGAGGGCCGGGGTGACTGAGCCGGCGCCCGCCGAACCGAACGGCCCCGTGCCGGGTCGGCCGGCCGCTTCCTGGTTGACCCGGAACCTGAAGGTCCTGTCCGGGGTGTCGCTGTTGCAGGACGCCGCGTCGGAGTTGCTGTACCCGATCCTGCCGATCTTCCTGACGACCGTGCTGGGCGCCCCCGCCGCCGTGGTGGGCGTGGTCGAAGGGATCGCCGAGGGAACCGCCGCGCTGAGCAAGATCGTCACCGGCCGGATCGCGGACCGCTTCCGGGCCCGCCCGATGATCGGCCTCGGGTACGGGCTCGCCGCGCTCGGCAAGGTCGCCATCGCCGCGGCCACCGCCTGGCCGGTCGTCCTCGCCGGCCGCAGCGTGGACCGGGTGGGGAAGGGCATCAGGGGTGCACCCCGCGACGCGCTGATCGCGACCGGCGTGCCGGAGAGCGCCAAGGGGCGGGCCTTCGGTTTCCACCGGGCGATGGACACCGCCGGCGC
This sequence comes from Micromonospora yasonensis, assembly GCF_026013475.1. Lineage (GTDB taxonomy): Bacteria > Actinomycetota > Actinomycetes > Mycobacteriales > Micromonosporaceae > Micromonospora > Micromonospora yasonensis. Next base: position 16,955 of record NZ_JAPDPH010000109.1, on the reverse strand, counting down.
GGTGATCGGACCACTCATCGGTCTCGCCGGTTACGAACTGCTGCACCACCACATCCGGCCGTTGCTGGTCATCGCCGTGGTGCCCGCCGTGGCCAGCGCCGTCCTGGTCGTCGCGGTCCGCGAGGCGCCCCGCCGGCTGCCCCGTACCGGCGGCTGGCACCTGCGGCACCTGCCCAGCCGCTACTGGCGGGTGGTGGCCGTACTGGCGGTGTTCAGCCTGGTCAACTTTCCCGACGCCCTCCTGCTCCTGCGCCTGCACGAGATCGGCTTCTCCGTGCCCGCGGTCATCGGCGCGTACGTCACCTACAACGCGGTCTACGCCATGCTGAGCTACCCGGCCGGGGCCGTCGCCGATCGGCTGTCCCCCCGTACGGTCTTCGGCGCCGGCCTGATCCTGTTCGCCCTCGCCTACACCGGGCTCGGTCTGACCCGCTCCCACACCGCCGCGTGGCTGCTCCTGGCCGCCTACGGCGGGTTCACCGCCTTCACCGACGGAGTCGGGAAAGCCTGGATCTCGGGGCTGCTGAGCCCGCAGGACCAGGGCAGCGGCCAGGGCCTGTTCCAGGGACTGACCGGCCTGGGAATCCTGGCCGCCGGTCTCTGGGCCGGACTCGCCTGGGGTTCCGACGGCACCCTCCCGCTGCTGGTCTCCGGAGTCGCCGCCACCGTCCTCGCCGCCTGGCTGCTCACCCACCCGATCCGGCGTCGCGTCGACGTGCGGTAGGCGGCCCGCCGGTGCGCCGGTCAGGCGCCGGCCAGCCGCGCCAGCAGCCAGGCCGGCTCCGGGTTCACCACGGCCTCGCCGCCCGCCACCACCGTGGGGACCGTCTCGTCGCCGCCCGTGACGGCCCGGACCGCCGCCGCCCCGGCCGGGTCCCGCCAGATGTTCACCCAGTGCACCCGGCCGGCCCGGCGGCCGAGCCGCCGCCGCAGCCGCAGGCAGTACCGGCAGCCGGGTCGCCAGTACACGATCGGCCGGCCGTCGCGCGCGCTGCGTTCCCGCGCCTGCGCGGCGGTCACCGACTTCGGGAACACCAGCGGCGAGAGCAGCACGGCCAGCACCGCGAAGACGACGAACTCGACAGCGGCCAACCACGGCTCGTCCTGGCGGGCCGCGACGAGCACCCCGCAGGCCAGCATCAGGCCGGCCAGCCACCAACTTCGCCACACGCCGCCGGATGTTACGCCTCGCCGTGTGATCGGCAACTGGTGCGCGACAGGTTGAAGCGCCATCGGTCGGGTGAGGGTCAGTTGCTCATCGACGCCCATCCGGCGAGCCCGAGGTAGGCAACGCCTTCGAGTCGATGCTGGGTGGCCCGGATACTCGGACGGCGCTCGATATAGGCGCCAATGGCCCGAGGAAGAAGATCACCATCTTCGGGTTGGCCAGCCCGACGATCAGACCCCGGCGGGCCGAGCGGGCGGGCGGGACGGGTTGGCCCGCGCGGTGGAAGCCGACGAGTACTGGCCAGCCCAGGGGTTCATCGCCGCCGGGCTCGGCCTCGCACTCATCCCGGTGCTCGCCCTCGGCGTCCAGCACAACGGAGTCGCCGTGCGACGCCTCCGCCGAGCCGACCAGCCGGAACGACACGTCCTGGTCGCCACCCGCCCGGCTATCCAGGACATCGCGCCGGTTCGGGCCATGATCGCCGCCCTCCAAGCCGAAGCAGACGCCCAGAGCAGCCAGCTGACAGGGGCATGATCCGCCGGTCGGTGAAGGCAACCAGCCAGCCCGCGCAACAGTTGCCTGACGGATTCCAGTCGGTTCCCGCCCGGGCGGCGGGACACCTCCCGGAATCCCCGTCAGGCGGTGGCGTCGGCCAGCAGCTCCAGCAGGTGCCGGTAGGGCTGCCCGGTCGCCCGGGCCAGCCCGATCTCGCAGGTTCGGTTGACCGAGGCGTACCCGTCGAAGGGCCGCCGCGCGACGGCGGCGGCCTCGGCGCGGGTGGCCGAGGCGGTGAGTTCCGGGTGCAGCAGGCCCCGGTCGCCGGCGAACCCGCAGCACTGCCAGCCGTCCGGGACCACCACCTCGTCGGCGACCGCCCGGGCGACGGCGAGCAGCGCCTCGTCCAGCCCGAGCCGGGTGGACGAGCAGGTCGGGTGCAGGGCAAGTGAGCCGAGCCGGCGTCGGACGGTGAGCCGGGGCAGCAGCTCGTCGGCGACGTACGCGACGGCGTCGACGACCCGCAGCGGCCCGGCGTCGGCGACCAGTTTCGCGAAGCCCTCGGTGCAGGAGGCCGCGTCGCTGACCACCGGCAGCGTGCCGTCGCGGCTGGCCGTGCGCAACGCCGGCGCCACCCGGCCCCCCATTGCCCGGTAGCCGTCGGTGAGGCCCTTGGAGGACCACGGCGTGCCGCAGCACATGCTGGACACACCGTCGGGCACGAGCAGGCGTACGCCGGCCCGGTCGGCGAGGGTGAGCAGCGCGGCGGCCACCCCGGAGCCGCCCTCGGCCGGGGCGAAGAGGGTGTCGAGGCAGGACGGGACGAAGACCGCGTCCGGGTCGTCGACCGGCCGGGGCCGGCGGACCGCGCCGCCCCGGGGCAGGTCCCGCCGCCACTGCGGGACCCGCTCGGCGCCGAGCACCGCGCGGGCCGCCCGGGTGGCCGCCTCGGGCAGCGGGGGCGGCAGCGCGCCGGCCAGGTCGAGGCCGCGGGCCATGCCTCGGGTGGCCGCGCCCCACCGCTTCGCGGCGCCCCGCCAGCCGGCCCGCGCGGCCCTGCCGTGCTCCTCGGTACGCAGCCGCTTCACCAGGTCACCGGTGTTGATCAGGACCGGGCAGGCGGTGGCGCACATGCCGTCGACCGCGCAGGTCCGCACCGCGTCGTAGTCGTACGCCGACTCCAGCTCACGGGCCAGGGCCAGGTCACCGTCGGCGCGGGCGGCGGCGATCTCCCGGCGCAGCACGATCCGCTGCCGGGGCGTGGTGGTCAGGTCCCGGCTGGGGCAGACCGGCTCGCAGTATCCGCACTCGACGCAGCGGTCCACCTCCTCCTCCACGGTCGGCACGGTCTTCAGGTGCCGCATGTGGATCTCGGGGTCGTCGCTGAGCAGCACGCCCGGGTTGAGCACCCCGGCGGGGTCGCAGAGCGTCTTCAGCTCGCGCATCACGCCGTACAGCTCGCCGCCGAACTGGCGGCGGACGTACGGGGCCATCACCCGGCCGGTGCCGTGCTCGGCCTTGAGCGTGCCGCCGTGGCCGAGGACCAGGTCGACCATCTCCTCGGTGAAGTCGGCGTAGCGGGCCGGGGCCGCACCGTGGGAGAACCGCTCGTTGAGCATGAAGTGCAGGTTGCCGTCCTTGGCGTGGCCGAAGATGACGCTCTCCTCGTACCGGTGCCGCGCGAAGAGGTCGGCCAGGGCGGCGCAGGTGTCGGCGAGCGCGTCCACCGGGACGGCGATGTCCTCCAGCAGTGCGGTGGTGCCGGACGGGCGGGCGCCGGCGACGGCCGCGTAGAGGCCCTTGCGGATGTGCCAGAGCGCGGCGCGGGCCGGCGCCTCCCCGCTGAGCCGGGCCGGGGCGGTCAGCGGCAGCTCGGCCAGCACCGGCCGGGCCGCCGCCACCCGGGCCGCGAGGGCGTCCGGGTCGGACTCCTGCCACTCCACCAGCAGCGCCGCGTGCTCGCGCACGGCGAGACCGCGCAGCGCGGCGTCCGCCTTCGGGTCGGCCTGCGCGACCCGCAGGGCGGCGGCGTCGAGCAGCTCGACCGCCGCCGGCCCGGCGGCCACCAGGGCCGGCATCGCGGCCATCGCCGCGCCGAGGGTGTCGAAGACGAGCAGGCCGGTCGCGGCGTGCCGGTGCACGGGTACGGTGCGGAAGGTCGCCGCCGCGACGAAGGCGAGGGTGCCCTCGCTGCCCACCACAAGCCGGGTGAGCAGGTCGGCGGGCGAGTCGTGGTCGAGGAACGCGTTCACCCCGTACCCCATGGTGTTCTTCATGGCGTACTGGGCGCGGATCCGGCGCATTGAGTCGGGGTTGCCGCGCACCCGGTCGCGCAGCCGCAGCAGGCCGGCGTGCAGCTCGGGTTCGGCGGCCCGCAGCCGGTCGTCGGCGTCCGGCGCGCCGGTGTCGAGCACGGTGCCGCTGGGCAGCACCAGCAGCACCGACTCCAGGGTCCGGTAGGTGTTGAACTCGGTGCCGCAGGTCATGCCGCTGGAGTTGTTGGCCACCACGCCGCCGACCGTGCAGGCCGACTCGCTGGCCGGGTCCGGTCCGAGCTTGCGGCCGTACGGGGCGAGCCGGGCGTTCACCTGCCGCAGCACCACGCCGGGCTGCACCCGGACCCGCCGGCCCTCGTCCAGCACCTCCAGGTCGCGGAAGTGCCGGCGGGTGTCGACGAGAAGTTGGTCGGTGACGGCCTGGCCGCTGAGGCTGGTGCCGCCGGAGCGGAAGGTCAGCGGGGTGCCGGTACGTCGGCTGTGCCGCAGCAGCGCGGCGACCTGGTCGGCGTCGGCGGGGGTGACCACCGCGCTCGGGTGCAGCAGGTAGTGGGATGCGTCGTGGGCCAGCCGCAACCGGTCGGCCACCCTGGTCCGCACCCCGCCGGGCACCGCCGCCTCCAGCCCGGCCCAGGCGTCCCTGCTCAGCTCCACCATGCTCGCCGCACCTCCCCGCTGCCACCCTAGTCAAATCCGATGACCCGCCGTCCACCCCTTGCCCTTGCATTGACCTTGATAGATACTCCCCGCTAGAGCGTTCGCCGAGGCCACATCCCGAGCCGACCCGGCGACACGGCATGGGCGCCGACGCAACCGGCGGCCCTCACCGCCCTAGGAGGAGACCGTGAGAATCCGCCACAGTCGACTGACCCCCTTGCTCGCCGCGACCGTGGGCCTGGTGGCCGCCGGCGCCTTCACCGTTCCGGCCTCGGCCGCCCCGGCCGGCTACTCCCCCGCCCAACTCGCCCGGGTCGACGCCGCCGTGGCGGCCTCCGGCGTCGAGGGCATCGCCTGGCATGTCGACGCGGCGTCCAACCGGGTCGTCGTGACGGCGGACGAGAGCGTCTCCGCCGCCGAGGTCGCCACGCTCAAGAAGAGCGCCGGCGCCGAGGCCGGCGCGATCCGGGTCGACCGGGCCAAGGGCACGTTCCGGCCGCTGCTTTCGGCCGGCGACGCCATCTACGGCGGCCAGTACCGCTGCTCGCTCGGCTTCAACGTGGTCAAGTCCGGCGTCTACTACTTCCTCACCGCCGGGCACTGCGGCAACGTCGCCAACACCTGGTACACCAACTCCAGCCACACCACTCTGATCGGCGCGACCATCGGCTCCAGCTTCCCGGGCAACGACTACGCCCTGGTCCGCTACGACAACACCGGGCTGACCCACCCGGGCGGCTACACCGCGGCGAACGCGGTCGTCGGTGAGGCGGTCAAGCGGACCGGGTCGACCACCGGCACCCACAGCGGCACGGTGACCGCCCTGAACGTCTCGGTCCGTTACGTCGGCCAGGGCGGCGGCACCGTGAAGGGCATGATCCAGACCACCGTCTGCGCCGAGCCGGGCGACTCCGGCGGCCCGCTCTACGACGGCACCAAGGCGCTCGGCATCACCTCGGGCGGCAGCGGCGACTGCCGGTCCGGCGGCACCACCTTCTACCAGCCCGTCCCGGAGGCGGCCAGCGCGTACGGCGTGACCGTCTACTGATCCACCCGCCGGCCCGCGCCGGCACCGGGACCCGTATCCCACCCTGGGGTACGGGTCCCGTCGTGTGTCCACCAGCCCACCACCTGATCCGGCAGGTGGCCGCGCCGATCGGTCAGGCGGCGCACCGCCCGGCGGCACGGTGCGGCTCCCCCGATCCCCGCGCCACCGCACCGCTCGGCGGGCGGGCTGCTCGATCGGCGGAGCCCACGGCCCCGCTCGGGCATCCCGAACGCTGATTGCCGACTCACGCCTTGCTGCGCTGACCAGCCGTTTCGACAGTGGACTCAGGCTCCGCGCGGCCACGGTCCGGCGGAGCGGACGGCACGCCGGCGTACCGCCGTCGCGAGACGCCGGCCCGAGCAGAGAGCGGAGGCACCGGGGATGGACACCGCCGTTGTGGACCCCGACTACCAGGTCACCGACTTCGAGGAGGACGACGACCCGGAGTCCCTGATCGGGGACGAGATCGAGTACGACCTGTCGGCGGACGAGGAGCAGTGACGTGAGCGTGCACCTCGCCCCCGCGCTGCGCGTACTGCGCGACGAGATCAACACCCGGTGGCCGCACCGGGACCGCGGTTCGGACGGCTGGATCGGCGATGCCGCTCACCAGGCGCGCGGTTCCCGCTCCGACCACAACCCGGACGCCGACGACAGCTCGGTCAACGCGCTGGACGTGGACGTCGACGGCATCGACCCGCTGCTGATCGTCCGGCAGGCGATCGCCCACCCGTCCTGCCAGTACGTCATCTACAACCGGGTGATCTGGAGCCGTACCCGCGGCTTCACCGCCGCCCGCTACACCGGGCCCAACCCGCACAACAAGCACCTGCACGTCAGCGTCAGCCACACCCGGGCGCTGGAGGACAGCACCCGACCGTGGGGCATCGCCACCGCGACGGCGACCCGGCTCGGCGACCGGGTGCTGCGGGACGGCTGCCGGGGCAGCGACGTACGCGAGCTGCAGACCCTGGCCAACCGGCTGGGCGCCGGGCTCACGGTCGACGGCTCCTTCGGCCCGAAGACCACGGCCTGGGTGCGCGGCTTCCAGAAGGCCCGGTCTCTGGCGGTGGACGGCGTGGTGGGCGCGGCCACCGTCGCCGCCCTGCGCAAGGCCGTCACGCCGACGCCCCGGCCGTCGACGGGCAACGCGCCGGGCTCCCGTACCGTCCGCCGGGGCTGCACGGGCGACGACATCGCCTTCGTCCGGCGGTTCATCGGCAGCCGCTGCGGCGGGCCGGGTACCGACTTCGACGCCGGCACCGAGGCGGGGGTCCGCTGGTACCAGCGGATGCGCGGCCTCACCGACGACGGGATCGTCGGCCCGCTCACCTGGAAGCAGATGGGCGTCCGGGTGACCTACTGAACAGTCTCTGGAGTCCTCATCACGGATCCGGTCGCCCCGGCAGTGCGCCCGGGCGGCCGGCCCGCGTCAGCCGTTCTTGCGGCCCACCGCGCAGTACTCGGAGGTGGGGGTGGTGTCGTTGCCGTCCGGACGCCACCGGGAGCAGGTGACCAGGCCAGGTTCGAGCAGCTCCAGCCCGTCGAAGTACCGGCCGATCTCCGCCGGCGTCCGCACGGCCATCTGCGCGGCGCCGCCCTCGTTCCACATCGCCAGCGCCCGATCGACCGCCTCCGGGTTGACCTCCCGGGTCGGGTGCGACAGCACCAGGTAGCTGCCGGCCGGCACGGCCTCGACCAGCCGCCGGACGATGCTGATCGCCTCCTCGTCGTCGACGATGAAGTTGACGATACCGAGCAGCATGATGGCGATCGGCTGCGTGAAGTCCAGCGTCCGGCGGGCCTCGGCCAGGATCAGCTCCGGGTCGCGCAGGTCCGCCTCGAGGTAGTCGGTGGTGCCCTCGGGGCTGCTGGTCAGCAGCGCCCGGGCGTGCACCAGCACCATGGGGTCGTTGTCGACGTAGACGACGCGCGACTCCGGCGCGGCGGCCTGGGCGACCTCGTGGGTGTTGTTGGCGGTCGGCAGGCCGGTGCCGATGTCGAGGAACTGCCGGACACCGACCTCGCCGGCGAGATGGCGGACCGCGCGGCCGAGGAACTCGCGGGTGAACCGGGCCGACTGGACGAGCTCCGGCAGGAACGCGAGAACCTGCTCGGCGGCCTCCCGGTCGGCCGCGAAGTTGTCCTTGCCGCCGAGGAGGTAGTTCCACAAGCGGGCCGAGTGCGGGACGCTGGTGTCCAGCGCGTCGGCGCGGACCGTGGCGGTCGAAGGCTTCTCCGTCACCGGCGCTCCTTTGTGTCTGGTGGCCCGGACAGCCTAGGTGGCCGCCGGGCCCTGCGGCAACGCCGGGCGGCCCGTCGGTGGACGCCGCCGGGTCAGCTCTGACGCAGCGCCGGCATCGGTACCGGGACGGCCAGCGCGGTCGCCCCGGCGCCGGCTCCCCCCTCGCAGGTGTTCGGGGGTACGGTGCCGATGCCCCGCGTCGCGGGACGTTCGGCCGCCCAGAACATGAAGCCGAGCATGCCGGCGGTGGTGCCCGCGCCGTTGGGCGCGACGCCCTGCACGTACGGGGCGGCGGCCTTCTGCACCGAGTTGGCGTAGTCGACGCACTCCGGCAGCGGCTTGCCGCCGTAGGCGATGTAGACCCCGCCGGTGAACTTCGCCGGGGCGAGCGGCGGCACCGGCGGGGCGTACTGCGGCTTGCCGTCGACGTGCTCCTGCCAGCTGGCCTGGGCGGTGCTGGCCGAGACGGGCCGGGCCGACACCATCGCGTTGGCGTAGTCGAGGACCGGGGTGTCGGTACGCAGCCAGTCGGCGGTGGCCTTGCGGTTGAGGTCGATCAGCCAGCGGTCGCCGGCGGCGACGTCGATGGTGAGCCGTGCCTCGGGCCGGGTGCCGGTGGCGTCGTACGGGTGGACCGCGCGGTAGGCGGTGATGAAGGACTGCAGGCCGGCGAGGTTCGGGTTGGTGTTCTGCTCGTAGTCGATCTCGATGCCGACGCCGAGCCGGCTGGCGACCGCGGCGGCCCGCTGGCCGAGCAGGGCGGGGTTCTCGGCGAGGGCGGCGTCCCAGTCGTCGGTGTAGGTGATGCCGCCGATGGAGAGCATCACCCGGACGCCGCGCGCGGTGAAGTACTGCACGATCTCGGCGGTCATGCCGCGGGGCACGCCGTCCAGGGTGGTGGCGTCGGTGGTCTGGTGCAGCAGGTCGAGCGGGTTGACGAAGCTCAGCACGACCAGGTTGACCGAGGGACGCCCGTCGCCCCGGTCGATCAGCCAGTGGTTCTGGCTGTCGAACTCGGCGACGGTACGCGGGGTGGTCCAGGTGCAGTAGTCGTTGCCGCAGTGCCAGGCGCCGTAGACCTGGACGGGCGCGGCCGCCAGCGGCGTGGGCGCCGGCCGGGCCGGCGGCGCGGCGACGGCCGGGGTGGTGGTGGCGAGGGCGAGCAGGAGCGTGGCCAGGGGTACCGAGCGTCGCATGGGACCTCCCCGATCGATCAGTACGCCTTGTTTACAGTAAGGCGCTGATCCGCGTCAATGCATCGCGGCGACTTCGGCGCGGACCCATCGCTGGAAGGCGCGGGCCTCGGGTCCGCTCGGCGCCGGGCCGCCCCGCCGCGCCGTGATCGCCCGGTCGATCAGCTCGGTGTGCCGGCCCTGCCCGGCCAGCCAGCGCCCGGCGTCCACCTTGGGCAGCCAGGCCCCGGTGCGCACCCGGACCAGGGAGCGGCAGGCGCCCAGCACCGCGTCCTCGGTGCCCGGGGCCGGGCCGTCGCCCTCGGGGGTGGGCAGCGCCAGCCACCAGTCCAGCGCGGTGACCAGCAGCCGGCGCAGCTCGGCCGGGGTGGGATCGGCGAACACCTCGGACGCGGGCGGGCCGAGCAGGGCCAGCCCGGACTGGCGCAGGATGCTGCGGTCCAGGGCGTACCAGAACCGCCCGTCGGCGGCCGGCCGGTCCGCCGGGTCGTACGTGACCCGGAACGGCATGGTCGCGCCGGTGTTGAGTTCCACCTCGAAGCCCGGCTCCCCGGTGCCGGAGCCGGCGACCTCCCGCCGGTAGGCGACCAGCTCCAGGCCACGCGCCGGGCACGGCAGCGACTCGTGCCGAAGGCGCGCCACCAGCGCCCGCTTCGCCGCCCCGGCCACCGGCCCGGCCGTCACCAGCGCCACGTCCACGTCGCTGCGCCCCGGCTGGTACGCGCCCAATCCCACCGAGCCGGCGGCGTACGCGCCGACCAGGTTGTCGCCGAGCACCGCCCGGGCCCGGTCGACCAGCTCGGTCAGGTAGTCGCGTACGGCGTGATCCACGTCCCACATCCTGCCCGCCGCCGCGGCGGCCGCTCAGGCCGCCCCGGAGCACGCCCGGACCGGGCAGCGGGCGCTGGTCACCGCCGTCGCCGCGCTCACCGTGCCCGGGCTCATCGGGCAGCCCTGCCGGGAGGCGTTCGTGGTCGCCGGATTCGCGCTGCTGCCGGCGCCGGTCAGCCCGGACAGCAGACCACCAGGGCACCGGTGACAACCTTGGCCTTGAGCCGCCTCGCCCCCGACCGCGCACCCCCGTCCAGCTCGTACGTCTTCGGCGCGGCGAAACGCACCCGGACCTTGCGACCGCGGGTGATACGCACGAACGGTGACTCCTCGGAGCGTCCGGCCGCCATCCGGCCCAGCGTGCGCGCCCAGTCGATCGGGCCGCTGGCGGTGCACACGCCGATCTCCAGGGCGCCGTCGTCGGGTCGGGCGTCGTCGAAGGCGGGGATGCCACCGGTGATCGTGCCGACGTTGCCGAACAGCACGCAGCTCGCCTCGCCGTCGAACCAGTCGGCGCCGTCGACCCGGATCCGGGTGCGCACGCACTCGCCCCGCACGTGCCGCAGCCCGGTCCAGAGGTACGCGACCCGGCCCCTTGAGCCTGCGGTCGGCGTCGCGGATCAGGTCGCCGTCGAAGCCCGCGCCGGCCATCACGGCGAAATGCTCCCCGTTGAGCCGGCCCAGGTCCAGCTTGCGGCGGCGGCCGTACAGGGCGATCCGGACCGCCACGGGCAGGTCGGCCGGGATGCCGAGGTTGCTGGCGAACAGGTTGGCGGTGCCCGCGGGGAGGATGCCCATCGGCACGTCCGAACCGGCCAGGGTGTCGACGCAGCGTTGCACCATCCCGTCGCCGCCCCAGACCAGGAGCAGCTCGGCGCCTTCGTCGAGCGCCTTGCGCACCTTCTTCGGCGCCTTGCGGCTCTTCGGCATTTCGTACCAGAGGAGCTTGCCGACCCCGGCCGCGACCAGGCTCGTGCGCAGCTCGTCGAGGCCGCCGCCGAAGGTCTTCTTCCGGTGGGCGACAACCGCCACGCTGCCGGCCGGCGCGGCGGGAGCGTCGGCGGCGGGACGGTCGACCGTGCTCGTCGTCATGGCTTCCGCTGGTACCCCGTCGCCCCGGCTCCCACGCCTGTCGGTACGCGACGCGCCCGATTCCGATCAGCCGCAGGCTGTGATCGGTCGACCGCTTTCGGTAGAGTACGCGGCATTGATCGTCGGCGCTGGCCGACGACCGGAAGGGTGCCGGGATGACTCCACGGGGCAGGCGGCTGACGCGGGTCACGCTGCGCCTCGGGCTCCTGCTCGGCGGGGTGGTCGCGGCATGGGCCACCCACGAGCTCGCGAGCACCGGCACCGCGTACGCCGCCGACCGGCCGGCCCCGGTCAGCTCCACCATCCACCTGGTCACCGGCGTGCTCGGCCCGCTGCTCGGGTCGGCGCCGGCGACCGCCCCGGACCGGCCCACCGCACCGCCCGGCGGCGCCGCCCCGGCACCGCCGAGCCCGTCGACGCCGGACCGGCCGCCGGCACCCGGCCTCGGCGCTCCCCCACCACCGCGTCCAGCGGCCTCGGCCGACCGACCCGGGCCGCCGGCCTCCGCCGGTGACACCGTCGGCCGGGCCGCCAGGCCGCCACGCGTCGTGCCACCTCCGGCGCGGGTCACCGGGCAGGCCCCGCCGGCCACCACCACCCCATCCGGGGCCGGCTCCGGGGCGCCGGCCCCGGCCGCGGACGTGCTGCGCCCGGTGACCGACGCGGTGTCGGACGGCCTCCTCGCCCCGGTCGCCGATGCGCTGCGCCCGGTGACCGAGCCGCTCCAGGCCGACGTCGTCGCCCCGGTGGCCGACGTGCTGCTGCCGGTGACTCGGCCGCTGGGTCCGGTCCTGGCGCCGGTGTGGGACGGCCTGGGGCCGGTGCTCGACCCGCTCCACCCGGTCCTCGACCCGCTCGATCCGGTGCTGGGTCCGCTGCACCCGGTCACCGAGGCGCCGGCCCCCGAGCCGCCCGGGGAGGCACCCGACACGCCCGCGCCCGCGGTGCCCGCGCCGACTGGCGAGCCGGGTGCCACGACGTCCCCGGGCCGGCCGGCGGCGATCGCCGTTGCGGCCCCGTCGGGGGCCCCGGGACACGTGCCATCGACCTCGGCCCGGTCGGCCGCCGCGACGGGCACCGCGACGACTGGCACGACGGCCGGCGCGGGCGTGTCCGAGCCCGGGCAGTCCCGCCACACCCCGCCGCGCCACGCGGACCTCACCCACACGCCCCGCCCGCACCGCGCGGGCACCACCGGCGCCGGGCACGGCGAGCTGGCCGAGACCTCCGCCGCCGGCTGGGCGCCGCCCACCGAGTCGGGCCGCCCGAGCCACTCCACCGGCGACCACGCTCGCCCGTCGCGCTCGCCCCGCCCGGGCACCCGACCCGCCTGACCGACGAGCCGGCCCGCTCCCCTGGGACGGCCCGGCAGTTGCGCGTACCTGCCTGTCTGACGGCCCCTGGTGGCCCGCGTCGGCCCGCAGCGAACCCGCACTCCCGCCGGCGGTCCCTCCCGACCTACCCGATCACGAAATGACCAGGAGTTCCCCCATGAGCGCGAACACTCCCGTCGTCCGGGCCCGGTGGTGCGACACCGGCCGCATCGTCGACCTCGTCAGCAACACCCTCTCCCCGAGCGCACTCGGCGCCTGGCTCGTCCCGGACGAGTCACGCCGCCCCGCCGTCCTCGCCGCCGTGGCCCGCATCTGGGTCGAGCACGCGCTGCTGTTCGGCGACGCGTTCCTGCTCCGGGACGGCTCGGCCGCGACGATCTGGTTCCACCGCTACCGGCCCATCCCGGCGCCGGCCCGGTACGTCGACCGTCTCGCGCAGGTGTGCGGCGCGTACCAGGAGCGGTTCCTCGACCTCGGCCGGGCGCTCGCCGCGCGAAGCCCCGCCGAGCCGCACAACCACCTGGCGATGCTGGCCGCGCCCGGCGCGCACGGGATGCGCCGGGCCGCCGCGGTGCTCGCCGGCGCGCAGCGGTGGATGGACACGCTGAGCCTGCCGACCTACACGGAGGCCCTCACCGACGCCGACCGGGACCTGTACCGGCGGCACGGCTACACCGAACGGGACGGCTTCCCCGTCCCGGACGGGACGACAGCGCGGCCGATGTGGCGGCTGTCGCCGTTCTGGACCGGCCGGTCCGGCGGCAACACCCGCTGGCCGGCGGGCCGCCTCACCGGACGAACACTCAACGGCCGGACGAGCGAGTGGGCCCTGCGCTGAGCGCACCCGACCTCCGGCCGGAAGGCGCGGACCGGGGGCGGCCCCACGCGAGGACCGCCCCCGGCCGTCGCCGGTCAGCGCAGCGGCGGGTCGGCGTACGTCACCAGTTCGAGGGCCTGCTCGGGGAACCACGCCCGGCGGCCGGGTCGGCCATGCCGGCGCGGGCCGGGTCGTGCCCGGTGCCGGTGCCCCGGTCGCACTGCCCGTCGGACTGGCCGGGCGTCTTCACCCAGAGGAAGGCGTCGGCGAGCGGGTCACCGGTGGCGGTGGTGGGACGCAGCCCCAGGCCGCGCCCGGGCGGGTTGCACCAGGTCTGCGGGTCGGGCCAGGACACCCCGGCCGGTGGCGTTCACGGCCCTGGCCGTTGCGGCTGGTGTCGACCACGAAGTGGGCGAGCTTGCGTGGGAGCGTTCCCGCAGCTCGTCCGAGGGCGCCCGGTACACACCCGACTGTCAATGTCTCCGGCCCACGAAGCGCCTGCGAGCGGGCGCTGGCGCGGCCGGTTGATCGTCGGCGCGCCAGCCCGGCCGACGGTCACCCCACGTGGTCGTCCGGCCACCGTCACCGCCGATCGGCCGCGACGAACGCCACACCCGGCGACGGCGGGCGCGGGCGCTGTCCGCGCAGCTCCGCTAGCCTGCAGGCCGAGCATGGACACGATTCGGCCGAGCAGTCGGAGGGTATCGGGTGCGGGTGCTTCCTACCGGTGACAACAACAACGCGTACGGTTCCACCGCCCCGACCCCGGGGCGGAAGCGTCGCCGCCACCGTTTGCTGATCTTCCTGGCGGTCTTCACGCTGCTGGCCGGCACCGGCCTGGTGGCAGGGGGCTACTACTTCGACAGCGTGCCCACCCCGACCGACCTCAAACTGCCCGAGTCGACCACGGTCTACTACGCCGACGGTCGCACGCCGATGGCGAAACTCGGCGCGGAGAACCGCACCATCGTCCCGTACGACCAGATGAACGACTCCGCGAAGGAGGCGATCGTCGCGGCCGAGGACCGCACCTTCTGGACCAACAAGGGCGTGGACTTCTCCGGCGTGCTCCGCGCCGCCTGGTCGAACCTCACCGGTGGCCAGCGGCAGGGCGCCTCCACCATCACCCAGCAGTACGCCCGGGTGGCCGCCGACCTGCGCGGAGTGACCTACTCCCGCAAGCTGCGTGAGGCGGTCATCGCCTGGAAGCTGGACGACAAGTACAGCAAGGACGAGATCCTCGGCTTCTACCTGAACACGGTGCCGTTCGGCCGGGGCGCGTACGGGATCGAGGCCGCCGCGCAGACGTACTTCGGCAAGACGGTGCGCCGGGACGCGCCGGCGGCACAGCAGCTCACCAAGGCCGAGGCGATGGTGCTCTGCGCGATGGTGAAGCAGCCGGAGGCGGACCCGAGCGACCCCGAGGGCTCCCCCGGCTACGACCCGGCCCGCAACGCCAAGGCCAAGCAGAACTCGATCGAGCGCTGGACCTACATCCGCGACGGCATGGTGAAGCTCGGCTACCTCACACCCGAGGAGGCGGCGAACCTGGCGTACCCGGACGACGTGAAGCCGATCGACAAGGACGCCGGCCAGTCCGGCCTCGACCGGCCCACCGGCCTGGTGGTCAACCACGTGCTCAGCGAGCTGCGCCAGACCGAGCAGTTCAAGGGCAAGACGGACGAGGTCATCCGGGACGGCGGCTACAAGATCGTGACGACCATCGACAAACGGGTCCAGGACGCCGCCGAGGCCGCCGCCGACATCCGCCGGGACACCGCCCCCGACGCGGTCCGCGACCAGCCGAAGAACTGGCAGGCCGCGCTCGTCGCGGTGGAACCCGGCACCGGCCGGGTGCTCGGCTACTACGGCGGCAACGGCGGCAACAGCGGCGCCGACTTCGCCGGCTGGTACTACGACGAGAAGGGGCAGGCGCACGGCTTCGGCCAGCACCCGCCGGGCTCGTCGTTCAAGGTGTACGACCTGGCCACCGCCGTGGAGAACAAGATCTCCGTGAAGCAGCACTTCGACTCGCCCGACACCAAGGAGTTCCCCGAGTCGGGGCGCACCAAGGACAGCGCGGCCGGGCCGATCCGCAACGCCGAGCACGCGCCCTGCCAGCCGAACTGCGCCCTCTGGGAGGCCACCGTCGCCTCGTTGAACGTCACCTACTTCGAGCTGACCGAGAAGCTGGGCGTCGCGAAGGTCATGGACATGGCCAAGCGGGCCGGGGTCAACTCGATGTGGGAGACGGTGAAGGGCAACCCGCAGCCGCAGCGGGTGGACCTGCGCGACGAGCCGACCGACGAGGTCGCCAAGCGCTTCTCCACCGAGGTCGGCATCGGCCAGTACGGGATCACCGTGCAGGACCACGCGAACGGGATGGCCACCTTCGCCGCGGGCGGCAAGCGTGCCGAGGCACACTTCGTCCGCTCGGTCACCAAGGGCGAGGACAAGGTCTACACCGAGCAGCTCAAGGAGACCGACCTCGGGCTGGACAAGGAGGCCGTCAACCAGCTCGACTGGACGCTGCGCCGGGTGAAGGCGGCCAAGCTGGACAACGGTTGGGACTCCGCCGGCAAGACCGGCACCTGGCAGGCCGGGCAGAGCACCACGCAGAACGTGCACACCTGGATGGTCGGCTGGACCGGCGCGCTGGCCTCCGCCGTCTGGCTGGGCACCACCGACGGCAAGCCGCTGAAGACGAAGGACGGCAGCTACGAGGTGTACGGCGCCACCGGCCCGGGGCCGATCTGGCGGCAGTTCATGGAGCAGGCGACCGCCGCGATGAAGCTGGACCCGGACAAGTACCGGTTCGGCGAGCCCGCGTTCCCGAACGACGCACCCACGGAGACCGCCCCGGCCCGACCGGCGCCGACCACCTCCGCGCCCTCGCCGAGCGCGCGGCCGACGCCCAGCACGGCGCCGTCCAGCCCGAGCCCGAGCCCGACCGACCGGCCGACCCCGCTGCCGACCCTGTCGCCGTCGTTCAGCCCGGCGCCGAACGTGACACCGACGCGGACCAAGAAACCGGTCGCCTGACGGTCTCCGGCGGCCGCCCCGGTCGGGGACGGCCGCCGGTCGACCGGTGGCATGATCGGCTCGTGGCGCCGCAGTGACGGGCGGGCCGGTCAGGGAGCCAGCACCAGCTCGCGCAGCCGGCCGGCGAGGGCGGTCGCGTCCACCCCGCCCGGCCACCCGCGCAGCAGTGCCCCGCCCTTGGCGACCAGCACCACGCCCGGCGGCTCCCGGACGGCGTACGACTGCGAGATCGTGCCGTCGTCGTCGACCACGACCGGGTACTCCACCCGGTGCTCGCGCAGGTAGCGCTGCAGATCCCGCGGTTGGTCCCCGGTGGCCACCCCGACGAACACGACCTGGTCCCGGTGGGTGCGGGCCAGCTCGCTCAGGGCGTCCTGCCGCTGCGCGCAGAGGTTGCACCACGAGGTGAAGAAGACCAGCACCACCGGGCGGTCGGCCCACAGGTCGGCGAAGGCGACCCGGCTGCCGTCAGTGAGCGCACCGGTGACCGCCGGCGCGCCGGGCGCCCCGGACGGGGCGGGCCGCAGCGCCAGACCGGCCGGCGCCGGTCCGGGCAGCGCCGCCGCGCCACCGGCGACCGGCTCCGTCCGGGCCGGCGTGCCGTCCCCGCCGGAGCAGGCGGCCGAGGCGAGCACGCCGGCCAGTGCCAGCGCGACGACGGCCAGGCGGGCCGGGTGGCGGCGGGTCACGACGGCACCACCGCGACCAGCGCGGGCCCCTCGCTGCGGTTCGGGGTGAGGGCGATCGGCGGGGGGGC
>NZ_JAPDPH010000108.1 GCF_026013475.1 Micromonospora yasonensis | reverse complement strand
GGCGTCCGGCTGCGCTGCCTGGCCGTGGACGTGGCGGACGGCGACGCGCTGACCGCCGCGCTGGCCGGCCTCGCCGGCGACCTGCCGCCGCTGGCCGGGGTGGTGCACGCGGCCGGCGTCGTCGACGACGCGGCCCTGACCGAGCAGGGCTGGGACCGGTTCCGCCGGGTGCTCGACCCGAAGGTGCGGGGCGGCTGGCACCTGCACCGGGCGACGGAGGCGCTCGACCTGGACTTCTTCGTGCTGTTCTCCGCCTTCGGCGCCCTGGTCGGCTCCGCCGGGCAGGCCAACTACCTGGCCGCGAACGCCTTCCTGGACGCCCTGGCCCGGCACCGGCACGCGCGTGGCCTGCCGGCGACCAGCATCGGCTGGGGGCCGTGGGCCCAGGCCGGCATGGCCGTCGACCAGGACGTGCTGGGCCGGCTGGCCGCGCTCGGCCTGGACGCGCTGCCCACCGCCGAGGCGCTGGCCGCGCTGGACACGCTCCTCGCCCCGCCGGCCGGTGAGCCGACCGAGCCGGTGGTGGGGCTGGCCCGGGTGGACTGGCGCCGGTCGCTGGCCGCGGCCGGCCGGGCCCGGCCGTACCGGCTGCTGGCCGAGGTGACGCCGGCCGACCTCGCCGGCGCGGACGACGGCGCGACCGGGCCGGACCTGGCGGTGCTGACGCTGACCGACCCGGTGGCGGCCCGCGAGCTGGTGCTCGCCGGGCTGCTGGAACGGGTGGGGCTGCTGCTCGGACTCAGCGCCGCCGACCAGGAGGCGATCCGGCCCACCTTCGCCGGCACCCGG
Source organism: Micromonospora yasonensis (assembly GCF_026013475.1). Lineage (GTDB taxonomy): Bacteria > Actinomycetota > Actinomycetes > Mycobacteriales > Micromonosporaceae > Micromonospora > Micromonospora yasonensis. The sequence continues at coordinate 22,488 of NZ_JAPDPH010000108.1, read as the reverse complement.
TTGAACGAGCTGGGCCTGGACTCGCTGACCACGGTCCGGCTGCGCCAGCGGCTGCTGGTCGACTACGCGGCCGACGTTCCGCCGGCGGACCTGTTCGGCGGCGGCACCGCGGCGGACGTGGCCGAGCTGATCTGCCAGCAGCTGACCCTGCGCAGTGTCGTCGCCGCCGATGACGACGACTTCGACGACGAGGACGCCGAGGTGCTGACGCTGTGAGCGCCGACGGTCCGACCTGGAGGAAGGGTGTTGCGGTGAGCGGAGCGGACGAGGGCGCGGTCGCCGCCCTGGTGGCCGACCTGGCCCGGAGCGACGTGCGGTTGAAGCTGGCCGGCGACGACCAGCTGAGCGTGAGCGCGCCGAAGGGACGCCTCTCGCCGGAGCTGCGCGAGCGGATCACCCGGCACCGGGCGGAGCTGATCGGCTGGCTGTCCCGGGGCCGGCGGGCCGCCGAACCGGCCGCGGCGCTGCCGGAGATCACCCCCGATCCGGCGGCCCGGCACGAGCCGTTCCCGCCGTCGGACATCCAGATGTCCTTCCTGGTGGGCAGCCGGGAGGGGCTGGAGTACCACGTCCGGCCGCACCAGTACATGGAGGTGGACTTCCCGGAGCTGGACCCGGACCGGTTCACCCGGGCGCTCAACGTGGCGGCCCGGCGGCACCGGCACAGCCTGGTCGTGGTCCGCGAGGACATGATGCTGGAGACGGTCCGCGACCCGGAGCCGATCCCGGTCGAGGTGGTCGACCTGCGCGGCCTCGACGAGGCCGGACAGCGGGCCGGCATCGAACGGACCCGGGCCGCCATGCAGCGCCGGGAGCTGCCACTGGACCGGTGGCCGTGGCTGGACGTCCGGCTCTCGGTGCTGTCCGGCGGCCGGGTCCGCATGCACTGGAACAACAACAACTTCTTCAGCGACGCCCCCGGCACCGGCCGGTTCCTCAAGGACCTGCTGCACTGCTACGACCACCCGGACCAGCCGCTGCCGGAGCTGGCGCTGAGCTACCGGGACTGCGTCCTGGCCCTCGCCGAGCTGGAGGAGTCGCCGCTGGGCCAGGCGTCGAAGCGGTACTGGCTGGACCGGATGGCCGACTGGCCGACCGCGCCGGAGCTGCCCCTCGCGCCCGGCTCGGACACCCGCCGCCGGTCCCGGCTGGAACGCCGGGAGCACGTGCTGTCGCCGGCCCGGTGGGCGGCGTTCACCCGCCGCGCCGCCGCCCGGGGGCTGTCCCAGACCAACGCCCTGTGCGCCGTGTACGCCGAGGTGCTCGCCGCGTGGAGCGGCTCCCGGCACTTCCTGATCAACAACATGAACACCCACCGGCTGCCGCTGCACCCGCAGATCGGCGACGTGATCGGCAACTTCTCCTCGCTCTACCCGCTCGAGGTGGACTGGCGGGCCGGTGGCCCGTTCCAGGAGCGGGCCCGCCGGTTGCAGGCCCAGGTGCTCTCGGACATGCAGCACGTCTACTGGAGCGGGGTCAAGGTGCTCCAGGCGGTCAACCAGCTGCGCCGCACCCCCGGCCGGGCGGTCTGCCCGTACGCGGTGGGCAGCGCGCTCTTCGTCGGGCAGACCGACCGGCCGGTGTACAGCCTGCTGGAGACCCCACAGGTGCTGCTCGACTGCGAGTTCTGGGAGCAGCGGGACGGCAGCATGTGGACGGTCTGGGACGTGCTGGAGGCGATGTTCCCGCCGGGCCTGATGGACGACATGCTGGCCGGTTACGGGGCGGTCCTCGACGCCCTCGCGGACAGCGACGAGGCCTGGGACCGGACGACGTTCGACCTGCTGCCGGCCACCGACCGGGAGCGCCGGGCCCGGCTCAACGCGCCCGGCACGCCGCCACCGCCGGGACTGCTGCACGCTCCCCTGGCCGGGCGGGCCGCCGGCCAGCCGAACCGGGCGGCGGTGGTCGCCGGGGACACGATCCTCGACTACGCCACCCTGTACGCGCGGGCCGGCCGGCTCGCCGCGACCCTGCGGGAGACCGGCGTACGGCCCGGTGACCTGGTCGCGGTCGCCACCGGCAAGGGGTGGCCGCAGATCGTCGCGGTGCACGGGGTGCTGCTGGCCGGCGGGGCGTACGTGCCGATCGACCCCGGCTGGCCGGCGGAGCGGATCGGCTGGCTGCTCGCCGACACCCGGGCGGCCGCCGTGGTCACCGACGCGGGCACCCGGGCGGCGCTCGCCGACGCCGGGCCGGTGCCGCTGGTCGTCGTCGAGGACGCCACCGGCGACGGCCCGGCGCTCGGGTACGCGCCGATGCGCGAGCCGGGCGACCTGGCGTACGTGATCTACACGTCCGGGTCGACCGGCCGGCCGAAGGGCGCGATGCTGGACCACCGCGGGCCGCTGAACACGGTGACCGACGTCAACGCCCGGTACGGCGTCACCGAGCGGGACGTGCTGCTCGGCATCTCCTCGCTCTGCTTCGACCTGTCGGTGTACGACGTGTTCGGCGCCGCCGCGGCCGGCGCCACCCTGGTCCTGCCCGACCCGTCCCGGCACGACCCGGCGTCCTGGCTGGCGCTGGCCCGGGACCGGCGGGTGACCGTGTGGAACTCGGTGCCGGCGCTCATGCAACTGCTCGTCGAGGAGGCCGAGACGACCGGGGTGCACCTGCCCGACCTGCGGCTGGTGCTGCTCAGCGGGGACTGGATCCCGGTAACCCTGCCGGACCGGATCCGGGCGGTCGCGCCGCACGCCCGGGTGGTCAGCCTCGGCGGGGCGACCGAGGCGTCCATCTGGTCGATCGCCCACCCGATCGAGCGGGTCGACCCGGACTGGGTGAGCGTGCCGTACGGGCGGCCGCTGACCAATCAGACCTGGTACGTCCTGGACGAGTTGGGCCGGGACGCGCCCACCTGGGTGCCCGGGCACCTGTACGTGGGCGGCGTCGGGGTGGCCCTGGGCTACCTCAACGACCCGGAGCGCACGGCCACCGCGTTCGTGTCGCACCCGGTGACCGGGGAACGGCTGTACCGCACCGGTGACCGGGGTCGCTACCTGCCCGACGGCACCATCGAGTTCCTCGGCCGGGCAGACTTCCAGGTGAAGATCCAGGGCTTCCGGGTGGAACCGGGCGAGGTGGAGCACGCGCTGCTGGAGCACCCGGACGTGGGCGGCGCGGCGGTGGTGGCCCGGACGTCCGGCTCCGGACGGCAGCTGGCCGCGTTCGTGGTCGGGCGGGACGGCCGGGACCGGCCGGACCCGGTGGCGGTCCGCGAGTTCCTCGCCGCCCGGCTCCCCGGCTACCTGGTACCCGCCCACGTGGTGGTCCGGGACGGGCTGCCGCTGACCGGCAACGGCAAGGTGGACCGGCGGGCACTGGAGACGGTCGACCTCGCCGACGGCGGCGGCGTTCGCCGGCACGTGCCGCCGACCACCCCGACCGAGGAGGCGCTGGCCGAGATCTGGCGGGAGATCCTCCAGGTGGACCGGCTCGGGGTCGAGGACGACTTCTTCGACCTGGGTGGACAGTCCTTCGCCGCGCTGCGGGTGGTCGGCCAGATCGCGCAGCGGCTGGGCCGGCGGGTGCCGCTGGGCGCGCTGCTGGAGCGGCGCACCGTGGCCGGGCTGGCCCGCTGGCTGGACACCGCCCCGGCGGACTGGTCACCGCTGGTCCGGCTCACCGGCGAACCCGGCGACACCGGGTCCCCGCCCTGGGTGCTGGTGCACCCGGCCGGCGGCGACGTGCTCTGCTACCGGGACCTCGCGGCCCGGCTGGACCGGGACTGCCTCGCCCTGCAGGCGCCCGGCCCGGCCGTCGGCCGGGAGCCGGTGGCCGACCTCGGCGAGCTGGCCCGGCTCTACCTGGCCGCGCTGCGCCGGGAACAGCCGCACGGCCCGTACCTGCTCGGCGGCTGGTCCTCCGGCGCGGTCATCGCCGCGGAACTGGCCCGGCAGCTGACGGAGGCCGGCGAGCGGGTACGGCACCTGGTGGTCGTCGACGCCCCCGCCCCGCTGGCCCCGCAGCGGGTGACCGACGCCGACGTCCCGCTGTGGTTCGTGGAGGACCTCGACCGGGGCTTCGACCCCGGCCAGATCACCGCCGAGCAGCGGCGCGAGCTGGCCGCGCTGCCCGCCGACGAGCGGCTGGACGGGGCGGTGCGGCTGGCCGCCAAGCAGGGTGTGCCCGTGGACGACCTGAGCGGCGGGACGCTCGCCGCCACGTACGCGGTGTTCGACGCGGTGGTGCGGGCCTGCGCCGGCCACCGGGCGGGCCGGATCGACGCCGACGTCACGGTGCTGCGGGCGCGCGACGGCCGGGTCAGCGAGTTCGCCGACCACCCGTACGGCGACCGCCCCGACTGGGGCTGGGCCGAGCTGACCGGAGGACGGCTGGTGAGCCGGCCGGTGCCCGGCACCCACCACACCGTGCTCACCGCCGTCGGCGTGGAGCAGGTCGCCGCCGCCCTGAACGAGGCGGCCCGCGGCTGATCCGAGGCCGCCGCTGCCGAACCGGCGGGCCGACCGGCCCGCCGTCCCCGACCCACCGCGCGACCGGCGCCGGTGGCCGACCCACCCGTGAAGAGGAGGTCCCCGGTGGCCCGCCAGTGGAAGGTCCTGCTGGTCACGTCCGTCGCCGTGATGATGGCGATGCTGGACGTGACGATCGTCAACGTGGCGCTGCCCGCCCTGGGGGCCGCCTTCCCGGACAGTTCGCTGAACGGCCTGTCCTGGGTGCTCAACGCGTACAACGTGGTGTTCGCCGCCGCGCTGATCCCGGCCGGCCGGCTGGCCGACCGGTGGGGCCGGCGCCGGGTCTTCCTCGCCGGGGTGGTGCTCTTCCTGGTCGGCTCGGCCGCGTGCGGGCTGGCCCCGGCGGTGGGCGTGCTGATCGCGGCGCGGTGCGTGCAGGCGCTCGGCGCGGCGGCCATCATGCCGACCTCGCTGGGCCTGCTGCTGCCGGAGTTCCCGGTGCAGCGCCGGGCCACCGCGATCGCGCTCTGGACCGCCACCGGCACGGTCGCCGGGGCCGCCGGTCCGTCCCTCGGCGGCGCGCTGGTGGCCTGGCAGGGCTGGCGGCTGGTGTTCCTGGTGAACCTGGCGATCGGCCTGCCCGGCCTGCTGGCCGCCGTCCGGGTGCTCCGGGAGACCCGGGACACCACGCCCGGACCGTTCCCCGACGTGGTCGGGGCGCTGCTGCTCGGCGGCGGCGTCGGCACCCTCGCCCTGGCGGTGGTACGGCTGCCGGACTGGGGAGCGACCTCGGCGGCGTTCGGCGGCACCCTCGCGGTCGGCGCGGCCCTGCTGGTCGCCCTGGCGGTACGGTCGGGCCGGCACCCGGCCCCGGTCATCGAGCCGGCGCTGGTGCGGATCCGCTCGTTCAGCGTCGCCAACCTCGGCTCGCTGGTCTTCGCCGCCGCGATGAACGCGCTGCTGCTGTGCAACGTGCTCTTCCTGACCCAGGTGTGGCGCTACGACAGCCTGGCCACCGGCGGCGCGCTGACCGCCGGCCCGGTCACCGCGGCCGCGTTGGCGCCGCTGGTCGGCCGGCTCGGCGACCGGTACGGGCCCCGGGCGGTGGCCCTGCCCGGCGGGTTGTTCTTCTGCGCCGGCGCGCTGCTGTTCGCCCGCGCCCCGGGCCAGCCGGACTTCCTCGCCGCCTTCCTGCCGGCGGCGGTGCTGATCGGTGCGGGCGCGGCGTTCAGCTTCCCCGGGTTCGGGCACGCGGCGTTCGCCGAGTTCCCCCGGGCCCGCTTCGCCACCGGGGTGGCCATCGCCTCGTGCCTGCGGCAGGTCGGCGCGGTCCTCGGCATCGCCGTGCTGATCACCGTGCTGGCCGACGGCAGCGGCGCGCCGCTGGCCGTGTTCCACCGCGCCTACCAGGTGCTCGCCGCCGGCGGGCTGCTCGCCGCCGGGGTGGCGCTCACCCTGGGCCGGGTGCACGCCCGGGACGTGGCGCACGTGCCGGCGGCCCAGCCCGCCACCGGTCCGGCCGACGGGGCGGCGCGGCCAGCAAGCGGCACACCTGCCCAGTCGACTACTCGCCCGTGAGCGCGGGGACTCCTGGAGATCTTGGACGGAAACGGCCCCCGTAGGGGCCGATTCGCACCAAGATCTTTTAGAGTCCCGCACGCCGGATTCTGCGAGCATGCGGATGATGTCTCGGCCGCGCCTCGCCCTCACCGCCGGCACCCTGCCGCTCGTCTCAGCTGCCGTGGTCGAACCAGGCCAGTCGCCAGGTTTCGCCACAGCGCGGTCTACCGGTTGGCCGGTGGCGCGGCCAGCCAGTGGCAGGGCTGCCCGCTGAACCAGGCCGTCCGCCAGGCGGTTCGCAGCGCGGCGACCAGCCGACCGCCGAGATCCGGGGTGGGCCGGCCGGTGATCGGGGCGGTGAGTCCGGCCGCCACGGCCGCCAGTTCGGTCCAGGTCGGCTCCGCCGGGGCGACCCGGACCTCGTGGCCGTGCTGGGCTGCCCAGTCGCGCACCGTCTGACGCCGGACGGTCTCCTCCCCGGCGGCGAGCACGTGCAGCCGCCGGTCCGGCCGACCGTCGGCGACCGCCAGGAAGTCGGCCAGCGACGGCGGCCCGCTCGCCCCCGGACGGGCGGGGGCGTGCCCGGGGGCGCTGAGCCCGTCTCGCGCGGCGGGACAGGCACCGGTCAGCGCCGCGATCACCGTGCCGGGACCGGCGATCCCCACGCCGGACACCGTCTCGGTCGGGCCGGCGGTCCCGACGCCGCACACCGACCCGGTCGGGCCGGCGGCGAGGACGAGCAGGCGGTCCCGCAGGCCGCAGTGCAGGCCGACCAGTTCCGCGCCGGCCAGGGCCAGGTCGGGCAGCCCGGGCAGGCGGAACGCGGCCGGCTCGGTCGGGCGCAGGCCCCAGCGCCGCCAGATCCGGGCCACCGTGCCGTTGGAGAGGCCCAGCGCGACGCCGAGCGCCCGGCTGGACCAGGCGCCGCCGGTGGACGGGATGGTGGTCAGCGTCCGCAGCACCACGTCGGCGTCCCGCACCCGGGGCCGGCGGCCGGGGCGAACCCGGTCGCGCAGGCCCGGCACCCCTTCCTCGGCGTACCGGCGTAGCCAGGTCGCCACGGTCGGCCGGGTGGTGGCCAGCCGACGGGCGGTTTCCGCGTACGACAGGCCGGAGGCGGCGGTGAGCACGATCGCCGCCCGCAGCGGTTCCCCGCCGCGGCGGTCGCCGCCGGACAACGAGACGAGAACCTTCCGGTCCTCGGGGGAAAGGGCGATCGCCCGTTCCTGAGCCGGTTGCCCCATTTATCCAACCCCCCGGACTAAAGTGCACCCATCGAGAGTGGACGGTATGGTCGGGTCAATTCGGCGGTCAATCGAGCCGATCCCGCTAGGGGGATTCCAACCTGGTCAGCCGGGACGATAAGGGGACCGGACCACACCCGGTAGGGGGGTCTTTCAGCGCTGAGTGACGACGTTCTCGCGGTACCCCGGAAATGCGCCCCACAAATTGATGTGTCGTAAATATCTTTACGTTTTCCGTATGGCTTTGGCGGCGGCGTACGTCGCACGATGGTGGCACCTGCTCGGCGGTTTTCGAGGAGTCCGCATGTACGACGTGATCGTCGTCGGTGCGCGCTGCGCCGGTGCCACCACCGCGATGCTGCTGGCGCGGGCCGGACACCGGGTGCTGCTGCTGGACCGCGCGAGTTTCCCCAGCGACACGATGTCCACCCACTACGTCCACCCGCCGACCATCGCCCGGCTGGCCGGCTGGGGCCTGCTGGACCAACTGCGCGCCACCGGCTGCCCGCCGCTCGAGGTGTCCCGCTGGACCCTCTCCGGGGTGCCGGTGACCGGTTGCGCGCCGGCCATCGACGGGATCCGGGCCGGCTACGGGCCGCGCCGCTTCGTGCTGGACACCCTGCTGGTCCGGGCCGCCGAGGCGGCCGGCGCCGAGCTGCGCGAGGAGTGCAACGTCAGCGACCTGCTCTGGGACGGCGACCGGGTGGTCGGGATCCGGGCCCGAGGGCCGCGCGGCGAGTTCACCGAGGGGGCCCGGGTGGTGATCGGCGCGGACGGGTTGGACTCGGTGGTGGCCAAGAAGGTGCAGGCACCGAAGTACGAGGCGGTGCCCTCGCTCTGCTGCGTCTACTACACCTACTGGAGCGGGTTCACCGCCGACTACGAGGTCTTCGTCGACCACCGCCGGCTGGTCGGCGCGGTGCCGACCAACGACGACCTCGTCATGGTCGTCGTGCAGGCGCCGCGCGAGGAGTTCGACGAGGTCCGCAAGGACATCGAGGGGTCGTACTTCCGCTCGCTGTCCCTCGCGGCGCCCAGCGTGCTGGAGCGGGTCCGGTCCGGCCGGCGCGAGGAGCGGTTCGTCGGCACCGGCCGGCTGCCGAACTTCTTCCGTCGCGGCAGCGGACCGGGCTGGGCGCTGGTCGGCGACGCCGGCTATCACAAGGACTCGATCGGGGCCAACGGGATCAGCGACGCGATCGGGCACGCCGCGCTGCTGGCCGAGCACCTGTCGCCGGCGCTGGCCGGGGAGCGGCCGGTGGACCGGGCCCTGGTCGACTACACCGTGCGGCGCGACCGGGAGTCCCTGCCCACCTACCACTTCAACCTCCAGGCGGCACGGCTGCGCCCGACCGACGAGCTGCTGGACGTGCTCCGGGCGATCCAGGGCCACCAGGAGCAGATGGACCGCTTCTTCGGCTTCATCTCCGGCATGTACGGCTGGACGGAGTTCGTCGACGGGGTCGCCGCCGCCCTGGGTGCCCCGGCCGGCCCCCCGGTCCGATGACCACCGTCCCCCCGCCGGCGGCCGCGCCGGCGCCCGTCCCGCCCCGACGACCCGACCTGGCAGGAGAGATCATGACGGCGCCTGACCTACTGTCCGAACTGCACCGGCGTGGTGTGCGGCTGCGCCTGGTCGACGACCGGCTGGACGTCCGGGCCGCCGCCGGCGCGCTCACCCCGCAACTGCGGGAGGAGCTGCGCGAGCACCGGGACGCGCTGGTCGCGCTGCTGCGCCGGATGTCCGACGGTGGGACCCCGCAGGAGATCGTGCCCCGGCCGCAGGAGCGGTACGAGCCGTTCCCGCTGACCGACATCCAGCACGCCTACTGGGTGGGGCGCAACCCGGCGTTGCAACTGGGTGGCGTCGCCACCCACTACTACTTCGAGCTGGACGGGGTCGACCTCGATCCGGCCCGGCTGGCGGCCAGCCTGCGCCAGGTGATCGACCGGCACGACATGCTGCGCGCGGTGGTCGACCCGGACGGGCGGCAGCGGATCCTGCCCGAGGTGCCCCCGTACGACCTGCCGGTGGCCGACCTGCGCGCGGCGCCCGACGACGAACGCCAGGCCGCGCTGGCCAAGACCCGGGCGGAGATGGGGCACCAGTTGCTGCCGCCAGAGCACTGGCCGCTGTTCGACCTGCGCGCCTCGCTGGTCGACGAGCGCCGCATCCGGCTGCACGTCAGCATCAACGTGCTGATCATGGACGCGTTCAGTCTCCAGCTGCTGTTCCGCGACTGGCGGCTGTTCTACACCGACCCGGACCGGACGCCCGAGCCGCTGCCCCTGTCCTACCGGGACTACGTGCTGGCCGAGGAGGCGGCGCGGGAGGGTCGCGAGTACCGGGCCGCCGACGCGTACTGGCGGGACCGGTTGGACACCCTGCCGCCCGCGCCGGCCCTGCCGCTGCGTACCGGCGCGGTCGGCGGGCCCGGCGGGGCGCCGGTGGAGTTCGTCCGGCGCAGCGCCCGGCTGCCCCGCCCGCTCTGGGACGCCCTCAAGGCCACCGCGCAGCGGTACGGGGTCACCGCGTCGGTCGCGGTGATGAGCGCGTACGCGGAGGTGCTGCGCACCTGGTCGCGGCAGGCCGACTTCACCCTCAACCTCAGCCTGTTCAACCGGCGGCCGCTGCACCCGCGGATCGGCGAGGTGATCGGGGACTTCACCTCGGTCACCCTGCTCGCCGCCACGGCGGTCGCCGGGGAGTCGTTCGCCGACCGGGCCCGCCGGCTCAACCGCCAGCTCGTGCAGGACCTGGAGCACTCCGCGTTCAGCGGGGTCCGGGTGCTGCGGGAACGGTCCCGGCGCCTCGGCGGCGGGCCGGGAGCGGCGATGCCGGTGGTGTTCACCAGCGCCCTCGCGCTCGGCGACCGGGAGAACCGGACGCCGGACTCGCGCTTCTTCGGCGAGTTCGGGTACGGGATCAGCCAGACCCCGCAGGTGTGGCTGGACCACCAGGTCACCGAGGAGAGCGGGGACCTCTGCCTGGACTGGGACGCGGTGGAGGCGCTCTTCCCGGCCGGGCTGCTCGACGACATGTTCGACAGCTACCAGGCCCTGCTGCGCCGGCTCGCCGAGGACGCCGGGGCGTGGGACGAGGCGGACGCCCCGGTGCCACTGCCGGCCCGTCAGCTGGAGCAGCGGCGACGGGCCAACGAGACGGCCGCCGACCTGCCCGCGCGTACCCTCTGCGATTTGGTCGAGGAGCGCGCCGCCGGGCAGCCCGACGCGGTCGCGGTGATCACACCGGACGGCGAGCTGACCCACGGCGAGGTGGTCGACCGGGCCCGCCGGCTGGCGGCCCGGCTGCGCGACCTGGGCGCGGGCGCCGGCCAGCTGGTGGCGGTGGTGCTGGACCGCTGCGCCGAGCAGGTGCCCGCCGTGCTGGGGGTGACCCGGGCCGGGGCCGCGTACCTGCCGATCGAGCCGGCCTGGCCGGACGCGCGCCGGGCCGACCTGCTCGACCAGGGCGGGGTGCGGATCGTGGTGACCACGGCGCGGCTGCGCGACGAGCTGGCCTGGCCGGCCGGGCTGCGGCTGGTCACCCTGGACGACCCCGAGGTGCGCGCCGCCGACCCGGCCGCGGCCGGGCCGGGTCCGTCCCCGGACGACCTGGCGTACGTCATCTTCACCTCGGGCTCGACCGGGCGGCCGAAGGGCGTGATGATCGACCACCGGGGCGCGGCCAACACCGTGCAGGACGTCAACGTCCGGTTCGGCGTCACCCCGGCGGACCGGGTGCTGGGACTGTCCGCGCTCAGCTTCGACCTGTCCGTCTACGACGCGTTCGGTGCCCTCGCGGCCGGGGCCGCCGTGGTGCTGCCGGCGCCGGCCCGGGCCGCCGACCCCGAGCACTGGGGCGACCTGGTCCGCCGGCACCGGGTCACGGTCTGGAACTCGGTGCCGGCGCTGATGCAGGCCTGGGTGGACGCGCCGGCCGCGCACCCCGACCCGGCGGAGTCGGCGCTGCGGGTGGTGCTGCTCAGCGGTGACTGGATCCCGGTACGGCTGCCCGACGCGATCCGGGCCCGGCACCCGCGCGCGGCGGTGCACAGCCTGGGCGGCGCGACGGAGGCGTCGATCTGGTCGATCACCTTCCCGATCGGCGTGGTCGGCGCCGACTGGACGAGCATCCCGTACGGGCGCCCGATGGCGAACCAGACCATGCACGTGCTGGACGGCCGGCTCAACCCGTGCCCGGTGTGGACGCCGGGCGAGCTCTGGATCGGCGGCACCGGGGTGGCCCTGGGCTACTGGGCCGACCCGGTCCGCACCGGGGAACGCTTCGTCCGGCACCCGCGGACCGGCGAGCGCCTGTACCGCACCGGCGACCTCGGCCGGTGGCTGCCGGACGGGACCATCGAGTTCCTCGGCCGCGACGACGACCAGGTGAAGCTGAACGGCTTCCGGATCGAGCTGGGCGAGATCACCGCGGCGCTGTCCCGGCAGCCGGGGGTGGCCGAGGCGGTGACCGTGGTGGACACCAACCCGGGCACCGGCCGCCGCCAGCTCGTCGGGTACGTGGTACCGGCCGACCCGGCCGTGCCGGTGCCCGCCGAGGCGCTGCGCGCCGGGCTGGCCCGGGTGCTGCCCGAGTACATGGTCCCGCACCACTACCGGGCACTGGACCGGATCCCGCTGAGCGCGAACGGCAAGGTGGACCGGGGCGCGCTGCCGCCGCCCTGGACCGAGCCGGACCCGGCCGGGCACCGCGCCGCCCCGGGCGACGACGTGGAACGGACGATCCTGGCGATCTGGCAGGAGGCGCTGGGCCGCGACGACTTCGGGGTCGAGGACAACTTCTTCGAGCTGGGCGCCGACTCGCTGCACGCGGTGCGGATCCTGGGCCGGCTGCGCGAGGAGTTCGGCATCGAACCGGACGCCGACGAGGGCCTGCCGATGCTCTTCGACAGCCCGACCGTGGCCGAGCTGGCCGAGACCGTCCGCGGCCTGCTGCGGGAGCAGGGGTGACCACCGGCTGGGACGACATCGTGGTGGGCGCCGGCTCGGCCGGCGCCACCCTGGCCGCCCGCCTCGCCGAGCAGGCGGGGCGGCGGGTGCTGCTGATCGAGGCCGGCCCGGACCGGTCCGGCGGGGACGGCGGCCCGGAGCAGCTCGGCCGGCCCACCCTGTCCGGGCTGAACTGGGAGTACGAGACCGCGGACGGGGAGCGGCCGGTCCCCTACCGGGTGGGCCGGGTGGTGGGCGGCTCGTCGGCGGTGAACGGCGCGATCGCGCTGCGCGGGCTGCCCGCCGACTTCGACGAGTGGGCCGCCGCCGGCAACCCGGAGTGGGCCTGGTGGAAGGTGCTGCCGTACTTCGTGCGGATGGAGACCGACCACGACGTGACCGGGCCGGAGCACGGCGACCGGGGGCCGGTCCCGATCCGCCGGCTGACCGCCACCACGCCGATCAGCGACGCCTTCGTGGACGCGTGCCGGCAGCAGGGCCTGCCGCCGGTGGCGGACCTGAACGCCGCCCCGACCCCGGGGGTGGGGCCGCTGCCGACGAACTCGCGGCAGGGCCGCCGGATGGGCGCCGCCGAGACGTACCTGGCCGCCGCGCGGGGCCGACCGAACCTGACCGTCTGGCCGGACGCCACGGTGCTGCGGCTGCTCGGCGACGGGTCCCGGGTCACCGGGGTCGAGGTGCGCCGGGCCGGGCGGACCGCCCGGGTCGGGGCCGACCGGATCACGCTCAGCGCCGGCGCGGTGAACACCCCGTTGCTGTTGCAGCGCTCCGGCATCGGGCCGGCGGACCGGCTCGCCGCTATGGGCGTACGCCCCTGGGTGGACCTGCCGGGGGTCGGCGCGAACCTCAGCGACCACCCGCTGCTGGGCATCTGGACGGTGCCCCGGGCCGGGCTGTGCCGGGCCGGCGACCCGTGGCACTCGGTGGTGGCGCGGGCGGCCAGCGACGGCGTCGACCCGGACCTGATGGTCTTCCTCAACTGCAACGTCGCCCCGGAGGACGTGCCCACGCTCGGGCCGATGCTGCGCGGGCGGCCCGGCGTGTCGGTGGCGGTGATGCTGATGAGCACCGACTCGCGGGGCAGCGTCGGGCTGCGGGACGCGGCCCCGGACAGCCCACCGGAGATCCGGCTCAACCTGGCCCGGGAGCCCCGCGACGAGCAGCGGCTGATGATCGGGACCCGGCTGATCTGGTCGCTGCTGCGGGCGCCGGCGATGAGCGGGCTGCTGGAGCGGGTGCTGCTCTGGACCGACCGGATGGTGGCCGAGGAGCCGCTGCTGCGCCGCGCGGTACGGACCTTCGTGGCGCCGTCCTGGCACCCGACCGGCACGGCCCGGATGGGCCCGGCCGACGACCCGGGCGCGGTGGTCGACCAGTTCCTGCGGGTGCACGGGGTGGACGGGCTGCGGGTGGTGGACGCCTCGGTGCTGCCCGCCGTGCCCCGGGCCACCCCCAACCTGACCTGCGTGATGCTGGGCGAACGGGCGGCCGACTGGATGACCTGATCCGGTGACCGGCTGACAGCGATCTGTGCGACGTCTGCCAGCAACGGTTGCGAACCTCGCCGCATGAGTGACGCCTTCCAGGCCCAGGGCCTGGTCAAACGATTCGGCAAGACGGTGGCGCTGGACGGCATCGACCTGTCCGTGCGCACCGGCGAGGTGCACGGTTTCCTGGGCCCCAACGGCGCGGGCAAGACGACCACGATCCGGGTCCTGCTCGGCCTGCTGCGGGCCGACGCGGGCACGGTGCGGCTGCTCGACGGCGACCCCTGGCGGGACATCACCCGGCTGCACAAGCGGCTGGCGTACGTGCCGGGCGACGTGAGTCTGTGGCCGCGGCTCTCCGGCGGGGAGACCATCGACCTGCTCGGCCGGCTGCGCGGCGGGCTGGACCCGGCCCGCAAGGCCGATCTGCTCGACCGCTTCCAGCTCGACCCGCGCAAGAAGGGCCGGGCCTACTCGAAGGGCAACCGGCAGAAGGTGGCCCTGGTCGCGGCGTTCGCCTCGGACGTGGAGCTGTTCATCCTGGACGAGCCCACCTCCGGTCTCGACCCGCTGATGTCCGAGGTGTTCAGCCAGTGCGTGAGCGAGGTCCGCGCGCAGGGCCGCACCGTGCTGCTGGCCAGCCACATCCTCGGTGAGGTGGAGAAGCTCTGCGACCGGGTCAGCATCATCCGCTCCGGGCGGATCGTGGAGACCGGCTCGCTGAGCGACCTGCGCCACCTGACCCGCACCACCATCCACGCCCGGCTGGGCCGTCCGGCCGACGGCCTCGGCCAGCTGCCCGGCACCCACAACGTCACCGTGGACGGCGACCGGGTCACCCTCCAGGTCGACCCGGACGCGCTGCCGGAGGTGCTGCGCCGCCTCGGCGAGCACGAGGCGCGCGAGCTGGTCAGCCAGCCGCCCACGCTGGAGGAGCTGTTCCTGCGCCACTACGACGTCGGCCCGCACCACAACAGCGACGAGAAGGTCGGTGCCCGATGAGTGAGCTGGTCGGCACGTGGCGACTGGCCCGGCTCGCCCTGCGCCGGGACCGGATCGGCCTGCCGGTGTGGGTCCTGCTCGCGATCAGCCTCGCCGCCGGTCCGGCCGGGTCGCTCGCCGACGCGTACGCCACGGCGGAGAAGCAGCGCGAGTACGCCGAAGGGGTGGGCAGCAACCCGGCGGCCGCGGTGTTCAGCGGGCCGAGCCTGGGCGTCGAGCACCTCGGCGGCATCGTGGTCAAGGAGAGCGCGGTCTGGGTGCTGCTGCTGGTGGCGATCACCAGCATCATGCTGGTGATCCGCTACACGCGCACCGAGGAGGAGAGCGGCCGGGCCGAGCTGGTCACCGCCGCCGCCGTCGGCCGGCACTCCCGGCTGGCCGCCGCCCTGCTCGTGGTCGGCGTCGCCGACCTGCTGATCGGGCTGGGCGCCGCGGCAGGCCTGATGGGGGCCGGGCTGTCCGGCGCCGGCTCGCTGGCGTACGGGCTGGGCGTCACCATGGTCGGCTGGGTCTTCGCCGCCGTCGCGGCGGTGACCGCGCAACTGGTGGAGGCCGCCCGCACCGCGAACGGGATCGCGCTGGCCGTCTTCGGCGCCACCTTCCTGCTGCGCGGCATCGCCGATTCCGCGTCGGTGGCGAACGACGGCACCGGAGGTGTCCGGCTGCTCGCCTGGGCCTCCCCCACCGGCTGGTTCTACCAGCTCCGGCCGTACGCCGGGGAGCGCTGGTGGGTGCTCGGGCTGGCCGTGCTGACCGGCGCGGTGCTCAGCGGTGTCGCGGTCGCGCTGAGCCAGCGGCGGGACATCGGCGCGGGCCTGCTGGCGGCGCGGCTCGGACCCCCGGACGCCAAGCCCGGGCTGGCCACCCCGCTCGCCCTGGCCTGGCGGCTGCAGCGCAGCGGCCTGATCTCCTGGGCGGCCGGCGTGGCGGTCGGCGGTGCGGTGCTCGGCTCGCTGGCCCACGACATCACCGACATGGTCGGGCAGAACGCCACCGCCGCCAAGGCGATCCGTCAGCTCGGCGGCGCGGACGTGCTGGTCGACAGCTACCTGGTCTGGGTGCTGCGGATCCTCGGCCTGGCCGCCGCCGCGTATGCCGTCTCGGCGGTGCTGCGGCTGCGCTCCGAGGAGTCCGGGCTGCGGGCCGAGCCGGTGCTCGCCGCCGCGGTGACCCGCACCCGGTACGCCCTCAGCCACGTGCTGGTGGCGGTGTTCGGCGTGGTGGTGCTGCTGCTCACCGCCGGCCTGGTGGTCGGGCTGGTGCACGGGGCACGCTCCGGGGACGTGGGCGGCGAGCTGCCCCGGATCCTCGGCGCGGCGCTGGTGCAGCTGCCCGCCGCGCTGCTGCCGGCCGCGCTGGCCGCGGCCCTGTTCGGGCTGCTACCCGGTGCCACGATGGTGGGCTGGCTGTTCGTCGGGGTGATCCTGCTGATCGCCCAGCTCGGCCCGGTGCTGGAGCTGAACCAGTGGGTGATGGACGTCTCCCCGTTCACCCACCTGCCCCGGCTGCCCGGCGGCGACGTGACCGCGATGCCGCTGGTCTGGCTCGGGGCGCTGGCGCTGCTGCTGGGGGCGGCCGGCCTGGCCACCTTCCGCCGGCGGGACCTGGACACCGCCTGATCCCTGCCCACCCCCCGATCGGGGCCGTGGCCGACTCCCGAGGTCGGCCACGGCCCCGTACCACGTCCGTGCCCCGTGGGCACGACGACGGAGGGTGACAGCGATCTGTGCGGGCTCTGCCAGCGGCCGCTGACAGCATCGACGACATGCGGTACGGATTCCAGGCCGAGGCCCTCGTCAAGCGTTTCGGCACGAACACAGCGCTCAACGGCGTCGACTTCGCGGCCCGCCCCGGCACGGTACTGAGCGTGCTCGGCCCCAACGGCGCGGGCAAGACCACGGCGGTACGGATCCTCGCCACCCTGCTGCGTCCGGACTCGGGCACGGCCATGGTGGGCGGGGTGGACGTGGTGCGCCAGCCGGCCCGGGTGCGCCGGCTGATCGGCATCGCCGGGCAGGACACCTCGGTCGACGAGGATCTGACCGGCACCGAGAACCTGGTGCTCATCGGCCGGCTGCTCGACCTGCGCAAGGCCGAGGCGACGGCCCGGGCCACCGAGCTGCTGGAACGGTTCGAGCTGACCGAGGCGGCCGGCCGCCGGGTGGGCACCTACTCCGGTGGCATGCGGCGGCGGCTCGACCTGGCCGCCAGCATGATCGGCCGGCCCTCGGTGATCTTCCTCGACGAGCCGACGACCGGGCTCGACCCGGCCAAGCGGGAGGAGGTCTGGCGGATGATCCGGACGATGGCCGGCGACGGCACCACCGTCCTGCTCACCACGCAGTACCTGGAGGAGGCGGACACGCTCTCCGACGACATCGTCGTCCTCGGCCAGGGCAAGGTCATCGCCAACGGCAGCCCGGACGAGCTGAAGCAGATCGTCGGTGGGCAGGCCATCCAGGTGCGCGTGGCCGACCTGGCCCAGGCGAGCGAGGCGGCGGCCATCCTCGGCAGCGTCGCCGGGCACGTGCCCGACCAGATCGGTCCCGGCGTGCTCACCGTCCCGGTGGTCGGCGACTCCGCGTTCACCGAGGTGGTCCGCCAGCTCGCCGCGGCGAACATCGCGGTCACCGAGCTGTCCCTGCGGCTGCCCAGCCTGGACGAGGTGTTCTTCACCCTCACCGGCCGGCACACCGCCGAGCCCGAGCGCGAACAGGAGGTGGCGGCGTGACCGCGACCAGTGTCCCCAGCCAGTCCGCCGGCACGGTGACCGAGCCGGCCAAGCGCCCGTACGGGCTGCTCCGGCACAGCTTCGCGCTGGCCGGGCGGAGCCTGATCAAGGTGCGCCGAACCCCGGAGGGGCTCGCCCACGCGGTGCTCATCCCGGTGATCTTCCTGGTGATGTTCGTCTACCTGTTCGGCGGCGCCGTCTCCGGCAACACCAAGAACTACCTGCAATTCATCTTCCCGGCGGCGCTGGTGATGACGGTGATCATCTCCGGCATCATGATCACCGGCGTGAGCCTGAACGCGGACATCCGCACCGGCGTCTTCGAGCGGTTCCGCAGCCTGCCCATCGGCCGGTCGGCACCGCTGATCGGCTCGGTCCTCGGTGACCTGATCCGGTACGTGATCTCGCTGGTCACCGTGTTCGCGTTCGGCTACCTGCTCGGCTTCCGGGTGGAGACCGGATTCCTCCAGGCCCTCGCGGCCGGCGCGCTGACGGTCTTCTTCGGCTTCTGCCTGAGCTGGGGTTACGTGCTGGCCGGCGTGGTGTCCCGGGACGCCGCCGGAGTGCAGGGCATCGTCACGCTGACCATGTTCCCGCTCGCCTTCGGCACCAACATGGTGGCGCCCACCGACACCCTGCCCGGCTGGCTCCAGGCCTGGGTCAAAATCAACCCGGCCAGCCACGCCATGGAGGCGTGCCGGGGCCTGCTGCTCGGCGGGCCGGTGGCCGGCCCGGTGATGCGCACCCTGCTCTGGTCGGTCGGGCTGCTGGCGTTTTTCATGCCGCTGGCGGTACGCGCCTACCGACGGCGTACCTGAGCGTCGATGAGGGCGAGGGCGTCGGCCCGGTCCCGGGCCCGCCCTCGCTCGACGGCGGCGGCATGCACCTCCCCGCCCAGCACGCCGGCGAGCCGACGGCCCAGCTCGGTCGCGTCGGGGTGGAACGAGTCCGGGCCGCGGTGCAGGGCGCTGGCCGCCCCGAGCAGTTCCGCCGCCAGCTCCGCCTCGCCGGAGGCCAGGCACGCCGCCGCGGCGGCCACCCCGATCTCCGCCAGCACCGGCACGTAGCCCGGCTCGGCGGCCAGGGCGAACGCGGCGGCCAGGTGCTCCCGGGCCGCCGCCAGGTCTTCCCGGGCCACCGCCAGCTGCGCCGCGGCGCAGCTGTGCATGGACCGGTACAGCGCCGCGTCGAAGGTGATCCGCTCCAGGTCGGCGCGGGCCCGGTCGTACGCCCGCGCCGACTCGTCCAAGGCGCCGTCGTAGCGGGCGAGGTGGCCCAGCCAGAGGTGGGCCAGCACCAGGTAGCGGGCGGCGACCGGCCGGGCCGCGGGGGCGACCAGCGTGCGCAGCTCGTCCCGGGCCCGCGACAGGTCGCCGTGCCAGATCAGCGCGACGGCGAGCAGGACGCGCTGGAGCGCGGCGTCGGCGGTCGGGTCGAGCGTGTGCAGCAGGGTGGCCGCCTCCTCGGCGGCCGCCATCGCCACCGGGAAGTCACCGAGCACCAGGTGGACGTGCGCCTCGAAGGTGAGCGCCATGGCCAGGCCCCAGCGGTCCCCGGTCTCCCGGAACGCGGCCGCCGCATCCGCCAGGTCGGCCCGCATCGCGGCGGTGTCCCCGTCCTGGCCGTGCAGCAGCGCCCCCATCAGCATGAGCGTGCCGCGCGCCCACGGGTCGGGGTGGCTGCGCAGTCGGGCGATGGCCGCCAGGCCGGCGGCGACGTCCTCGTGGAGGAAGGCCAGCGCCGGGTCGAGCAGGACGGCGACCGGGTGGTCGTCCGGGCCGTCGCGGTCGGGCAGGCGGGCCAGCAGGGCCTCGATCGGGAGATCCCCGCCGACCCGGCCGCCGGTGAGCACGGTGTTGAACAGGTAGGCCGCGGTGGCCACCCGGCGCGCCGCGGGCGGCGCCTCGCCCGGCAGTTCGAGCACCGCCCGCAGCCAGGCGGCCGCCTCGGCGTGGTTGCCCTGCACCGTCCAGAGCGGACTGACCGCGGCGGCCAGCCGGACCGCGACCGCCGCGTCGCCGGTGTCACAGGCGAAGTGGAACGCGGCCAGCACGTTCTCCCGCTCCGCGGCCAGCCGGGGCAGCCATTCGAGCTGCTCCGGCCCGCGCAGCCGGGGCTCGGCCCGCTCGGACAGCTCCAGGAAGTACTGGGCGTGCGCCCGCCGGGCGGCGGCCACCTCGTCCTCCTCGGCCAGCCGCTCCAGACCGTACTCCCGGATGGTCTCCAGCATCCGGTAGCGGGGCCGGGGGCCGTCCAGCCGCTGCAGCAGCGACTTGTCGACCAGGGCGGCGAGCAGGTCCAGCGCGGCCGGCGCGATCGCCGGGGACAGTTCGCAGAGGCGGGTCGCGCTCTCCGGGGTGACCGCGCCGGGGAAGACCGCCAGCCGCTGCGCCAGCCGGCGCTCGTCGGACTCCAGCAGGTCCCAGCTCCAGGCGACCACGGCACGCAGCGTGCGGTGCCGGGGCATGGCCGTGCGGCTGCCTCCGGTGAGCAGCCGGAACCGGTCGGAGAGCCGGTCGGCCAGTTCCTCCACCGGCAGCGTCCGGGTGCGGGCGGCGGCCAGTTCGATGGCGAGCGGTAGGCCGTCCAGCCGCCGGCAGACCTCCACCGCGGCGGCGACGTTGGCGTCGGTGACCACGAAGCCGGGGCGGACCGCGGCCGCCCGGTTGACGAACAGCTGCACGGCCGGGGACTCGACGGCCTCGGCGAGGGTGGCCGCCGGGGCGGGCAGGGCCAGCGGCGGCACCGGACAGAGCGCTTCGCCGACGATGCCCAGCGGCTCGCGGCTGGTGGCCACGACCCGCAGCGCGGGGCAGCGGCCGAGCAGCTCGTCGACCAGCCGGGCGGCGGCGTCCACCAGGTGCTCGCAGTTGTCCAGCACCAGCAGCGCCGGTGCCACCGAGAACGCCTCGACCAGCTGGTCGAGCAGGTCGCGCGGCGCGGGCCCCTCGAGCAGGCCGGCCTCGCGCAGGCCGAGCGCCCGGACCACCACCTGCGGCACGTCGTCCGGGTCGGTGACGGCGGCCAGCTCGACCAGCCAGGCGCCGCCGGGGTGGGCGTCGGCCAGCGATCCGGCGAGGGTGGTGGCCAGCCGGGTCTTGCCGGCGCCGCCGGGCCCGACCAGGGTCACCAGCCGGCCGTCCCGGAGCTGGTCGGCGACGCGGCGCAGCTCGGCGTCCCGGCCGACGAAGGTGGTCAGCGGGGCCCGCAGGTTGCCCGGCCGGGCGACCGGGCGTTCCGCCGGGGCGGCCGGGCCGGCGGCGGCCGGCGCACCGGTCGGCGGCGGGGTGGCGTCGGTCGGGGCGAGTGGGGCGGCGGCCGGGGTCAGCGCCGGGTCCCGGCGGAGCATGGCCACGTGCAGGTCGCGGACCCGGGGGGACGGGTCGACGCCGAGTTCCTCGGCGAGCCGGGACCGGAAGTCCTCGTAGGAGCGCAGCGCCTCGGCCTGCCGGCCGGTGGCGTAGAGGGCGTTCATCAGCAACGCCCGGCTGCGCTCCCGCAGCGGGTGCCGGGCAGCCAACTCCTCCAGCTCGGCGACGATCTGATCGGCCCGGCCGGAGACCAGGTCGGCCTCGGCCCGGTCCTCCAGCGCGGAGAGCCGCAGCTCCTCCAGCCGGGCCGCGGCCGCGGCCGCGTACCGGGTGTCGGTGGCGTCGGCGAGGGCCGGGCCGCGCCACAGCGACAACGCCTCGCCAAGGCAGGTCGTCGCGGTGGCCGGGTCGCCCGCCCGCAGCGCCCGCTGACCCTCCCGCGCCAGCCGCTCGAACCGATACGCGTCGACCGCCTCCCGGGGCAGCTCCAGCCGGTAGCCGCCGTGCGCCGAGTGCAGCGCGGAGGTGACCGGCAGCGCCCGCCGCAGCCGGGACACCAGCGACTGGACGGCGTTCGTCGGGTCGGTGGGGGCGCTGTCCGCCCAGAGCGCGTCGCTCAGCGCCTCCACGGTCACCGTGCGGCCGACCTCGAGGGCGAGCAGGATCAACAGCCGGCGCAGCCGTGCCCCGCCGATCTCGACCTGTCGCCCGTCGGCGGCCACCGTGAGCGGCCCGAGGATGCCCACCTGCATGCGGCCCATCATCTCACCGGGCACCGACGCGGCGACGAAACGTCGGTGTCGCGGCGGGGCGTCCGCCGGTGACCTCACCCTGAGGCGGCCGGCGTCGACACCCGGCCGACCAGGTACGTGTAGAGGACCGCGGAGTTCACCCCGTCCAGGCCGAGGGCGGCGTGCAGCGCGTCGTCGTAGAAGCCGCAGAGCCCCACGCTGGACAGTCCCAGCCCGGTGGAGACCAGGGAGAGGTTCTGCGCCACGTGCCCGCCCTCCAGCAGCACCAGGCGGTAGGACCGCAGGCCGTAGTGCAGCCGCTGGTAGGTCAGGTCGGCGACCAGGAAGAGCCAGACCGGACACCCGGCCGCGTCGATCTTGCCGCCGGCCTTGGTGGCGGGCAGCCGGGGGTCGGTCGCCGGCACCGCGGGGATGAGCTCGCCGGTCAGGTCTCGGGCGTCGAGCGGAAGCAGCGCGTGCGCGTCGGGGTCGTGCAGGTAGAGGCCGCGCGGCACGCCCTGCACGTCGTGGCAGTAGGCCAGTAGCCGCACCGGGTAGCGGTTGCCGCCGCTGGGGTGCGGCCGGACCCGCAGCGGCGCCTCCGCGCCGTCCATGGTCTTCTCCCCGGTGACCGCGGCGGAATGGTAGAGCAGCCGGCCCAGCTCGTCGGCGGTGAGCGGCCCGGCGTACGTGCCGTACGCGCTGCGCCGGGCGAGCAGCACCTCGGCCAGCCCGGGCAGGTCGGCGCCCGGCCCGGCCAGCGGCAGCGGCGCCCCGCGCACGGGCAGCGGCTGCCGGCCGTCGGTGCCGGCGCCGACCAGGTCCGGCATCTGGTCGAGGATCGTGGCCGGCGCGTACTTGGCCTGCTCGTGCAGCCGGCGGTCGAGGGCCTCCGGGCCGTCGGCGAAGAACGGGCCGCGGGGTGCCGTCCGGAGCACGGCGAGGGAGACCAGCCAGGCCGCCTGGGCCCGTTCGGCCGGGGTGAGGCCGATCCGCTCCTGGTGCCGCGCGACCAGCCGCCGGAAGACCG
>NZ_JAPDPH010000107.1 GCF_026013475.1 Micromonospora yasonensis | reverse complement strand
CGGCTGGACTGGGCCGGCACCCCGGGGGTCGGGTGGCTGTCGTGGATTCGCCGCACCGCTGCCACACGGTCTCGACGATGGTGCCTGTTGCCCGCCTCGCGGCGGACGGGATTACTGTCGAGGACAGCGGCTAGCGGACAGCCACCTCACGAGTCCGATTGCTATACAAAGCTGGACCACCTCCTTTCCCGTGTACCGCCACGCTATCCACTTCCCGGTGACCCCGGCAACGGATTTGGATCACAGGCTCGGCGGGCGGCGAGCATGTGCATTGCCCCTTCCCGCTCAGTCCAGGCCGATCGGGCCCTCCCGGGGGCCCTCCTCGGAGGCCGGCTGGACGGCCAGCGACGGGAAGTCGGCCAGGTCGCCCTCCGGCTCGGCGTCCCATTCGGGGAAGACCAGCGGGCTCTGCAGGTAGAGGCAGAGCAACTGGGTGAGCTGGCGCAGGCCGTCGAGGTGGGTGCGCTCGTGCCCGTGGGTGGCGTCCACGCCGAAGCCGAGCAACGCCACCCGGGCGTGCGCGCCCGCCTCGACCGCGGCCGCCACGTCCGACCGGTAGTAGTCGAAGACGTCCCGGACCAGGTCGACGCCGTGCTCCCGGCCGATCGAGGCCAGGTTGCGGGTCAGGTGGTAGTCGAACGGGCCCACCCCGTCGCCCATGGCCAGGGTGGCGGCGTCCTCCCGGGACTGCTGCCCGGGGGCGACCACCGCGGCGTCCACCGAGACGATCTCCGCCACGTCCGGGTCGAGGCCGTGGCTCGCGCCGTGCCCGATCTCCTCGGTGACGGTGACCAGCAGGTGCGCGGTGACCGCCGGGGTGATCCCCGCGTCGACCATCGCCTTGAATGCGGTCAGCACCGCGGCCACCCCGGCCTTGTCGTCCAGGTGCCGCGACCTGACGTACCCGCCAGGGGTGATCGTCGGGTTGGCCAGCAGCGCGACGAAGTCGCCGGCGTCGATGCCGAGCGCGCGGAGGCCCGCGATGTCGTCCACCGGCTCGTCGACCCGTACCTCGACCAGCTCCCAGCCGACGCCCTGGAGGTCGACGCCCTCGTTGTAGCGGTGCCCGCTGGCCTTGAGCGGCAGCACCTGGCCGGTGAGCACCCGGTCCAGGTCGTCGGTGAAGATCCGCACCTGGGCGCCCTCGGCGAAGCGCGCGCTGTGCGTGCCGATCGGCTTCAGCTCCAGCCGCCCGTTCTCCTTGAGCCGCTTCACCATGCCGCCGATGGTGTCGGTGTGCACCACGATCGCCCGGTCGGCGCCGGTCGCGCGGGGCCCGGGCAGGCAGGCGCTGAGCGCCCCACGCCGGGTCAGCGTCGAGCCGATGCCGAGCGCGGAGAGGCGTTCCCCGACGTACTGCTGGACGTGGTCGGTACGCCCCGACGGGCTGGGGATCTCCAGCAGCTCCACCAGCACCTGGCGCAGGTAGTCGAGGTCGATCTCCAGGGGCTTCGGGCTCACGCGGCGCCTCCCGTACCGGCCGGGGCCCAGAGGCGCTGGGGTGCCCGGGTGCCGGGGAAGAGCAGGTCGACGAAGCGCTCGGCGGTCGGCTGTGGTTCGTGGTTGGCCAGGCCGGGGCGCTCGTTCGCCTCGATGAACACGTGCTCCGGCCGGTCCGGGGCGGGCACCAGCAGGTCCAGGCCGGTGACCGGGATGTCCAGCGCCCGGCTGGCCACCACGCACGCCTCCGCGACCGTCGGGTGCAGCTCGGCGGTCACGTCGTGGATGGTGCCGCCGGTGTGCAGGTTCGCGGTCCGGCGTACGGCCAGCACCTGCCCCTCGGGGAGCACGTCGTGCATCCGGTGGCCGGCCTCGGTCACCACCTCGCGGGTCATGGCGTCGACCGGGATCCGCGACTCGCCCCCGGTGGCGGCGGCCCGCCGCCGGCTCTGCCGCTCGATCAGCTCGGTGACGTCGTGCACCCCGTCGCCGGTGATCTGCGCGGGCCGGCGTACCGCGGCGGCGACCACCTCGTGGTCGATGACGACCACCCGCAGGTCCTCGCCGTCGCGCAGCTCCTCGATCAGCACGTCCGGACAGAACCGGCGGGCCAGCTCGACGGCGGCGGTCAGCGCCTCCGGCGTACGCACCCCGACCGTGATGCCGTTGCCCTGCTCGCCCCGGGCCGGCTTCACCACCACCGGGCCGGCGTCGGCCAGGAAGGCGAGGTCGTCGGCGTCGCCGGTGGCCGTCCGGCCGCGCGGCACCGACAGCCCGGCCTGGGTGAGGATCCGCCGGGTCACCCGCTTGTCGTCGCAGCGGCTCATCGCCACCGCCGAGGTCAGCTCCGACAGCGACTCGCGGGTGTGGATGGTCCGGCCGCCGTTGGTCAGCCTCAGCTCCCCCCAGTCCGGGTCGGTGACCTCCACCCGGATGCCGCGCCGCATCGCCTCGTCCGCGACGATCTTCGCGTACGGGTTCAGCTCGTCGTACCCCTCGGGCGTGGCCGGGAGGAACAGCCGCTCGTTGATCGGGTTCTTCCGCTTCACGCAGAGCGTGCCGGTCCGGTGGAAGCCGAGCCGCTCGTAGAGCCGGATCGCCCCCGAGTTCTCGGCCAGCACCGACAGGTCCACGTACGCCCGGCCCCGCGCGTCGAGCCGGTCGGCCAGCGCGGTGAGCAGCGCCTGCCCGGTGCCGGGCGGCGCGGCGTTGAAGTCCACGGTCAGGCACCACAGGCTGGCACCGTTGTCCGGGTCGGCGAAGACCGCGACGTGGTCCACGCCGGTGATGGTGCCGACCACCTCGCCGGCGGCGTCCTCGGCGACCAGGTGCAGGAACCGGTCGGTGCCGGCGTTCTCGACCAGCACCTCGACCGGAGCGGTGACCATGCCGTTGCGGGCGTAGATCCGGTTCACCGCGTCCGCGTCGTCCGCGTCGCGCAGCGGGCGGATGATCAGGCCGGGGATCTCACCGCCCTCGGTGGCGGCCGGTCGCCGCTCGCCCAGCGGCAGCCGGTAGGTCAGCGACGGGTCGATGAACAGCTCGTCCGGGAGCCGGGAGACCAGCACGTGCGGGTCGCGCAGGTAGATGCAGATGTCCCGGGCGCCGGCCGCCTCGGAGCGCAGCACGTGGGCGACCTCGACCTGCTCGGTGAA
This sequence comes from Micromonospora yasonensis, assembly GCF_026013475.1. GTDB lineage: Bacteria > Actinomycetota > Actinomycetes > Mycobacteriales > Micromonosporaceae > Micromonospora > Micromonospora yasonensis. The sequence continues at coordinate 20,206 of NZ_JAPDPH010000107.1, read as the reverse complement.
GGTCTGCCCGAAGACCAGCCGGCCCCAGCCGCAGTCCAGCACCACGCCGGACTCGTCCGAGGACTGCCGGCGGGGTTCGGGGGCACCGGGGGCGACCGGATCGCCGCCCGGACCGACGCGTTCCCGGCGCCGGCCCAGCACCCGTTCCCGGTCGGTACGGGCCGTCCCGGTGGCGAGGGTGTCGGTCACGGTCAGTCGATTCCGTGGCTCTGCAGCCACATTTCCAGGAGTCCCAGCTGCCACAGCTTGTTTCCGTTCAACGGGGTCAGTTCGGCGTTCGGGGCGGCGAGCAGCGCGTCGACGTAGTCGGTGCGAAACAGGTTCCGGCGGCGCGCCTCGGGTGCGGAGAGGGCGTCGCGTACCCGGTCGAGGAGCTTGCCCTCGAGGTGAGTGAGGCCGGGCACCGGGAAGTAGCCCTTCGGCCGGTCGATGACCTCCTGCGGGAGGATCCGCCGGCCGATCTCCTTGAGCACGCCCTTGCCGCCCTGGGCCAGCTTGAGTTCCGGCGGGCAGCTCGCGGCCAGCTCCACGAACTCGTGGTCGAGGAACGGCACGCGAGCCTCCAGCCCGTGCGCCATGGTCATGTTGTCCACCCGCTTCACCGGGTCGTCGGTCAGCATGACCTGGGTGTCGATCCGCAGGCCGGCGTCGACCGCCGTCTGCGCCCCCGGCCGGGCCAGGTGCGCGGCGGCGAACTCCCGCGCCGGGTCGCCGTCGGCCAGCCACACCGGGTCGAGCACCCGGGCGAGGCCGGCGGCGTCGCGGTCGAAGAAGGCCTTCGCGTACGTCCCGAGCGCCCGCTCCCGGTCCACTCCGGCCAGCGGCGGGTACCAGTGGTAGCCACCCAGGATCTCGTCCGCGCCCTGGCCGGACTGGACCACCTTGACGTGCCGGGCGACCTCCTGGCTGAGCAGGTAAAACGCGACGCAGTCGTGGCTGACCATGGGCTCGCTCATGGCCCTGACGGCGGCCTCCAGCGGTGGCAGCAGGTCGCCGGTGGGCACCTTGATCTGGTGGTGGTCGGTGCCGAAGGTCTTCGCGACCAGGTCGGAGTAGACGAACTCGTCGCCCTCCCGGCCGCCGACCGCGTCGAAGCCGATGGAGAAGGTGGACAGGCCGGCCTGCCCCTCACCGGCCAGCAGCGCCACCACCAGGCTGGAGTCCAGCCCGCCGGAGAGCAGCACGCCGACCGGCACGTCGGCCACCATCCGCCGGCGCACGGCGGTGGTCAGCGACTCCAACAGCGCGTCCTGCCAGTCCCGCTCGGTCCAGCCGGACCGTTCGGCGGACCGGCTGAAGGACGGATCCCAGTAGACCCGCTCACGGGTGGACCCGTCCGGCTCGTACACCCGGACGGTGGCCGGGGGGAGCTTGGCGACGCCGCGCAGGATGGTCCGCGGCGGCGGCACGATGCTGTGGAAGCTCAGGTAGTGGGCGAGCGCCACCGGGTCGATCGAGGTGTCGATCCCGCCGCCGGCCAGCAGCGCCGGCAGGGTGCTGGCGAAGCGGACCACGCCGGGGGTCTCGGCCACGTAGAGCGGCTTGATCCCGAGCCGGTCCCGGGCCAGCACCAGCCGGCCGGTGTCGCGCTCGCTGATCGCCACGGCGAACATCCCGATCAGGTGGTCGACGAAGTCCAGCCCCCACTCGGCGTACGCCTTGACCACGACCTCGCTGTCCCCGGAGGAGAAGAAGCGGTGGCCCTTGGCCTGCAGCTCCGCGCGCAGCTCGCGGTAGTTGTAGACGCAGCCGTTGAAGACGCCGGTGAGCCCGGCGGCGGCATCGACGATCGGTTGGCCGCTGGCCGCGGAGAGGTCGATGATCTTCAGGCGGCGGTGTCCCAGGGCGACGGGCCCCTGGGACCAGACACCGCTGTCGTCGGGCCCTCGGTCACTCATCGTGGCCGCCATGCGCTCCACCGCAGCCACCTCGGCGCGTGAGCCGTCACGGCGGAGCTCTCCGGCAAGTCCGCACATGCGAGCCCATGCTGCCAGAGGTTGGTGCGGTTCGCCTGTTGAGCTGATGACGGTCGGGGGCAGGTTCGCTATTATGCGCGGCTACTGTGGGTGGTCGCCGCTCGCGCCGGTAGTTTCTGTCCGGACTCGCGACCGATGCCGGAAATGTGCCGGGCCCGCGATGTGAGGAACACCGCAGGCCCGGGAATCGGACAGCCGGTCGGTCAGCCGGCGGTACGGGCCACGCCGACCGGGCAGCTCAGCCCGGTGGGGCCGTGGTTGCAGTACCCGTTCGGGTTCTTGGTCGGGGCCAGGTACTGCTGGTGGTAGTCCTCGGCGAAGTAGTAGTCACCGAGCCGGGCGATCTCCGTGGTGATCTCGCCCTTGCCGGCCCGCGCCACGATCGGCGCGAACGCGTCCCGGGACGCCTGAGCGGTGGCCAGCTGCTCGTCGGTGGTGGCGTAGATCGCCGAGCGGTACTGGGTGCCGACGTCGTTGCCCTGGCGCATGCCCTGGGTCGGGTCGTGGTTCTCCCAGAAGACCTTGAGCAGGTCCTCGTAGCTGATCTTCGCCGGGTCGTAGACCACCTGGACCACCTCGGCGTGCCCGGTCGACCCCGAGCAGACCTCCTCGTACGTCGGGTTCGGGGTGTAGCCACCCGCGTAGCCGGCCGACGTGGTGATCACGCCGGGGAGGGTCCAGAACAGTCGCTCGGCGCCCCAGAAGCAGCCCATCCCGAAGACCGCGACCTGCGAGCCCTCGGGGAAGGGGCCCTTCAGCGAGGACGGGAGCACCTCGTGCCGGTCGGCGATCGGCATCGCGATCGAACGGCCCGGCAGGGCCTGGTCGGGAGAGATCATCTCGGCCTTCATGCGGCGAAGGAACACGGTGGGACTCCTCTCTTGGCTTTCCCAGCGTGTGCAACACCGCCGGTCCCCGCTTCCTTACCCGCCCTGCCGGCGATCAGCCGGTCCGGTTTCCGCGCCGCGCCATGTGCCGGCGAGCGGGGTCAGGCCGTCGCGATGGCGAGCCCGATCACGACGAACAGGACGATCCCGATGGCCAGCCCGGCGATGGTCATCGGGCGTTGGAGCAAGGGAGCGCCCGGGTCCATCGGGCGGGCCTGCGGGTGGGTGGGCGCGGGCGGTGCCAGCTTGCGCACCTTGCGGCTGACGAGCAGGTTCCACAGCACGGTGACCGGCGTGGCGACCAGGGAGATCCAGCCCCACCAGCCCTGCACCAGGGTCTTCGCGGTCATCTCCCGGAACGTGGCCAGCCCGCAGTCCCGGCAGAACGGGCCGTGCTGGCTGAGCATCCGCATCACGATCAGCATGCCCTGGTGTCCACCGAAGGTGGTCTTCACCGCCGGCACACTGCCGCAGAACCGGCACTGGAGCTGCCCGGGGGCCGGCGCGGCCGGGGCCCACGTGCCGGGTTGGGGGGCGGGATACGCCTGACCGGGATACACGTGCTGGGCCGGTTGCTGCGCCGGGTGGGCGGGGGGAGCCGGGTAGCCGGCCTGCGCGGGGACGTAGCCGGGGTACGGGCCCGCGTAGCTCTGCTGCGGGTGGCCGTGAACCGCCTGCGGGGCGGGGCCGTGGCCCGGCGAGGGCGGCGGGGGGTAGGGCGGGATGGCCGGGTACTGCGGGTAGGACATCGACACGCCTCGGGATCGTCCGGACAGGGCGCGTCATGCTACTTCCGATGGAATCCGCCGCGCTGTCCCGTGACGCCCGAGGTCAGGTCAGGGCGGCGGCGATCCGGCCGGCGTACTCCCGGGCCTCGGCGTCGTCGGTGTAGCGGGTCCGCGGCCAGAAGAAGCCGCGCAGGCCGTCACCCTTGGTCCGGGGCACCACGTGGGTGTGCAGGTGCGGAACGGACTGGGACACCTTGTTGTTCACCGCCACGAATGTCCCACCGGATCCCAGACCGGTCTCCACCGCGACGATGATCCGCTGCACCAGCCGGAAGTAGCCGGGCAGCACCTCGGCCGGCAGCGTGTCGAGGGTGACCAGATGGCTGCGCGGCACCACCAGCACGTGCCCCTTGAACACCGGTCGGGTGTCCAGGAAGGCGAGTCCGTCCGGCTCGTCGACCACAGTGAAGGCGGGTACCTCGCCCGCCACGATCCCGCAGAACACGCACCCGCTCACCGGGCCAGGCTATTACCGCTGTTCGACAACATGGCGAGGGGAGGCGTCACGGCTCGTCGAGGTAGCTGTCCCACTCGCTCTCCGGTGCCCCGGCCGGGCCGGCCTCCCCGTTTGCCAACCTGCGTGTGATGTCGGCCTCCCAGCGCCGCGCCCAGCACCGCAAGTCATCGACCTCAGCCACGCTGAGCCCATAGGAGCGAAAGGTCCGGGTGTCCCGTTCCTCCACGCCGCCCAGCCGGTCGGCCAACTCCTCCAACGAAAAGCCGGCCGTGTGGCGAGCAGCGAGGTTCTCCAACTCGATCAAGCTGAGCTGGGCGTTCGCTGCGCGGATGTCGATGAAGTCGCGATGGGCGGCCCGATCGTGCAGGGCGCGCATCTTGAGCCCCACGGCGTCATCGAAGGCGAGGACGGTCCAACGGCAGCGCCGTGGCGGTGGCGAAGTCGATGTCCTGCGAGGGTCGGTTGACCAGGTCGTGCGCGCACATGGCGTAGCCGCCCGCAAGGACCAGACCGAGGTCATCTCCGGCGGCGAAGCCGATCTCGAGGAGCCGGCGATGTAGCGCGTCCACTCAGCCCGCGCAGAGGTCGGGTAGCCGGCGTTCCCAGAGCATCGTCAGGCGGCGAGCCGTCAGCCGCTTGATCCTCGGCCAGTCCCGCCGGAGCAACCTGGGATTTGACGTACCGGGAACTGCCGGTGGTGACTCGCGCCCCGGGTTCCCCGCACGGTGCCGGGCGGGCGGACTAACGTCTCGGGAATGAGTCACGGCTTCGAGACGCTCGCCATCCACGCCGGCCAGGACCCGGAGGCCCGCACCGGCGCGGTGATCCCACCGATCTATCAGACCAGCACCTACGCCCAGGACGCCGTCGGCGCGCCCCGGCAGGGCTACGAGTACAGCCGCTCCGGCAACCCGACCCGGGACGCGCTCCAGGAGTGCCTGGCCGCGCTGGAGGGCGGTCCGGTGGCGCTCGCCTTCGCCAGCGGCCTGGCCGCCGAGGACACCCTGCTGCGTACCGTCTGCAAGCCGGGCGACCACGTGGTCATCCCCGACGACGCGTACGGCGGCACGTACCGGCTCTTCTCCCGGGTCGCCGAGCGGTGGGGGCTGGACTACACGCCGGCGAAGGTCTCCGACCCGGACTCGGTGCGGGCCGCGATCCGCCCCGGCAGCACGAAGATCGTCTGGCTGGAGACGCCGACCAACCCGCTGCTCGGCATCGCCGACATCGCCGCCCTGGCCGCCGTCGCGCACGACGCCGGCGCGCTGCTGGTCGTCGACAACACCTTCGCCTCGCCGTACCTGCAGCAGCCGCTCCTGCTCGGCGCCGACGTGGTGGTCCACTCCACCACGAAGTACATCGGTGGACACTCCGACGTGGTCGGTGGCGCGCTGATCGCCGCCGACCGGACGCTCGGCGAGGAGTTGCGCTACCACCAGAACGCGATGGGCGCCATCAACGGCCCGTTCGACGCCTGGCTCACCCTGCGCGGCATCAAGACCCTCGGCGTACGGATGGACCGGCACTGCGACAACGCCGAGCGGATCGCGGCCTACCTGGACGGTCACGCCAAGGTCGGCCAGGTCATCTACCCGGGCCTGCCGACGCACCCGGGCCACGAGGTGGCCGCCAAGCAGATGCGCCGGTTCGGCGGCATGATCTCGTTCCGCGCCACCGGCGGCGAGGAGCACGCCGTGGAGATCTGCAACCGGGCCAAGCTTTTCGTGCTCGCGGAGTCCCTCGGCGGGGTCGAATCGCTCATCGAGCACCCGGGACGGATGACACACGCGAGCGCTGCCGGCTCGCCGCTTGAAGTTCCCGCCGATCTCGTGCGACTGTCTGTCGGCATCGAGACGGTCGACGACCTGCTCGCCGATCTGGAGCAGGCGCTGGGCTGACCGCGGGCTGGGGAGGGTGGCCGTGCAGGACTTCATGCCGACGACCTGGGTGGGGGCGACGGCCAAGCAGATCGCCCGGGCGGTACGCCGGGGCGACGCCTCCGCCACCCAGGTCGTGGCCGACCACCTGGACCACCTGGCCCGGGCCGACGCCGACCTCGCCGCGTTCCGCACGGTACGCGGCGGGGAGGCGATCACCGAGGCGGAGAAGGTCGACGAGCAGGAGGACCTGGCCAACCTTCCGCTGGCCGGGGTGCCGGTCGCGGTCAAGGAGAACACCCCGGTCGCCGGCCTGCCCACCTGGAACGGGTCGGCGGCCGTGCGTACCCCGGTGGCGGAGGCGGACCACGAGGTGGTCCGCCGGCTGCGCGGCGCCGGCGCGGTGATCCTCGGGGTGACCCGGATGCCGGAACTCGGCCTCTGGGCGGTCACCGACGACGACACGGCCGTCACCCGCAACCCCTGGGACCTGTCGTGTACCCCGGGCGGCTCGTCCGGCGGCGCCGCCGCCGCGGTGGCCGCCGGGCTGGTGCCGATGGCGCACGGCAACGACGGCCTCGGCTCGATCCGCATCCCCGCGGCCTGCTGCGGCCTGGTCGGGCTCAAGCCCGGCCGCGGCGTGGTGCCCTGCCAGCTCGGCGCGGACGACTGGTTCGGCCTGACCGAGCACGGCATGCTCACCAGCACGGTCGCCGACGCGGTGGTCGGCTTCTCGGTGCTGGCCGGCCGCCGCACCGAGAAGCTGGTCCCGCCGCCGCGGCTGCGGGTCGGCGTCTCGCTGCGCTCGCCGGTGCGCGGTGTCTCGCCGGACGCCCCCAACCGCGACGCGGTGGCCGCCGCCGGCCGGCTACTGGCCGCCGCCGGGCACGACACCGTCCCCGCCGACCCGGTCTACCCGACCCGGCTCGGCCTCCAGGGCATCGCCACCTGGTTCGCCGCGGCCGCCGCCGACGTGCGGACGTCCGGCCTGCAGCGCCGCGACCTGCAGCGGCGCAGCCGCCGGCACGTGGCGCTCGGCGAGTGGGCGCAGCGCCGGGGGTACGTCCGAGAGGCCGACCGGCTCGCCTGGCGCGATCGGTCGGTGAACTTCTTCGCCGACCACTCCGTCGACCTGCTGCTCACCCCGGCGCTGGCCGGGCCGCCGCCGGAGGCCGCCGGCTGGTCCGGCCGGTCCTGGTGGGCGAACATGTCGGCCAACATCCGGTACGCCCCGTACGCCGCGCCCTGGAACATCGCCGGCCTGCCCTCGATCGTGGTGCCGGTCGGTCGCCGCCCCGACGGCCTGCCGGTCGCCGTGCAGTTCGTCGGGCCGCCCGGCTCGGAGTTGCTGCTGCTCGGCGTCGCCGGACAGTTCGAGATGCAGGCCCCGTGGCAGCGGCACGCCCCCGGCTACCCGCGGGTCGGCACGGGGTCGCCGGCCACCGCGTGATCGTCTAGCGTGTCCGCGACTTCCACGCGTGGCGACCATGGCGGACGACGCCAAGCCCCGGCGCAGCCGGTCACCGGGCCGTCGCGGCAGGTGGTCGCTGATCCGACCGTGGCGTCGCCGCAGGTTCCCCCGGGGGCGGGTGGCACGATCGGGGCATGACGGAACTGGTCGGTCTCGCCGACGTACAGGCCGCGCGGGAGCTGCTCGCCGGCGTCACCCGTACCACCCCGCTGGAGCCGTCCCGGCCGCTTAGCGGCGTACTCGGCGGTCCGGCGTGGCTGAAGTGCGAGAACGTGCAACGTGCGGGGTCGTACAAGGTGCGCGGGGCGTACGTGCGGATCTCCCGGCTCTCGGCCGAGGAGCGGGAACGCGGCGTGGTCGCGGCGAGCGCCGGCAACCACGCCCAGGGGGTGGCGCTCGCCGCCGGCCTGGTCGGCACCCACGCCACGGTCTTCATGCCGGTCAACGCGCCGCTGCCCAAGGTAGCCGCGACCAAGGGCTACGGCGCCACGATCGAGCTGGTCGGCAACACGGTGGACGAGTCGCTGGTCGCGGCGCAGACCTTCGCCGAGCGGACCGGGGCGGTGTTCATCCACCCGTTCGACCACCCGGATGTCATCGCCGGGCAGGGCACGGTGGCGCTGGAGATCCTCGAACAGTGCCCGGACGTGAAGACGATCGTCACCGGGGTGGGCGGTGGCGGCCTGATCTCCGGGATGGCGGTGGCCGCCAAGGCGCTGCGTCCCGACGTACGGGTGATCGGGGTGCAGGCGGCCACCGCGGCCGCCTTCCCGCCTTCGCTCAAGGCCGGCGAACCGGTACGCCTGCCGTCGTTCTCGACGATCGCCGACGGCATCGCGGTCGGCCGGCCCGGCGACCTGACCTTCACCCACGTCCGCAAGCTGGTCGACGAGATCGTCACGGTCTCCGAGGAGGACATCTCCCGGGCCCTGCTGATGCTGCTGGAGCGCGGCAAGCAGGTGGTGGAGCCGGCCGGCGCGGTGGGGGTGGCCGCGCTGCTGGCCGGCGCGGTGGAGGTGACGGCGCCGGTGGTGGCGGTGCTCTCCGGCGGCAACATCGACCCGCTGCTCATGCTCCGGGTGATCGAGCACGGCCTGGCGGCGGCCGGCCGCTACCTGCGGGTCACCGTGCGGTGCACGGACCGGCCGGGTCAGCTCGCCTCGCTGCTCAGCGAGATCGCCGAGCACCGGGCCAACGTGGTGGACGTGGAGCACCAGCGGGCCAACCCACACCTGCGCCTCGGTGAGGTGGAGGTGGCGCTGTCGGTGGAGACCCGCGGCGTGGAGCACTCGGACAAGCTGATCAGCGCCCTGCGGGCCAGCGGCTACCAAGTGGTGTTCGCCGCCGAGTCGTGAGCTGCCGTCCGGGTTCCGTGACGACGCGACCGCCCCGGCCGGTGGGCCGGGGCGGTCGCGGTGTGGCTCGGGTCCGAGGAGTGCCTGTCAGCCTCGGTCGGGTCGGACCCGAGCCATCCGGCACGGGTCCGGAGGGCGTCAGCCGGAGAACGGCTCGAACTTGACCACGGTCACCTTGATGTCGGCGCCGCTGGGCGCCGTGTAGGTGCAGGTCTGGCCGGCCTTGCCGCCGAGGATCGCCTTGCCGAGCGCGGACTCGGGGCTGTAGACGGTCAGGTCGGTGGTGGAGGCGATCTCCCGGGAGCCGAGCAGGAAGGTCTCCGTGTCGTCGGCGTCGTCGTCGAAGTAGATCGTCACGACCATGCCCGGCGACACCGCGTCGGCGGCCGCGGCCTCGCCGACCTTGGCCGTGCGGAGCAGCTCCTTCAGGTAGAGGATGCGCCCCTCGGCCTTGCCCTGCTCCTCGCGGGCGGCGTGGTAGCCCCCGTTCTCCCGCAGGTCGCCCTCCTCGCGCCGGGCGTTGATCTCGGCGGCGATGACCGGCCGGTTGGCGATCAGTTCGTCGAGCTCGGCCTGCAGGCGGTCGTACGCGTCCTGGGACAGCCAGGTAGCGGGCGCCTCGTTGCCATTGGTGGACACAGGCGGTCTCCTCGGTTGGTGCGGACTGGCTGACAGGTGAACTACCAAGTTACCAGTGCCGGGCACTTCGAGGTGTCGCCGATCACCCCAGTGCCGGCGACGGGACCAGGGGTGCGGGGTCGGTCCGGGTGGGGTCAGCCGGCGGGCCGGCAGCGCAGCACCTCGCCGATGAACGGTCGGGCGGTGGTCGGCACCTCGTGCCCGACGGTGACGTGCCGCTGATTGGGGCGCGCGGTCACGGTGGCCTCGCTGTGCCCGACCTCGGTCCCGTCGTGCGCGCGGGCCCGCAGCAGGCAGGTGGCCGAGCCGCCGGGCGGCACGGTGACCCGGAAGTCGACCACCACCCGGGAGTCGGTGATCCCGGTGTAGCTGATCACCTCGGCCCGGTACTCGGGATCGCCGTACTGGTTGTAGAGCTTCGCCGCGACCAGCCCGAGGACGGCCAGCAGGGCGGCCACCGCCAGGGCGAGCAGGAGCGGCCGGCGGCGGCCGGGCTCGCGGCGGCGGCCGTACCGCCCGGGCGGGAATACCGGGGCGCCCGGGGTGATTGTGGTGTGCGTCTCGCTCACCGGCGGGTATCTCCTGGCGTTGTTGTCGGCGGCATCGGCAAGAATGGCAAAGTCCATCTTCCCAGCCCGGCGCTGAGCCAAGGATGGCAGGTCGGTCGAGTCGCCGACCAGCCAGCCGCCACGGGGGTTGCCGCGGGCGCGGGGGGAGATTCCGGCAGGTCATCCGGTCCGGCCCAGGGTGGCCGGCCCGGCCGGCACAGACGAGGAGCGCCGAAGGTGGCAGAGCAACTGCGTCTCATGGCGGTGCACGCCCATCCCGACGACGAGTCGAGCAAGGGCGCCGCGACCACGGCGAAATATGTCGCCGAGGGGGTGGACGTCCTGGTCGTCACGTGCACCGGTGGCGAGCGGGGGAGCGTGCTCAACCCCAAGATGGACCGCCCGGACGTGTGGGCCAACATCGCCGACATCCGCCGGGCCGAGATGGACGCCGCCCGGGCGATCCTCGGCATCGAGCAGGCCTGGCTCGGGTTCGTCGACTCCGGGCTGCCCGAGGGCGACCCGCTGCCGCCGCTGCCCGAGGGGTGCTTCGCGCTGCAGGACGTGGAGACCGCCGCCGCCCCGCTGGTGCGGCTGATGCGCCAGTTCCGCCCGCACGTCGTCACCACGTACGACGAGGAGGGCGGCTACCCGCACCCCGACCACATCATGACCCACAAGGTGACCGTGGCGGCCTTCGAGGCCGCCGGCGACCCGGAGCGGCATCCGGAGCTGGGCGAGCCCTGGCAGCCGCTCAAGCTCTACTACGACATCGGCTTCTCGCGCGGCAAGATCATGGCCCTGCACGAGGGCATGCTCGCCGCCGGCCTGGAGTCGCCGTACGAGGAGTGGCTCAAGCGCTGGGACGACCGCCCCGACAAGGGCCCGCGGATCACCACCCGGGTGGAGTGCGCCGAATACTTCCCGGTCCGGGACGACGCGCTGCGTGCCCACGCCACCCAGATCGACCCGGACGGCTTCTGGTTCCAGGTGCCGATGGACCTTCAGCAACGGGCCTGGCCGACCGAGGACTACCAGCTCGCCCGCTCTCTGGTCGACAGCCCGCTGCCCGAGTCCGACCTCTTCGCCGGGGTCCGCGAGACGGCCCATGCTCGCTGATCCGGTGGCGGGCTACGCTGAGAGGCAGCAGCCGCACATCGGAGGAACACCATGCTGACCACCGCCCAGGTGCTCGCGGAGAACAACTTCGGTGACACCCGTACGGGTGGTCTCGCCGGTCCGATGGGTCTCTTCCTCATCGTCGCGTTGGCCACCGTCACCGTCCTGCTGATCCGCAACATGAACGCCCGGCTTCGCCGGCTGCCCGACCGGTTCCCGCCACAGGCCGGCCCGGCCGGGTCGGATCGGGCCGACGCGGCAGTCGCCGATCCGACAGACGGGATCGTCTCGCAGGAATCACCCGCAGACGCTCCCAACGGCTCCGAGCAGCGCCGGAACGGGTAGTCGGCGCGTGAATCACGTCGAAGCCGGTCGTCGCCCCCTGTTGCGACCACCGGCTTTGGCTTAGCCTTCCGCCGGGGGGACCGAAGGTCCCTGAGCCGTGCGCGGAAGGGGGGCGCCGATGTTCGTGGCAGCAGCGGCCACCCACCGTGCCCTCGGACCGCCGGCGGACGGGGTGGATACGTGACCTCCGGCAGGGACGGTCACCCACTCGATCGGCTCGGCCTGCGGGGCACGCCGGCCGGGGTGCTCATGGTGACCGCCGCCGTCGCGGCCACCGCGCTGGCGGCCGCGGTACTCGGGCTCACCGTTCCGGCGTCCCTCCCACCCGACGACCCGCTGCCGGCACCGGCCCGGTTCGGCCTCGCGGTCGCCACGTTCGCCGTCGCCCAGCTGGCCCGACTGCGGTTCCGCACCGCCGCCGGCATGGTCAGCATCACCTGGGGCGAGGCCGCCCTCATCGTCTGTCTCTACCTCGTACCGGCCGGCTGGCTGCCGGCCGCGGCCCTGCTCGGCGCCGGGGCCGCCTGGACCGCGATGTCCGTGCTCGCCGACCGACGGTCGGTGCTGGAGCTGGTCCGGATCGCCGGCTCGTTGACCGCCGCCACGGCCCTCGCCGGCGCGGTGGCCAGCGCGCTGGGCCGGCCGATGCTCGCCGCGCCGACCCCGGAGCTGGCCTTCGCGCTGGTCGCCGGCTCGGTGACCTACCTGCTCACCACCGCGTGGCTGGGCGGCGCGACCCTCGCGCTGCGGCACGGCATCCCGATCGGTCCGCCGCTGCTCGCCGCGCTCCGCGGCAAGCTGCTCATGTTCGTCGGCAACGTGGCGGTCGGCCTGGTGGTGGTCGCGCTGCTGGAGCTGGACCCCCGCTGGCTGCTGCTGCTCCCGCCGCCGCTCTGGCTCCTCCAGCAGACCTACCGCCACCGGCTCCGGGCCGACCAGGAGCACCGCACCTGGCGGGCGTTCGCCGAGGCGACCGCCGCGCTCAACCAACTCGACGAGCGGGGGGTGGCGACCGCCGCGGTGACCGGTGCGCTCGCGCTCTTCGGCGCCGAGCTGGTCGAGGTGGACGTCGCCCGGGGCGAGGGCCGGTGGCGGCGCTACCGGGCGGACACCGGTGGTCAGGTACGCGACCGCGAGGTGCCGCCCCCGGTGCTGGTCGAGTCGAGCGAGCACGAGCTGGTGCGCTCCCTGACCGTGGGCAGCGCGGAGGTGGGTCAGCTGCGCGTCCACTTTCCCCGCTCGGCCCCACCGACCGCCCGGGAGCGGGACGGCGTGGCCGCGTTCGGGGACGCGCTGGCCGCCGCCCTGCACGACGCCGCCACCCATCGCGAGCTGCGGCTGGTCACCGCCCGCTCCTCGTACGAGGCGGTGCACGACCAGCTCACCGGGCTGCTGAACCGGGCCGCCATGCTGGCCAACGGCGACCAGGCGCTGCGGCAGCTCGCTCACGACCACCCGGTCGCGCTGCTGCTGCTCGACGTCAACCAGTTCAAGGAGGTCAACGACACGCTCGGGCACGCCGCCGGCGACCAGCTGCTGCGGCTGACCGCGAACCGGCTGGGCGCCCTGGCCCGCCCCGGCGACCTGCTCGGGCGGCTCGGCGGCGACGAGTTCGCCCTGCTGCTGACCGCGGTACCGGTGGTCGACGACCGCGCGGCCCCGATCACGTACGCGCTGCGCCAGGCCCGGGAGATCGCCGAGCGGCTGGCCGCGCCGACCGAGGTGGCCGGGGTGCGGATGTCCGTCGAGGTGTCGGTCGGCGTGGTGGTCGCCGCCGCGGGCACCGCGGACCTGACCGAGCTGCTGCGCCGGGCCGACATCGCCATGTACCAGGCGAAGGAGGGCGGCGGCAGCGTCGCCGCGTACGACAGCTCCCGGGATGCGGCGAGCACCGACCACCTGGCGCTCCTCGCCGAGCTGCGGGAGGCGCTGGAGGCCGACGACCAGCTCGTGCTGGCGTTGCAGCCGGCGGTGGACCTGGCTACGGGCGCGCCGACCGGCGTGGAGGCGCTGATCCGGTGGCAGCATCCCCGGCGCGGCTGGCTCGGGCCGGCCGACTTCATCCGGCCGGTCGAGAACAGCGAGCAGCTCGGCAGCTTCACCCGGTACGTGCTGGACAAGGCGCTCGCGGTGGCCGCCGGGTGGGCCCGCGAGGGGCTCGACGTGCCGATCTCGGTGAACCTGTCGGCCCGCAGCCTGCTCGACCCGCGGCTGCCCGGGGAGATCGGCGACGCGCTGCGCCGGCACCAGGTCCCGCCGCACCGGCTGGTCCTGGAGATCACCGAGACGGTGGTGATGAGCGAGCTGGAGGTCATCGACGAGGTGCTGGCCACCCTGCGGTCGATGGGGGTGCAGCTCGCGGTCGACGACTTCGGCACCGGCTTCTCGTCGCTGACCTTCCTGACCCGGATCGCGGTCGACGAGCTGAAGGTCGACCGTTCCTTCGTGATCCGGATGGCCGAGTCCCCGGAGGCGGCGGCGATCGTCCGGACCACCGTCGGGCTCGCCCACGAGCTGGGGCTGCGGGTGGTGGCCGAGGGCGTGGAGACCGCCGAGCAGCGGACCGCCCTGGCCGAGCTGGGCTGCACCGCCGCCCAGGGCTACCACTTCTTCAAGCCGATGCCGGCCGACAAGATCGGCGCGGTGCTGGGGTCGCTGCGGGACAGCGCCCAGGGCAACGTCTTCCCGCTCCGCGCTGACGGCGCCTCCTAGGTACTCAGGTCTGCGGCACCCGGCTCATTCCCTGCTGCACATCTTCCGCGTTCATCACGGGAGTCATATCAATCCTGGCATTCAATCCGATGAAGAACGGCTCCGCCACCTGCGGCATCTGTGCGGGTTCTCGCAGGTCGAAGACGAAGTACCCGGTCCGGTGGCCGTGGCGGGTCGTGAAGTAGGCGGCTTCGGGTTTCAGTTGCGTGAGGGCCGCCTGGATCGCCTTGGGCAGGCTGCCGTCCTGGATGCCCCGGTTGCCGGCGTCGGTGTCTATCTCGACTGTCATGAGCACGCGCATCGCAACTCCTCCACACGGCGCCACCCGGGCCTACCGGGATTCCAGTACCCGCAGTTTCCCGTGTTCGACTAACTGATCGAGGCGATTTGACAGAACGCCAGAGGGGAGGCCTAGCCGGGAGTGCTGACGCGGCCGGTCCGCTCCCGCAGCGCCGCCAGGGCGTGCTCGATATGGTCGTCGGGTGAACCGACTTGCCGACGCCACCTCGCCGTACCTGCTCCAGCACGCCGAGAATCCGGTCGACTGGTGGCCCTGGTGCGACGAGGCGTTCGCCGAGGCCAAGCGGCGCGACGTGCCGGTGCTCATCTCGGTCGGGTACGCGGCCTGCCACTGGTGCCATGTGATGGCGCACGAGTCGTTCGAGAACGAGGGCGTCGCCCAGCTGATGAACGACGACTTCGTCTGCGTCAAGGTGGACCGGGAGGAGCGCCCGGACGTCGACGCGGTCTACATGACCGCCACCCAGGCGATGACCGGGCAGGGGGGCTGGCCGATGACGGTCTTCGCCACGCCGGACGGCACCCCGTTCTTCTGCGGCACCTACTTCCCCCGGCCGAACTTCATCCGCCTCCTCGGCTCGGTCGCCACCGCCTGGCGGGACCAGCGGGAGGCCGTGCTGCGGCAGGGCGCCGCGGTGGTCGAGGCGATCGGCGGCGCCCAGGCCGTCGGCGGGCTCACCGCCCCGCTCACCGCCGAACTGCTCGACGCCGCCGCCGCGCAGCTCGACCAGGAGTACGACGAGACGAACGGCGGATTCGGCGGGGCGCCCAAGTTCCCGCCGCACATGAACCTGCTCTTCCTGCTCCGGCACCACCAGCGCACCGGCTCGGCCCGGAGCCTGGAGATCGTCCGGCACACCTGTGAGGCGATGGCCCGGGGCGGCCTGCACGACCAGCTCGCCGGCGGGTTCGCCCGCTACTCGGTGGACGGCCACTGGACCGTGCCGCACTTCGAGAAGATGCTCTACGACAATGCGCTGCTGCTGCGGGTCTACACCCAGCTCTGGCGGCTCACCGGGGACCGGCTGGCCCGGCGGGTCGCCCGGGACACCGCCCGGTTCCTCGCCGACGAGCTGCACCGGCCCGGCGAGGGCTTCGCGTCCGCGCTGGACGCGGACACCCAGGGCGTCGAGGGCCTCACCTACGTCTGGACCCCGGCCCAGCTCGTCGAGGTGCTCGGGGAGGAGGACGGCCGGTTCGCCGCCGACCTGTTCGGGGTGACCGAGTCCGGGACGTTCGAACGCGGCACCAGCGTGCTCCGGCTGGCCCGGGACGTGGACGACGCCGACCCGGCGGTCCGGGCCCGCTGGCAGGACGTGGTCGGCCGACTGCTCGCCGCCCGGGACACCCGCCCCCAACCGGCCCGGGACGACAAGGTGGTGGCCGCCTGGAACGGGCTCGCGATCACCGCGATCGCCGAGTTCCAGCAGGTCGCCGCGCTCTACGCGAACCCGGACGACGAGGACGCGAACCTCATGGAGGGCGTCACCATCGTCGCCGACGGGGCGATGCGCGACGCCGCCGAGCACCTGGCGAACGTGCACGTGGTGGACGGCCGGCTGCGCCGGGTCTCCCGGGACAGGGTGGTCGGCGAGCCGGCCGGCGTGCTGGAGGACTACGGCTGTGTGGCCGAGGCGTTCTGCGCGCTGCACCAGCTCACCGGCGAGGGCCGCTGGCTGACCCTGGCCGGGCAGCTGCTCGACGTGGCGCTGGCCCGGTTCGCCGCCCCGGACGGCGGCTTCTACGACACCGCGGACGACGCCGAGCGCCTGGTCACCCGGCCGGCCGATCCCACGGACAACGCCACTCCGTCCGGCCGGTCGGCGATCGTCGCGGCGCTGGTCGCGTACGCGGCGCTGACCGGGGAGACCCGGTACCGGGACGCGGCCGAGGCCACCCTGTCGACGGTCGCGCCGATCGTCGGCCGGCACGCCCGGTTCACCGGGTACGCGGCCACCGTCGGCGAGGCGCTGCTCTCCGGGCCGTACGAGATCGCGGTGGTGACCGACGACCCGGCGGGCGACCCGCTCGTGGCGGCCGCCCACCGGTACGCCCCGCCCGGCGCGGTGGTGGTGGCCGGCCGGAGCGACCAGGCGGGGGTGCCGCTGCTGGCCGACCGGCCGCTGGTCGACGGGCGGCCCGCCGCGTACGTCTGCCGGGGTTTCGTCTGCCAGCGGCCGGTGACCTCGGTCGACGAGCTGGTCGCCGAGCTCGGCTGAGCCATCACGGCCAGAGCAGCTCCCGCTCCCAGCCGTCCGCGGTACGGCGGTAGCGCAGCCGGACGTGCCGGCGCGCCCGGTCGGCCTGCCAGAACTCGACCGTCTCCGGACGGACGAGGTAGACGGTGTGCGCCTCGGGGGCGAGATCCGGCTTGTTGAGCACCAGCGCGCGAGCCCGCGCGAACGCCCCGTCGAGGGCCTCCCGGCGGTCGAGCGGCTCGCTCTGCCGGCCGGCCATGCCGGCGATCCGGGAGCCCAGCGGGCGGGCCAGGAAGTCGCGCCGCGACTCCTCCGGGTGGACCGGCCGGGCAGTGCCGCGTACCCGGACCTGCCGGCCCTGCTCGCGCCAGTGGAAGCTCAGCGCCACCCGGGGCTCGGCGGCGAGCTGCCGTCCCTTGGCACTGGTCGAGGTGGTGGCGAAGCGCCAGCCCTCGTCGTCGAGATCCTTGAGGATCAGCACCCGGGCGTCCGGGGCGCCGTCGGCGTCGACGGTCGAGAGGGTCATCGCGTGCGGTTCGTCCACGCCGGCGTCGATCGCTCCAGCCAGCCAGGAGGCGAAAAGCGGAACCGGTGCGTCGGGCGTGTCGGCGGGGTCGAACGAGGGCATCTCGTGCGCGAGCACGGGGAGCCCGCGCAGCAGGTCGCGGGTGCTCATGACCCGATCATGTCAACCGGTGGCCGTCGGAGGGGCCCCGCCATCCCGGTCCGCCGGCCGCAGCGGCCCGGGCAGGGCGTCGAACCACTCCAGTACCGCTCGCTCGTAGGCCAGCCCGAAACGCAGTGTCGCCACGGAGTAGGGGTCGATCTCGTCCGCCTCGGGCGGCAGGGCGGCGGCCGCCTCCGCGTACCCGGCCAGCCGGGCGGCGTGGGTGGCCCGATGCGCGGCCAGGTACTCCGCCAGCCGGTCCGGCGGCAGGTGCCGCCCGAAGAGCACCGTCAGCAGCAGGGGGAACCGGATGATCTCCGCCGCTGGCGGCTTCCCGGCCCACTCGGCGAACGCCGCGCGCCCGGCCTCGGTGATCTCGTACGGCTGTCGGTCGCGCCGCCCGCGCTCGCCGGCCCGGATCAGCCCGGCGGCCGCCATCGCGGTCAGCTCCCGGTAGACCTGGCTCTGGGTCAGCGACCAGAACGCGCCGATCCGCTGCTGCGCGTACTCGACCAGGTCCCAGCCGGTCATCGGCCCGTCGTGCAGGAAGCCCAGCAGGGAGGCGGCGGTGGCGTTCAACGGCCGGTCCGGCATCGGTGAGCTCTCCTTCGCGAAACTCCTTGACATCCCATTGTGTCAGGTCAGATGCTGGGGCTATCGACCTCCCACATTGGGATGTCATGGAGAGGAGGACCCGTGCACACCGTTCTCGTCGTGATCCACGCGGTCAGCGGCATCACCGGGCTGCTGCTCGCTCTGCCCGTGCTGCTCGCCCCGAAACGGCGCGGCAGGCACACCCTGCTCGGCCGGGTCTACGTAGGCGCCGCCGTCGGCCTCAGTCTCAGCGCCGTCGGGCTCTTCGCCTACGATCCGGCGCGCCTGTGGGGGCTGGCGGTGCTCGGTGCGCTCACCCTCGGCTGGGTGCTCGGCGGGTTCTGGTTCGCCCGCCGTCGGCCGCACGTACCGGGTGGCCGGGGTTGGCGGATCTGGCACCTCAACCTGATGGGCAGCACGGTGATCGCCTTCGTCACCGGGTTCGCCGTGCAGATGTCCGACGGGCACCTGGCCGCGTGGCTCGCCCCGACGGTGCTCGGCTCGCTGTTGATCGCCCGGGCCACCGCACGCGAGGTCGCCCGCGCGCCGCGCCGGATCACGGTCTCCCCGGCCGGCTGAGTTCGCCACTCGCGCACCACCGCGGTGAGACTGGTCGCCCTCCGGGCCGGCTCCGACCATCGCCCGGATAGGCTGGCGGCGCTATGGATTCCCGGACCGGACTGCCTGTCGTCGGCATGGTGGGCGGTGGCCAGCTGGCCCGAATGACCCACCAGGCCGCCATCGCCCTCGGCCAGTCGCTGCGCGTGCTGGCGCTCGCCCCGGACGACGGCGCCGCCCTGGTCGCGGCCGACGTCCAGTACGGCGACCACACCGACCTCGCCGCCCTGCGTACCTTCGCGAAGGGCTGCGACGTGGTCACGTTCGACCATGAGCACGTGCCCAGCGGGCACATCCGCACCCTCGCCGACGAGGGAATGAAGCTCTTCCCGCCGGCCGACGCGCTGCTGCACGCACAGGACAAGCGGGTGATGCGCGAGCGGCTCGGCGAGCTGGGCGCGCCGAACCCGGCCTGGCGTCCCGTCGAGCAGCCCGCGGACCTGGTCGCCTTCGGCGATGAGGTCGGCTGGCCGGTGGTGCTCAAAGCGGCCCGCGGCGGCTACGACGGCCGGGGCGTCTGGCTGGTGGACGGCGGCGCCCAGGCGGTCGAGCTGGCCACCACCCTGCTCGCCGGGGGCACTCCGCTGATCGTCGAGGAACGGGTCGCGCTGCGCCGGGAGCTGGCCGTGCAGGTGGCCCGCTCGCCATTCGGCCAGGTCGCCGCGTACCCGGTGGTGGAGACCGTGCAGCGGGACGGGATCTGCGTCGAGGTGCTGGCGCCGGCGCCCGGCCTGCCCGAGGAGCTGGCGGTCGCGGCCCAGCAGCTCGCCATCGACCTGGCCACCGCGCTCGGCGTGATCGGCCTGCTGGCCGTGGAGCTGTTCGAGACGCCGGCCGGGCTGGTGGTCAACGAACTGGCCATGCGGCCGCACAACTCGGGGCACTGGACCATCGAGGGGGCCCGGACCTCCCAGTTCGAGCAGCACCTACGGGCGGTGCTGGACTACCCGATGGGGGACACCGCCCTCACCGCGCCGGTCGTGGTGATGGCGAACGTGCTCGGCGGCGAGCCGGGTGGGATCTCCATCGACGAGCGGTTGCACCACCTCTTCGCCGCCGAGCCCGGGGCCAAGGTCCACCTGTACGGCAAGCAGGTGCGCCCGGGCCGCAAGATCGGGCACGTCACGGTGCTCGGGAACGATCTGGACGACGTACGGGCCCGGGCCGCGCGAGCCGCCCGCTGGCTGCGGGAGGGGCACCAGTGAGCACCGTCGGGCTGATCATGGGCAGCGACTCGGACTGGCCGACCATGAAGGCCGCCGCCGAGGCGCTGGACGAGTTCGAGGTGCCCTACGAGGTCGGCGTGGTCTCCGCGCACCGGACCCCGGTCAAGATGATCGAGTACGGCCGCGCCGCCGCCGGCCGGGGCGTCAAGGTGATCATCGCCGGCGCCGGCGGGGCGGCCCACCTGCCCGGCATGGTCGCCTCGGTCACCCCGCTACCGGTGATCGGCGTGCCGGTTCCGCTCAAGCACCTGGACGGGATGGACTCGCTGCTCTCCATCGTGCAGATGCCGGCCGGCGTGCCGGTGGCCACGGTCTCCATCGGCAACGCGCGCAACGCCGGCCTCCTCGCGGTACGCATCCTGGCCGCGAGCGACCCGGTGCTGCTCAAGCGGATGGCCGACTTCCAGGCGAGCCTGGTCGACCTGGTCG
>NZ_JAPDPH010000106.1 GCF_026013475.1 Micromonospora yasonensis | reverse complement strand
CGCGGCTACCTCGCCGAGGTGGACCCGGCGCCGGGCGTGCCGCTCGCCGCCGCCAGGGCGGCCATCACCCAGGTGCTCGCCGACTACCCGACGGTCAACCTGATGGACCAGGCGGCGTACAAGAAGATGCTGACCGGCACGGTGGACATGGTGCTCGGCTTCGTCACCGCGCTGCTCGGCCTCGCCGTGGTCATCGCCCTGGTCGGCGTGGCGAACACCCTCACCCTGTCGGTGGTGGAACGGACCCGGGAGAACGCCGTGCTGCGGGCGGTGGGGCTGACCCGGGGTGGCCTGCGGGCCGCCCTGGCCGTGGAGGCGGCGCTCGTCGCGCTGGTCGGCACGGCGCTCGGGGTCGCGCTCGGCACCGGGATCAGCGCCAGCGCCATGGCCGTGGTGGCCCGGGTCGGTGGCGCGTATGTCCTGGTGCTGCCGTGGGACCGGATCGCCCTGATCCTCGGGGTGGCCGTGCTGGCGGCGCTGGCCGCCTCCGTGCTGCCCGCCCGCCGGGCCCTGGCCCGGCCGATCGTCGAGTCGCTCGGCGGCGAGTGACGGGCCCGCTCCGGCCCCACCGGCGGGTGGGGCCGGAGCGCCGGTCAGAGCCGCTCGACGGCCGGGCCCTGGCAGCGGTTGCGGGTGTCGAACACGTAGTGGGCGTGCCGCGCCACCAGGTCGTAGTCGAAGCAGTCGTGGTCGGTCACCACCACCACCGCGTCGGCGGCGAGGATCTCCCGCTCGGTCAGCTCGACCAGCGCCACCCCGACGGGAATGTGGTGCGGCTCCGCGTACGGTTCCACCGCCAGCACCTCGGCGCCGAGGTCGACGAGCCGGCGGGCGACCTCGGTCGCGGGGGAGTCCCGCATGTCGCCGGTGTTGCGCTTGTACGCGAGACCGAGCAGGAGCAGCCGGGCGCCGGTGAGGGCGCGCCCGGACCGGTTCAGCCCCGCCATGATCCGCTGCGTGACGTGTTCCGGCATCTCGTGGTTGATGTCGTTGGCCAGCTCGATGAACCGGAACTGCCGGCCGAGGCGCCGCTTGACCTGCCAGGACAGGTAGCAGGGGTCGATCGGCAGGCAGTGGCCCCCCACGCCGGGCCCGGGTCGGAAGGGCATGAAGCCGAACGGCTTCGTCTCGGCGGCCTCGATCGCCTGCCACACGTCGATGTCGAGCTGGTGGGAGAGCATCGCCAGCTCGTTGATCAGCGCGATGTTGACCTGGCGGAAGGTGTTCTCGATCAGCTTGGTCAGCTCGGCCACCCGGGTGGAGTCCACCGGCACGGTGCGCTCGACCAGCCTCCGGTAGAAGGCGTCCACGCGCGCCAGCGACGCGTCGTCCACCCCGGACACGACCTTCGGGGTGTTCTCCAGCCGCCAGGTCGGGTTGCCCGGGTCGATCCGCTCCGGGCTGTAGCCGAGGTGGAAGTCGACCCGGCTGTGCAGCCCGCTGGTCGACTCCAGCAGGGGGCAGAGCAGCTCCTCCGTGGTGCCCGGGTAGGTGGTCGACTCCAGCACGACCGTGCAGCCCGGGCGCAGGTACGGCCCGATGCCGAGTCCCGCCTGTTCGACGAAGCTGAGGTCCGGGGTCCCGTCGCGCAGTGGCGTGGGCACGGTGATCACGCAGATGTCGAAGCCCTCGGCGTCGGTGTACTCGGTGCTCGGGTGGTACCGGCCGCTCGCCAGGGCACGGCCGAGGCGGTCGGCCGGGATGTCCTCGACGTAGGACTCGCCGTTGGCGAGCTGCTTCACCCGGGTGGCGTCGACGTCGAGGCCGACCACGTCCATGCCGGCCTCGACGGCACGCACGGCCAGTGGCAGGCCCACGTACCCCTGACCGATCACGACAAGCTTCTCAGCGTTCACCCGGGCTCCTCGGAAGACGGCGGTAGCTACCCGTCTGTCACGGTAAATGCCTGGCGCTTATCGTATGTCCGTTTTGGGGAAGGTGAGGCGGATGAGGCTTCTGTGTCGGCTCAAGCCGGCTCAGTTACCCATTCCGGCCGGCTGCTGCCGCCCCCCGCCGTTGGCCGTACCCGGGGACGTGTCGGTCGGCGGCGTCGAGGTGTCGCTCGGTGCGGCCGAGTCGCTCGGGGCCGCGCTCGTGGCGCTCGGCGTCGTCGGCGGCACGTCCGACGGCGTCGGCTCGGCCGAGCTCCGCGACGGGCTGGGCGTCGCCGAGGCCGACGCGGACGGCTTCGGCGGTCCGACCGGCCGGTACGGCCGCTCGCGAGAATCGGTCGGCGGCACCTCGGTGGTGGTGGAGACCTCGCCGAGGCTGGGGGCGACCGCCGGGGATGTGGTCTCGATGGTGGTTGCCGGCTCGCCGGCATTCTTCGCCGCGCCGAGCGCCGCGCCCAGGGCGGCCAGCGCCACGAGGACGGCGGCCAGCGCGCCGACCAGCGCCCCGCGCCGCCGGCGCCGGCCGGCGGGGGACACCGTGGCGAGCGGGGCGGCCGCCGTCAGGTCGTCCCGACTGCTGGCCGGACCCGCCGCGCCGCGCAGCGCCACCGGCACCATCGCGGTCGGCGACTCGCCCATCGCCGCCCGGGCCGCCTCGGCCATCGCCGCGCCGGAGGGGTAGCGGTCGGCCGGGTCCTTGGCGAGCGCCCGGGCAACCAGGTCACGGACCGACTGCGGGATCTCGGCCGGCAGCTCCGGCGGCTCGTCGTCCAGGTGCCGTACGGCCACCTGGAGCGGGCTGTCGCCGGTGAACGGCGGAGTGCCGGTGAGGCAGCAGTAGGCCACCGCGCCGAGCGCGTAGAGGTCGGTGGCGCCGGAGACCGGCCGCCCGGCGGCCTGCTCGGGGGCCATGTAGAGGGCGGTGCCCGGCACGGCGTTCGTGCTGGTGATGCTGGTCACGTTGGTCGACCGGGCCACCCCGAAGTCGACCAGGACGACCGCACCGTCCTCCTGCACCAGCAGGTTGCTCGGCTTGACGTCCCGGTGAACGATGCCGCGGGCGTGCGCCGCGTGCAGCGCCTGCGCCACCTGCGCCACGATCGACATGGTCTCGCCGACCTCGAGGTGGCCGGCCGCCTCGATCCGCCGGGACAGCGGCTCGCCGTCGACGAACTCCATGACCAGGTAGTCCGCGCGGCTGCCGTCGGACAGGTCGTCCTCACCGCAGTCGAAGACCTGCACGATGCCCGGGCTGCGCAGCGACGCCATGATCCGCGCCTCGGCGCGGAAACGGGCGATGAAGTCGGGGTCGGAGACCAGCGCGGGAAGCAGGACCTTCACCGCGACCTGACGGCCCAGCACCAGGTCCGTGGCGCGCCAGACGTCCCCCATGCCGCCGGTGGCGACACGGTCATCCAAGCGGTATCTACCGCTGAGTACGACCTCCGAAGACAACACCTCCATACCGTACCCACAGCGGGCGCGGAGTATTTCCCGTGATCTCTACCGGCGCGGCCACGGGCGGCCCGCCGCCGATCCGCCGAACGGCCATCGGACGACCAGACGGGTGCTATCGGGCAGGCAACCAGCGTGAGCGTACGTAGAGCGGTTTCCGTTACATCGACCCGCCGGTAAGGGCGGTAGACATTTCTCACTCTTTTCCTGCCGGATGGTGACTTGCCGGCCCGTCTGCCCCTTCCTAGCGTTGGCCCGGCTCTGGGTCGCCCCACGACACCGGTACGGTATGTCCGCCGACGCCGTACCGAGCGGCACATGTCCACACGTGCGACCGCACGCTTCGGCGTCGGTTGCCGGAGAGGTCACCGGGGCGGATGGTACGGGTGGAGGTCCGGTCGGTGGACCTGCGGGACGTCGGTCACGGCACCGGCGGACGCTGGTCCGGAGATTGCTACGGCGGGAACGGCAGGTCCATGACCGGTGAGCTGAGCGAGGCGGTGGCCGCGGCGCAGACGGGCGACGAGGCCGCATTCCGCTTCCTCTACCGCAGCCTCCAACCGGGCCTGCTGCGCTACCTCACCGCCCTGGTGGGCGCGGACGCCGAAGACGTCGCTTCGGAGACCTGGCTACAGATCTCCCGTGACCTGCCCAGCTTCACCGGCGGCGAGTTCCGTGCCTGGACCGTCACGATCGCCCGCAACCGGGCCATGGACCACCTCCGCAGGCAGCGCAGGCGGCCGTCCCTGCCGGTGCCGGTGCAGGCGCTCAGCGAGTTGGCCGGCGACGCCGACACCGCCGAGCGGGCCGGCGAGACGATCGGTACCGAGACCGCGCTGGCGTTGATCGCCACCCTGCCGCCCCGGGAGGCGGAGGCGGTGCTGCTGCGCGCCGTGATCGGCCTCGACGCCGAGACCGCCGGACGGGTGCTCGGCCGGCGGGCGGGCGCCGTCCGCACCGCCGCGCACCGTGGCCTGCGTCGCCTCGCCGCGCTGCTGGAACGCTCCGACGTGGCACGGTCGCCGGGCCAGGCCGGAACAGCCACCCCGCCCCGCCCGCGTACCCACCGGGGACGGCAGGCGCCGAACGCGCCGAAGGCCGAACCGGCGGACGGATGACGTGAGGGGAACCTGGATGACTTTTCGCCGGTCCGACGGACCCGCCGACCGGGCGGAGTCCGACCGTCTGCTCGACGCGGCCCGCGCCGGACGTCCACCGGAGCCCCGGGCCGACCCGCTGGCCCACCTGCTCGCCGCCACGGCCGCCCCCACCCGCCCAGGCGAGCTTGCCGGCGAGGAGCAGGCCCTCACGGCGTTCCGGGCGGCCCGGGCGAACCCGGCGGCGGCCGAGCCCCGACGGCCCCGGCTGCGGGTCGGCGTGGCGGCCTGGGCGGCCGCGCTGGCCGCCACCGCCACCGCCGGAGTCGCGTTCGCCACGGTGAGCCTCGAACGGCCGGAGCAGCCGGCGCCACCGCCCGTCCCGACCACGGCGGGCCGCACCGGGGCGGGCGACACCGGCTCGCCGTCGCAGTCCGGGGCGGGTTCGCCGAGCAACGGCACCTCGGGCCCCGCCGCCTCGCCGACACCCGACCGTACCGGCGGCCCGGGCCGGCCGGCGACGGTCCAACAGCTCACCGGCTTGTGCGGGGCGTACCTGGCCAAGTCGGAGCAGCAGCGGGCCAGCGCACTGGAGACGCCGGCCTTCGCCGACCTGGTCGCCGCGGCCGGCGGCGCGGACCAGGTCGAGGCGTACTGCGTCCGGCTGGTGCCCGAGGCGGACCCGACGCCGACGCGCAGCGCGCGGGCCACCCGGCCACCCACGGCCGGAAACGCGGCGACCCCGGTCCAGCCGACGAAAGCGGCCACCCCGGCCCGCCGGACGGGCAGGCCGAGCCAGGCCGGTTGAGGCGTCTCGCAGAAACCCGCCTTGCCGCAACCACCGGATTCCGGACAAAAATTCATCTCCCTCGGGACGCGGATTCCGTCTGCTAGACAGAAGATGGTGGGACCGCGGGCGCCCCCGCCGGTGTCCGGGCCGACAGAGCCGTCGCCACCCCGGGAAGAGGAGCCGTCTCTTGGTGATGTCACCCGAGCTGGACCGGAGCACCGTCCTGCGGGACGGGGCCGCGGCCGCCGGGCACATCGCCAGGATCTGCTTCAAGACCGGCCCGCCCACCCTGACCGGCGTCGAGCTGGAATGGACCGTGCACGACGCCACGGACCCGACCCGCCCGGTCGACCGTGAGCGACTGCGCCGGGCCCTGGGGCGGCACAGCCCCGTGACCATCGACCCGACGAGCCCCGCCGAAGGGCTCCGGCACGGCGGCGCCGTGACCGTGGAGCCGGGCGGGCAGGTGGAGATCTCCTCCGCGCCGCGACCCTCGATCGCCGCGCTGATCCAGGCCACCTCGGCCGACATCGCCGAACTGAGCGCCGTACTGGACGCCGCCGGCCTCGTGCTGGGCGGCACCGGGATGGACCCCTGGCGGGCTCCCCGCCCGGTCGTCGAGACCCCGCGCTACCAGGCCATGCGCTGCGTCTTCGACCGGCGCGGACCGGCCGGTCGCGCCATGATGTACAGCACCGCGGGCCTCCAGGTCTGCCTGGACGCCGGTGAACCCGAGCGGCTGGCCGAGCGGTGGGCGGCCGCCCACGCCGTCGGACCGCCGCTACTGGCCGCGTTCGCCACCGCGGACCGGCACGCTGGACGGCGTACCGGCTGGGCCTCCGCGCGGATGGCGGCCTGGCTGGCCATCGACCCGGCGCGGACCCGGCCGGTCTGGTCGCCCCACCGCGCCGGCCACGATCCGGTCACCGCCTGGACCGGGTACGCGCTCGCCGCGCCCCTGCTCTGCGTGCGCGCCGACGGTCCGGACTGGACACCGCCGCCCGGGGTGACCTTCGCCGACTGGCTGGCCGGCGCGCTGCCCCGCCCGCCGACCACCGACGACCTGGAGTACCACGTCAGCACGCTCTTTCCGCCGGTGCGCCCGCGCGGCTACCTGGAGGTCCGCTACCTGGACGCCCAACCCGGTCGGGAGTGGACACTGCCGCTCGCGGTGCTGGCCGCCCTCTTCGCCGACCCGGACACCACCCGCGCGGCCCTCGCCGCCGCCGTCCCGGTCGCCGACCGCTGGCACGCCGCGGCGCGGTACGGGCTCGACGACCCGGCCCTGGCGGCGGCCGCCGCCGAGCTGTTCGACCTGGCCCTGACGGCCCTGCCCCGGCTGGAGCTGCCGGCGGGGCTGCACGAGGAGACGAGCCGAGGAATCCGGCGGCGCCGTGCCGCTACGGAGAGGAGGCACCGGTGACGACGACCGAGCGGGTGGGGACCGAGTGCGAACGGCTGCGCAGCGTGATCGCGGCGGAGCTGGCACGCACCCGGGACCGTACCGCGCTGCTGACCGACGCGGTGGACGACGACGACCTGATGCAGCAGCACTCCACGCTGATGTCCCCGCTGGTCTGGGACCTGGCGCACGTTGGCAACCAGGAGGAACTCTGGCTGGTCCGCGACGTGGGCGGCCGCGAGCCGGTGCGCCGCGACATCGACGACCTGTACGACGCCTTCAAACAGCCCCGCAAGGACCGCCCTTCGCTGCCCCTGCTGCCCCCGGCGGAGGCCCGCGCCTACGTGCGTACCGTCCGGGACAAGGTCTACGACCTGCTGGACGGCATCCGGTTCGGCGACCGGAAACTGGTCGAGGACGGCTTCGCGTTCGGCATGATCGTGCAGCACGAGCAGCAGCACGACGAGACCATGCTCGCCACCCACCAGCTACGCGCCGGGGCGCCGGTGCTGGACGCGCCGCCGCCGCCCGAGCCGCGGGTCAGGGTCGGTGGCGAGGTGCTGGTGCCGGCCGGACCGTTCACCATGGGCACCTCCACCGACCCCTGGGCGCTGGACAACGAGCGGCCGGCGCACACCGTCGACCTGCCCGCGTACGTCATCGACGCGGCACCGGTCACCAACGGGCAGTACCGCGCCTTCATCGCCGACGGCGGGTACGACGAGCCGCGCTGGTGGAGCGGGGCGGGCTGGCGGCACCGGCTCGAGGCGGAGCTGGGCGCGCCGATGCACTGGCGCCGGGACGGCGACGGCTGGGCGTACCGCCGCTTCGGCCGCTGGTCCCCGGTACGCGACGACGAGCCGGTGGTGCACGTCTGCTGCCACGAGGCCGAGGCGTACGCGGCCTGGGCCGGCAAGCGGCTGCCCACCGAGGCGGAGTGGGAGAAGGCGGCCCGCTGGGACCCGGCGACCGGCCGCTCCCGCCGCTACCCGTGGGGCGACGAGGACCCGACCGGCGAGCACGCCAACCTGGGCCAGCGGCACCTGTGGCCGGCGCCGGTCGGCGCGTACCCGGGCGGCGCCTCGCCGCTCGGCGTGCACCAGCTCATCGGGGACGTCTGGGAGTGGACGTCGAGCGCCTTCCGCGGCCACCCCGGCTTCGTCGCCTTCCCCTACCGCGAATACTCCGAGGTCTTCTTCGGCGACGACTACCGGGTGCTGCGCGGCGGCTCGTTCGGCACCGACCGGTCCGCCTGCCGGGGCACCTTCCGTAACTGGGACTACCCGATCCGCCGGCAGATCTTCAGCGGCTTCCGCTGCGCCCGCGACGCCCGGCCGGAGGAGGCGCACACGTGACCGGCGGTCGCGTCTGATGTGCCGCCACCTGGCGTACCTGGGGCCGCCGGTCAGCCTGCGGAGCCTCCTGTACGACCCGCCGTACGGGTTGCTGCGGCAATCCTGGGCACCGCGCGACATGCGCGGCGGCGGCACCATCAACGCGGACGGCTTCGGCGTCGGCTGGTACCCGGACACCGGTGACCCGGTGCGCTACCGGCGGGCGCAGCCGCTGTGGAGCGACACCACGCTGCCGGAGCTGGCGGCGGTCACCGTGGCCGGCGCGGTGCTGGCCGCGGTCCGCTCCGCCACGGTGGGCATGCCGGTGCAGGAGACCGCGGCCGCCCCGTTCGCCGAGGGGCGCTGGCTGTTCAGCCACAACGGCGTCATCCGGGGCTGGCCGGACGCCGTGCTGCCGCTCGCCGCCGAGCTGCCGGTCCGCGACCTGCTCACCCTGGACGCGCCGACCGACGCCGCGCTGCTCTGGGCGCTGGTGCGCCACCGGCTGCGGGCCGGGGTGGAGCCCGCCGCCGCGATCGCGGCGACCGTCGCGGCGGTCGCGGCGGTCGCCCCCGGGTCGCGGCTGAACCTGTTGCTCACCGACGGGACCACGGTGGTGGCCAGCGTGGCCGGCCACGCGCTGTCGGTGCGCCGTACCCCGGACTCGGTGCTGCTGGCCTCCGAGCCCCTCGACGACGACCCCGGCTGGCAGGCCGTGCCGGACGGGCAGCTGGTGGTGGCCAAGGCGACCGGGCTGGACATCCGGGAGCTGACGGCCTGAGACCCGCAGGTAGGACAGAAGGGACACGACATGAGCGCGGAGCCACTGGAGATCTACCTGGAGGAGCAGGACCTCGGGCGCAGCCTGCGTGAGGACGTACGGTTCGGCTTGACCGCGACGCCGAAGTGGCTGCCGCCGAAGTGGTTCTACGACGCCCGGGGCAGCGAGCTCTTCGAGCAGATCACCCGGCTGCCGGAGTACTACCCGACCCGCGCCGAGCGGGCGGTGCTGGCCGCGCACGCCGAGGACGTGGCCGAGCTGACCGGCGCCAAGACGCTGATCGAGCTGGGGTCCGGCTCGTCGGAGAAGACCCGGCTCTTGCTGGACGCCTTCACCCGCCACGGCGACCTGGGCACCTTCGTGCCGCTGGACGTCTCGGTCAGCGCCCTGCGCCGGTCCACCCAGCAGATCGCCGCCGAGTACCCCGGGCTGCGGGTACGCGGCATCGTCGGGGACTTCACCCGGCAGCTCGACCGGCTGCCCACCGGCGGCCGGCGGCTGGTGGTCTTCCTCGGCGGCACCATCGGCAACCTGCTCCCGGTGGAACGGGCCGAGTTCCTCACCGCGATGCGCGCCGCCCTGGAGGCCGGGGACTGGCTGCTGATCGGTGCCGACCTGGTGAAGGACCCGAAGGTGATCGTGCCGGCGTACGACGACGCCGCCGGGGTGACGGCCGACTTCAACCGCAACGTGCTCCGGGTGATCAACCGGGAGCTGGGGGCGAACTTCGACCCGGAGGCGTTCACCCACGTGGCGGTCTGGGACCCGCAGCACGAGTGGATCGAGATGCGGCTGCGGGCCGAGCAGCCGACCCGGGTACGGGTGCTCGACCTGGACGTCGAGTTCGCCGCCGGCGAGGAGCTGCGTACCGAGATCTCGGCGAAGTTCCGTCCCGAGGGGATCGCGGCGGAGCTGGCCGCTGCCGGCTTCACCCGCCAGGCGTTCTGGACCGACCCAAAGGGTTTGTTCGGGGTCAACCTCGCCCGGGCCGACTGAGTCGCCGGCGGCCCGCAGCGGGGTGAGGCTGTTCACCCACGGCGGCTCCGCGGGGTGGAGTGGGCTAAGCTGGGCGCCGCGAAGGGGAGTAGCCCCCAATGTCGTGGTCGACATACTGATGCGTTCCGCATCCGGCCACGCGGCCCCGGTCCCCGGGGCGGGCGAGACCTTCGACTCAGGCTGTCGCAGCCGGGTCGAGGGCGCCCCCGTACCTCCTCCCGGCTTGATCGGGAAGGTACACATGGACGGTTTCCTCGTCGCGCTGGTGATCAGCTTCGGCGTCATCTTCGTCGCCGAGCTGGGCGACAAGTCCCAGCTCATGGCGCTCACGTTCGCCACGCGCTTCAAGCCCGTACCGGTGCTCATCGGCATCACGGTCGCCACCGCGATCGTCCACCTGGCCTCGGTGGCGATCGGCTACGGCCTGCACGCGGCGCTGCCCACCAGCTGGATCTCGCTCATCGCCGGGCTGGCGTTCCTCGGGTTCGGCGCGTGGACGCTGCGCGGGGACAAGCTCACCGAGGAGGAGCGGCGCAAGGCGGAGAAGACCAGCAAATCCGCGATCGTCGCGGTCGGCGTCGCGTTCTTCCTGGCCGAGCTGGGCGACAAGACCATGCTCGCCACCATCACCCTGGCCACCAAGTACGGCTGGTTCGGCACCTGGCTCGGCTCCACCCTCGGCATGGTGGCCGCCGACGCCCTCGCCATCATGGTCGGCCGGCTGCTCGGCCGGCACCTGCCCGAGAAGGCCATCCGGTACGGCGCCGCGGTCCTCTTCGCCATCTCCGGCCTCTGGCTGATCCTCGAGGCGGTCACCAAGCTCACCTGAGCCGGCCCGGGATTCCGCCGCCGCGTGGTCACGGCGGCGGAATTCCGGCTCGGATGATCGTGGACGGCGTCGCTGGGTATGAACACCTACGCCACGCCCCGGCGGGAACGACCATCGCCGGTACGTGGCCGAAGAGCAGAACCAGGACGACCGGGAGGTCCGCGCATGAGCAGGCACGACGAGCCCAACGAGTACGGTTTCGCCGGCGGGGCCACCGCCCCCGAGCCGCCCCCCGGCGGGCGCTCCGACGAGCAGGACCGGGTCGAGGAGATCGCGGTGCCGGCCGACGACCTCTTCGATCCGTACGCCGACGCGGTGGAGGAGGAGACCGACGGGACCGAGGAGGAGCGCAAGCGACGCCTGCGCTGACCCGCGACGGGGCGTGCCGGGCTACGCGGTCTCCTCCTGGTAGACGTCCGGCACGCCGTCGCCGTCGCTGTCCCGGCTCTCCCGTGCCGAGATCCGCCGGTAGACGCGGTTGCGCCGGATCAGCACCGCCGAGGCCAGTGCGGCCGCGGCCAGCGAGCCGAGCAGGACGGCGGCCTTCACCCGCTCATCCTCGGTGCTGCCGGCCCCGAAGGCCAGCTCGCCGACGAGCAGCGACACCGTGAACCCGATGCCGGCCAGCAGGGCCAGCCCGAACAGGTCGGCCCAGGTGATCTCCTCGTCCAGTTCGGCCCGGGTGAACCGGGCGAGCAGGAAGGTCGAGCCGAACACCCCGACGGTCTTGCCGAGCACCAGTCCGGCGACCACCCCGAGCACCACCGGATCGGTGAGCACGCCGACCAGGTCGACGTCGACCAGTGACACCCCGGCGGCGAAGAACGCGAAGATCGGCACCGCCAGGCCGGCGGAGACCGGGCGCCACCGGTGCTCCAGCCGTTCGGCGAGCCCCGGCCGGCCGGTGCGCGACGGCAGCACCGGCACGGTGAAGCCGAGCAGCACCCCGGCGACGGTGGCGTGCACCCCGGAGGCGTGCACCAGCGCCCAGGCCAGCGCGGCGAGCGGGAGCAGCGCCCACCACCAGGTCCGCCGCCGCTGCACCAGCAGCGCGAACGCGGCGACCGGCAGGAGCGCCGCGAGCAGCGGCAGCGGGCGGAACTCGGCGGTGTAGAAGACCGCGATGATGATGATGGCGAACAGGTCGTCCACGACGGCGAGGGTGAGCAGGAACGCGCGTAGACCCTGCGGCAGGTGGGAGCTGACCACGGCGAGCACGGCGAGGGCGAAGGCGATGTCCGTCGCGGTGGGGATGGCCCAGCCGCGCAGCCCCTGGCCGCCGGTGGAGAGCACCACCGCGACGTAGCAGAGGGCGGGCAGCAGCATGCCGCCCATCGCGGCCACCACCGGCAGCGCGGCCCGGCGCGGATCGCGCAGGTCACCGGCGACGAACTCCCGCTTGAGTTCCAGGCCCACCACGAAGAAGAAGATCGCCAGCAGACCGTCGGCGGCCCACGCGGCGAGGCTGAGGTCCAGGTGCAGGGCGTGGCCGGCGGGCCACGGCACCCAGCCGCCGAGCTCGGCGTACCCGGACCGCCAGGGCGAATTGGCCCAGAGCAAGGCCACCACCGCGCCGAGCAGCAGCAGCCCGCCGCCCACCGTCTCGGCTCGCAGCACGTCGGCCAGGAAGCGCGCCTCCGGCCACGACCGGCGGGAGAGGAAACGGTAGGGCCGGGGGGTGCGGTCGGTCATGCGGTGCCCATCTCGGGATCAGCGGTCGGCGAAGAAAACGCCGACCAGACTTCCCGGCACACCGCGTTCAACCCTATCCGGGCCGAGGTGCGACGGCGACCTGGAGTGGTGGGACGCTCGTCTCGGCGGGCGGATGGAGCGTCCCGCCACCGCCGCTCACCGTTGGCCGGGCACCGCGGTCAGCGTCGCCCGGCTCGTCTCGCAGAGCGCCGCCAGCCGCTTCACCAGCTCGTCGGGGTCGCCGTACGGGTCCAACCCGCGTACCTCCTCGGGGTCCAGCGGGGGGACCTGGACGTGTGAGATGAGCGGGTGCAGCGGCCGGCTGTCCGCCTCGTCGGCGCCGAACAGGTGCTCGTGCAGCTTCTCGCCGGGGCGCAGCCCCGTGTAGACGATGTCGACCGGGCGATCCGCCTCGGCGGCGAGCCGGCGGGCGACGTCGGCGATGCGGACCGGCTCGCCCATGTCCAGTACGAGCGCCTCACCGCCGCGCCCGATGGTGGCTGCCTGGAGGACGAGGTGCACGGCCTCCTGCACGGTCATGAAGTAGCGGGTGACGTCGGGGTGCGTCACCGTGATCGGCAGCCCCGCTTCCACCTGCGCCTGGAACGCGGTCAGCACCGAGCCCCGGCTGCTGAGCACGTTGCCGAACCGGACACTCAGGTACGCCCCGGCGAACTGCTCGGCGTAGTGGGCGGTGAGCCGCTCGGTGATCCGCTTCGAGTAGCCGAGCACGCTGGCCGGGTTGGCCGCCTTGTCGGTGGAGATGTTCACGAACTCGGCGACGTCGCGGCACGCCGCCAGCACGTTGAGCGTGCCCCAGACGTTCGTCATGATCGCTTCGCCGGGGTGCCGCTGGAGCATCGTGAGGTGCTTGAGGGCCGCGGCGTGGAACACCACGTCCGGCTGGCGGTCGGCGATCACCCGGGCGATTCCCGCGGCGTCGCGGATGTCGGCCAGGATCAGCTCCGGGCCGTCCAGCAGCGCCCGGCCGTGCAGGGACATCTGCAGGGCGTGCAGCGCGGACTCGTCCCGGTCCAGCATCATCAGCTCGCCCGGCTCGCACCGGGCGATCTGCCGGCACAGCTCGGCACCGATCGACCCGCCCGCCCCGGTCACCAGGACACGCCGGCCGGCCAGCCCGCTGCGTTCCACGGTCAGCTGGGCCACCCGCTGGGCCCGGCCGAGCAGGTCGGTGATCTGCAGGTCGCGGACGTCGGTCACCGCGATCGGTCGGGCCAGCAGCTCGCGTACCGGGGGGAGGACCTTGAGCGCGGCGCCGGCCTGCAGGGTGCGGGCCCGTACGTCGCGCAGCAGCGCCGGGTCCGAGCCGCTCAGCGAGAAGATCACCGTACGGGCCCGGGTCGCCCGGACCGCCACACCGATCTGGTCCCGGCCACCCAGCACGCGTAGCCCTTCCAGGCGCAGATCCCGGTTGTCCGGGTCGTCGTCGAGCAGGCCCACCGGCAGGTAGCGGCCGCGCGGGTCGCTGCGGAGCACCCGGACCAGGCGCTCGCTCGCGGCGTCGACCCCGTAGACCAGGCAGCGCTCGGCGGTGCGGGCCGGCCTGCGGCGCCGCTCCTGCTGGGCCCGCCAGCAGGCCCGGCCGGCGGCCATCAGCACGAAGGCCACGGTGCCTCCCACCAGCGGAGTGGTGGCCGGGACCGGGTGGTGGGCCCAGGGCAGCACGGCGACCAGCGTGGCCACAGCGGCGAGGGCGGTGGCGCTGGCCACCTCCCGGGCCTCGCCGGCGCTGCCGACCGGGTGTCGCCCCCGCACCCAGGACCGCAGCAGGGTGATGACCGCGTACCCGCCGGCGCAGGCGAGCGCCACGGCCAGCGTGCGGGCGCAGTCGGCGGCGGTCAGCTCGAACTCGTAGCGCGTCCACGCCGCACCCAGAAAGCCACCGCACCACGCGGCCGTGTCCAGCGTTAACAGGGAAAGGGTGGCCGCGCGGCGGGTGACCCGGGGGTGCTGTCGTGCGTCCTCGTCTACGGCGGGTTCGCGATGCATGTTGCCCTCTGTGTCCGTTGCGGTAATGGAGGATTTACGGCTTGAATGCGCGTCTCGTCGTTTACATTCTTGAGGTCACCTAAAGTCATGCATCAGTGGTTTAGATCCTTACACGGACTTTGGGCGTTTTAGGGGGCTTTCGTGCAGTTTGATGGACTGACCGGCGTGTCGCGAGCGCGAGGGGGAACGTGATGGACGTTCTCGGCTACCTGCACCTCGTCCGGCGCCACTGGTGGATCGTGCTGGTCACGCTGATGGCGGCGCTCGGCACGGCCGCCCTGGTCACGGTCCGCGCCGCGCCCCGGTACGAGGCCTCCGTCACGTTCTTCGTCACCACCCCGAGCCAGGGCGTCACCGACGCCTACCAGGGCGGGCTCTTCCTCCAGCAGCGGGTGAAGTCCTACGCCGACCTGCTCACCAGCGACCGGCTGGCGCAGAGCGTGGTGGCGGACAGCCCGCAGGGGTTGACCGCCGACCAGGTGCAGAGCCGGATCAGCACCAGCGCGGAGGCGGGCACGGTGCTGCTGAAGGCGACGTTCACCGACACCGACCAGACCCGGGCCCTGAAGACCACCGAGGCCCTCTCCGCCAAGTTCGTCGAGCTGGTGCAGAAGGTGGAGACCCCGCCGGACGGCAAGTCGCCACCGATCAAGCTCGAGGTGGTCAGCGGTCCCCGGGTCAGCTCCAGCCCGGTGTCCCCGCAGCCGGTGCGCAACCTGGTCGTCGGCGGCCTGATCGGCCTGCTGCTCGGCGCGGCGCTGGCGGTGCTGCGCGGGATGGCCGACGTACGGATGCGCGACGCCGCCGCGCTGCAACGCGTCACCGGCAGCCCGCTGCTGGGTGAGGTCCCCTTCGAGTCCGGGGCCAAGTCGTCGCCGCTGATCGTCGGCGAGGCGGCCAACTCGCCCCGGGCCGAGGCGGTCCGCAAGCTCCGGACCAACCTGCGCTTCGTCGACGTGCACGAGCCGGCCCGGGTCATCGCGGTGACCAGCGCCCTGCAGGGCGAGGGGAAGACCACCATGGCGTGCAACATCGCGATCGCGCTGGCCGAGGCCGGCTGGCGGGTGCTGCTCATCGACGCCGACCTGCGGCGGCCCAAGGTGGCCGACTACCTCGGCGTCGACGGCGGCGTCGGGCTCACCGACGTCCTGGTGGGCGACGTCCAGGTCGGCGACGTGGTGCAGCGCTGGGGCGACAAGTCACTGCTCGTGCTCCCCAGCGGGGCGACCCCGCCGAACCCCAGCGAGCTGCTCGGGTCCAAGGCGATGGCGGACCTGCTGGTGGCCCTGCGGGAGTCGGCGGACATCGTGGTCATCGACACCGCTCCGCTGCTCGCGGTGACCGACGGTGTGGTGGTGGCCGTGCAGGCCGACGGCGCGCTGCTGGTCACCCAGCAGGGGCGCACCTCGCGCAACCAGGTGGCCGCCGCCGCCCGCGCGCTGCACTCGGTATCGGTGCGGCTGCTCGGCTGCGTGCTCAACATGGCGAAGGTGGCCAAGGCCGACGCCTACCAGTACGAGGCGTACAAGGTGGTCCTGCCGCCCGCGGCGCCGTCGGTGCCCACCGACCGGGCCGAGGCCGCCCGCCGGGGCAGGCGTGCCGGTGGCGACCGTACTCAGGAACTCACCCGGCTGTCCCGATGAGTGCCAACACGGGCCGGATCGACCGTTCGATCTCCTCCGCGCAGCGGCGGAAGTCGGCGGGTGAGCCACCGATCGGGTCGCGGAGGTCGTCCGCCTCGGGGGCGGCGGGTTGCAGCCGTCCCCGGGCGAGGGCGGCGGCCTGCACCGCCGCGCGCAACGGGGAACCGTCGCGCGCGGCGGGCGCCTCGGCCTCGGCGGCCAGCCGGGCGAACTGGCGCAGCGTGAAGGTCCGGTGCAGCGCGGCCGGTGCCAGCGAGGTGCAGACGGACCGCTGCCGCCGGGTCGCGGTCAGTACCAGCGTGGCCCCGGTCAGGTGCTCCGGTCGCAGCCGGCGGGCCCGGAAGGCCGCCGGGTCCGCGCCGGTCCCGGCGGCCACCTCGACGGCGTACGGGTGCATCCCGGCGCCGTCCAGGGCGTCGGTGCCCGCGCTGGCCACGCTGAGCGCGTGTTCGGCGAAGAGCGGTCGCGCGATGTACTCCGCCATCGGCGACCGGCACAGGTTGGCGTGGCAGACGAAGAGCACCTCGTCGACCATGTGCACCCCTCTCGTTCGAGCCGTCGCGGCGCGCGTCGCCGGGACGGCGGTCAGCCGGCCGTCGTGGCCGGATGCGGAGGGGATGCGGGCATCGTACGGGGTGCGTCCGACTGGACGCCGCGGTGCCGCGCCGGGAGCGCGACCATGAAGATCGGGATTCTGTCGTACCACTTCCCGCCGGAACCGGCGTTCATCCCGGGCAGCCTCGCCGAGGAACTGGCCGCTCGCGGCCATGAGGTGCGGGTGCTGACCGGCTTCCCGGACTACCCGGGCGGGCACGTCTATCCGGGCTGGCGGCAGCGCTGGCGGTACCAGACGCACAGCGAGCGGCTGACCGTCCGCCGGGTGCCCCGGTACGCCGG
Source organism: Micromonospora yasonensis (assembly GCF_026013475.1). GTDB lineage: Bacteria > Actinomycetota > Actinomycetes > Mycobacteriales > Micromonosporaceae > Micromonospora > Micromonospora yasonensis. The sequence goes on along the minus strand of NZ_JAPDPH010000106.1, from coordinate 6,534 downwards.
CGGCGACGGGTCGACCCGGGCGCGGATGGCCAGCTGGCTCTCCTTCGCCGGCAGCGCGGCGCTGGCCGGCCGCCGCTACCTCAGCGACGTGGACGCGCTCTACGTCTTCCAGTTGCCCGCGGTCACCTTCGCCGCCGCCGGTCTGCTGCGGCTGCTCGGCCGGGTGCCGACCGTGCTGCACGTGCAGGACGTCTGGCCGGAGGAGGAGCCGCCCCGCCCCGGTGAGGTGCGGCGGCGGTCGGGGCGGCTCGACGCCACCGTGCGCCGGCTCTACCAGGAGGCCGGGTCGGTCGCCGTGACCGCGCCCTCGATGCGGGACCTGGTGGTCTCCGCCGGCGCCGACCCCGAGCGGGTGCGCGTGGTGCTCAACTGGACCGACGAGCGGATCTTCCGGCCGACCGAGCCGAGCCGGGCCGCCCGGCGGCTGATCCGCCGCAACGGCCGCTGCGTAGTGATGCACGCGGGAACGATCGGCGTACGCCAGGGTCTGGAGACCGCGGTGCGCGCGGCGGCCGCCCTCACCGACCGGTTGGATCTGGTGATGGTCGGCTCCGGAGCCGAGGAGCGGCGGGTGCGGGGGCTCGCCGCCGAGCTCCGGGCGGAGAACGTCCGGTTCGTCGAACGACGCTCGCCGCTGGACATGCCGGAGCTGTACGCGGCGGCGGACTACCAGCTGGTCATGCTGCGCGACCTGCCCGAGCTGCGGGGCATGGTGCCGGGCAAGCTCCAGGCCGCGCTGTCCTGCGCCGCCCCGGTGGTCGCCTCCGCGGGTGGCGACACGGTGGCGCTGGTGGAACGCGCCCGGGCGGGGCTCTCCTGTCCGCCGGAGGACTGGGCCGCGTTGGCGGACCGGTTCTGGCTGGCCTCGGCGATCCCGTCGGCGGCCCGCGCGGAGATGGGCCAGCGTGGGCGGGACGTCTACCTGCGGGAGATGTCGCTGCGGGCCGGGGTCGACCGGATCGAGCAGATGCTGCACGACGTCGCGGTACGCGCCGACAGCCGGGCGCGGCGATAGCGGCGAGCTGGCCAAGAGAAACGGACACCAGGCGCTAGAATTCGCATACAGCCACATAACGGATCGTCCTGTGCTAGACATCGACTAACAGTCATTTATGTCCGGCGCGATCCTGGGAGAGTGGTGTGACGGATAGCGGCCTGTCGCGTCGAACCCGCCGCAGGGCCCGCTGGCGACGCCGGGTCCGCGTACGGCGGATCCTGCTCACCGGCCTGCTGGTGGTCTCGCTGCTGCTCACCCTCGGCGGCTGGGTGGGTTTCCGCGCCTGGCAGGCGCGGGCGCACCTGCTCAACGCCGCGGGGCTGGCGAAGGAACTCAGCGCCCAGGTGGTGGGCGGCGACGCCGACCGGGCCCAGCGCACGCTGGCCGCCCTGCAGGAGCAGGCCGCCGCCGCCCGGAGCGCGACCGGAGATCCGGCCTGGTGGCTCGGTCGGCGGACCCCGTACGCCGGCGACGACCTGGCCGCGGTGCGGCAGATCGCGGTGGCGGTGGACGATCTCGCCCGCCTCGCCTTCCCCACCCTGCTCCGGATCGACCTCGCCTCACTGGTGCCCAAGGAGGGGCGGCTCGACCTGGGCCGGCTACGGTCGGCCTCGGCCGAGGTCTTGGCGGCCGACCGCGCGGTGCGGGCGACCACCGGACGGCTGGCGGCGGTGCCCACCGAGGATCTCGTCGGCCAGGTGCGGGACGCGCTCCTCGGGCTCCGCGCCGAACTGGACCGGCTCGGCGAGCTGACCGCCGCCGCGGACCAGGGGGTCCGGCTGCTGCCACCGCTGCTCGGCGCCGACGGTCCGCGCAGCTACCTGCTCGTGTCGCAGAATCCCGCGGAGCTGCGGGCCACCGGGGGCATGATCGGCGCGTACGCGGTGCTCCGGGCCGAAGGTGGTCGGATCCGGATGACCAGCCAGGGGACGAGTGGCAGCCTCGGCCTGTTCGACCCGCCGCTGCGCGTGAACGAGGAGGCGCGGCGGCTCTGGAAGGACCTGCCGGGGATGTATCCGGCGGACGTCAACCTCAGCCCGGACTTCCCCGCCGCGGCCGCGCTCTACCGCGAGATGGTCCGCCGACGCACCGGGACGACGGTGGACGGCGTCCTGGCGGTGGATCCGGTGGTGCTGTCCTACCTGCTCGGCGTCATCGGCCCGGTGCCGGTGGCCGGCCGGTCCGCCCTGACCGGCGACACCGTGGTCCGGACGCTGCTCAGCGACGCCTACCGCGATCTGGACACCCGGACGCAGGACGCGTACTTCGCCACCGCCGCCTCGGCGGTCTTCGGCGCGCTCTTCACCAAGTCGTCCAACCCGCGTGCACTTTTGACCGTTTTCAACCGTTCTATTGCCGAACGACGGATATTGTTCTGGAGTGTCCATCCAGAGGAGCAGCGAGTCCTGGGCGACAGCCGGTTGGCCGGGAAGCTCCCCGAGAAGGACACCGTGCCGACTGTCGGCGTGTTCCTGAACGACGGCAGCGGCGCGAAGCTCGGCTACTACCTCAGGTTCTCGGCCAGCCTGACGGTCGGCGACTGCCAGGCGGACGGGCGGCGGGAACTGCGGCTGCGGGTCACCGTGCACTCCACCGCACCGCGGTCCGGCCTGTCCAAGTCGGTCACCGGCCTCGCCCTGTCCGGCGACCGGTACACCGCCCGCACCTTCGTGTCGGTCTACAGCCCGACCGGGGGCGCCGTGCTCGGCGGCCGGCTGGACGGGCGGGACACCGCGATGGGCAGCGGTACCGACGGTCGCCGCCAGGTGGTCGTGGCGAACGTCGGGGTCAAGCCGGGGCTGACCCGGACCCTCGACCTCACCCTGCTCACCGGGCGGACCGGCGCCGGCACGGCCGAGCTGGCACTCACCCCCACCGTCACCCCATGGACCACCCAAGTTGTATCCGCACCAAGCTGTGATCAGTAGGAGGGAATCCATCATGCGGCTATCCCGCATCATCATGGCACTCACGGTCGGTCTGGCCGTGGCGGCCGTGCCGACCGCGGCGGGGGCGGCGCAGCCGCAACCACCGGTCTATCCGCCCCCGGTCGCCAACCTGACGGTCAGCCCGACCACCATCACCCTGGGCGAGATCTTCACGCTCCACGGCAGCGGCTTCGATCCCGACGAGGAGGTGCAGATCCACGTCGACATCTCGGGGCCGCCGGAGGCCGCTCCCGCCCAGGGCACGGCACGACGTAGCGACGGCACGACCGTGGCGATGGCGGCGGTGTCCTATTCACAGGATTACGGGAAGCCGGCGCCGGTGGACTTCGAGGTGACCGCCGACGGCAAGGGGAAATTCACGGTCACCTACAAGCCGCACCGGCCGGGGCGGTACACCTTCACCGCCACCGGTGAGGAGTCGGACCGGACCGCCACCGCCACGGGGATCGTCCTCCCGCCGAAGAAGCCGCACAAGCCGCCGAAGCACGACGGCCACCTGCCGGTTACCGGTGCCAGCATGGGCACACCCATGAAGCTCGGTGGCGGCCTGGTGGGCACGGGTGCCCTCCTGCTGCTGGGCTCGCTGGTCTGGCGTCGTCGCGGCCGCTTCGGGCTGGGCTCGCGCTGACCCGAGGCGCGCCGGGCAGGGCCCGGCTCACGGCGGTGCCCGTCGGACCAGGCGTCCGGCGGGCACCCGTCGATGCGGGCACAATGGGCGGATGAGCGGGGGGACGACGTGGACGGACCGGACCGGGGTGCTCGTGCTGCCCGGCGGGGCGGCCGTCCGTGGACGGCCGATCGCCGCTCCCGTGCCCGGCCCCGCCGACTTCGCCCTGCTCCTCGCGTCCGGGCCGGTCCCGGGCTGGCCGCACCGCCGGATCAGCTGGCCCGACTTCTGGGTGCCGCGTGACCCGGCCGACGCGCTCGACGCGGTGCGGGAGGCGTGGCGACGGGCGTACGCCGGCCAGCGGGTGGAGGTCGCCTGCCGGGGCGGTGTCGGCCGGACCGGCACCGTGCTGGCCGCGCTCGCGGTCCTGGACGGGCTGACCCCGGACCGCGCGGTGGCCTGGGTCCGCGCGCACCACCACCCGCGCGCTGTGGAGACGCCCTGGCAGCGCCGGTGGCTGCGCCGGGTCGGCTGAGCGGCCCGCCGCGTCCGCGGCCCCGCCGCCCGGCCCCGCCCGGCTGGCGGCTCACCCGGGCGGTCGGCGCGGTCACCGTGCTGAGCCTGCCGGCGATCCTCTTCCTGGACGTCGTCCTCATGCTGGTGTCGTTGTCCCTGCTGGTCGCCGCGGCCGCCACGCTGGCGGTCCGGTTGGCCGGCCCGCCGTCCGGCGGGCCGGCCGGTCGGGTCAGCGGTTTGGCGGGGTCCGCAGGTGGCGGGCGGTGCGACCGTCGCCCCGGTGACCAGGCCAGCGCGGCGGACGGGGGTGGGCCGGGGGATGACTGTCCGTGATGGAACGATCGGCGCGCCGTGGCGTCGGTGACCGGTGCCACCCGACGCCGATCTTGCGGGTTAGTCTCCGTGGTCATGAGAGCACGGGCCCTGGCCGCTGTCATCGCCGCCGTCCTCCTGGGCACCACGGCACCCGTCTCGGCCGCGGACGCCGCGCAGGCCGCACCAGTCGTCCCCGCCGCTCGCGCCGCGCTCGCGCCGGTGCCCTGCCCGAAGGCCCCGGCACCGAAGGTGACCCGGCCGCCGCGTCCGGTGCCGCCGCCGAACGTGCCGGCCGACCGGGCGGTCGGCGGCGCGCGGCTCGACACCCCGGGCCTGGTGATGCCCGATGGCGCGCCGGCCCCGCCCGCCGTCACCGCGACGTCCTGGCTCGTCGCCGACCTCGACACCGGCGCCGTGCTGGGGGCCTGCGGCCCGCACGAGTACGGCACCCCGGCGAGCACCCAGAAGCTGCTGCTGGCCGCCACCATGCTGCCCCGGCTCGACCCGAAGCAGGTGGTCACGGTGACCCGGGAGGACCTGAACATCGCCCGGGGCAGCTCGGCCGTCGGCCTGCTCGTCGGCGGGAAGTACCCGGTCGAGACGGTCTGGCTGGGTCTGCTGCTCAACTCCGGCAACGAGGCGGCCAACGTGCTGGCCCGGCTCGGCGGCGGCCCGGACGGCGTGGCCGGCGGGGTCCGTGCGATGAACGAGGAGGCCCGCCGGCTCGGCGCCCGGCAGACCCACGCCGTCACCCCGTCCGGACTGGACGGGAAGGGGCAGTTCACCAGCGCGTACGACCTGGCGCTGATCGGCCGGGCCTGCTTCGCCAACCCGCTGTTCCGCCGCTACGCGCTGACCGAGCGGACCCAGATCCCTGCCCAGCCGGCGCTCAAGGCGGGCGGCTTCCAGATCCAGAACGAGAACCAGCTGATCTACCGCTATCCCGGGGCACTCGGCGGCAAGACCGGCTTCACCGAGCTGGCCCGGCACAGCTACGTCGGCGCCGCGCAGCGCGACGGCCGCCGGCTGGTGGTCACCCTGCTCGGCGCCGAGGCCCGCCCGATCCGTGGCTGGCAGCAGGGTGCGCGGCTGCTCGACTGGGGATTCTCCCTGCCCAAGGACGCCTCGGTCGGCCAACTGGTCGAGCCCGGCGAGCTGGACGCGGTCAAGGACGCACCGAACGGATCCCCGGTCGCGCCGGCGGCCACCCCGCCGCCCGAGTGGCGCGGGCCGGCCGGGACGGCGCTGCGCCGGATGGCCGACGGCGACTGGCGGGTGATCGTCCCGGCCGCCGGCCTGCTCGCGCTGGCCGTCGGGGTGCTCGCGCTGCTGGTCGCCCGCCGCAGCCGGCCCCGCCGGGTCGGCCGCCGCCGCGCCTGACCGCGGCTCGCCGCGCCTGACCGGGGCCCGCTGTGCCTGGCCACGGGCCCCGCCCTTGCCCCGCGCTTGCCCTGGGCCCGCTGTGCCTGCCCAGGGGCGCCGCGCTTGCCCCGGCGGGCGGATCGGCGGCGTTGCCACGCGGCGCGGCGGCGGGTCGCCCTATGGTCGACTCATGCGGGACAGCGCGGCATTGGGCGGGGCGACGCCCGCGGATGCGGCCACGTGTGCCGGCGCCGGTCGTCCATTCACCCGGCGCTGATCTCGGCGATGCCTCGGACGCACCGCCCGTCCCCGGCGCTGGTCCTCAGCCTGCTCGTCTCCGGGGGACTGTTCGCGCTGCTCAGCACCTGGGCCCGGCACCGCCCTCCCGACCGCTGGGAGCGGGACCTCTTCGCGCTGGTCAACCAGCTCCCCGGGCCGGCCGGCCCGCCGCTGCTGCTGGTCATGCAGCTCGGGGCGTACCCGGCGATCCTGGTCGCGGCGGCGGTCGCGGCGGCGGCCCGGCAGTGGCGGCTGGCCCGCGACCTGCTGCTCGCCGGCAACCTGGCGTACTGGGGCGGGGTGGTCGCCAACCTCGTCGTGGCCCGGGACCGCCCGGCCGGCTACCTGGCCGACGTCCGCTTCCACGAGGCGATCAGCGGCCGCTACGGCTATCCATCCGGGCACGTGGCGGTGGCGACCGCCCTCGCGGCGGTCCTCGCCCCGATCCTGCCCCGCCGGCTACGGGGGTTGGCCTGGCTCGGGTAGGCGGCGGGGTGGGAAAGGGGGGA
>NZ_JAPDPH010000105.1 GCF_026013475.1 Micromonospora yasonensis | reverse complement strand
GGTTGAGCAGCAGCAACTTCGACGTGACGGCGGCGTGGCGGTGCGCCACGCACGACCTGGCGGTGCTGCCGCTCGGCGAACCGGCCGGGCCGGCGGCGCCGATCGCCGGGCTGCCCATCTACCAGGAGATCTTCGGCCGGGACACGATGACCGCGTCCTGGCAGGCGCTGCTGGCCGGGCCCACCATGCTGGCCGACAGCCTGCGGCTCAACGCGCAGCACCTGGGGCGGCGGCTGGACGACTGGCGGGACGAGGAGCCGGGCAAGCCGCTGCACGAGGCCCGGCAGGGACCGGTCTCGGTGCTCGGGCTGAACCCGTTCACCAGCTACTACGGCGACTGGTCGACCGCACCGGACTTCCTGGTCTTCCTCGGGCAGTACCTGGCCTGGACCGGTGACCTGGACACCGTACGGGAGCTGCTGCCCACCGCCCGGCGGGCGCTGGACTGGATCGAGCGGTACGGCGACCCCGACGGCGACGGCTTCCTCGAGTACCACCGCCGGTCGCCGGCGGGATTGAAGAACCAGGGCTGGAAGGACTCCGACACGGCGATCGTCGACGAGGACGGGCGGGTGGTGGCCGACCCGATCGCCACCAGCGAGCTGCAGGCCTACTGGTACGCGGCCCTGCGGCACGCCGCCGCGGTGTTCACCCTGACCGGCCACCCGGCCCGGGGCGCGGCCCTGCTGGCCCGGGCCCGGGCGCTGCGCCGCCGGTTCCACCGCGCGTACTGGCTGCCGGAGCGGGGCTGCTACGCGATGGCGCTCGGGCCGGACAAGCGGCCGGTCCGGTCCACCAACTCCAACGACGGGCACCTGTTGACCACCGGCATCGTGCCGGCGCGGGCCGCCGTACGGGTGGCCGACCGGCTGTTCGCCCCGGACATGTTCAGCGGGTGGGGGGTGCGGACGCTGTCGGCCGACCACCCGGCGTACAACCCGTTCAGCTACCACCGGGGCAGCGTCTGGCCGGTGGAGGCCGGCACCATCGGCCTGGGCCTGGCCCGGTACGGCTGCTGGCCGCACCTGCACCGGCTGGCCGAGGGGATGTTCTCGGCGGCGGCGTTGTTCGAGGAGCACCGGTTGCCCGAGGTGCTCAGCGGGCTGCCCCGCGACCCGGCGCATCCGCACCCGGGGGTCTACCCGAACTCGTGCTCCCCGCAGGCCTGGTCGGCCAGTGCGGTGGTCGCGCTGGTCCAGGCGCTGCTGGCGCTGCGGCCGGCCGCGCCGTTACGCACCGTCCTCGTCGACCCGCACCTGCCCGAATGGCTGCCGGACCTGCGGCTGGAGGGCGTACGCGTGGGCAGCGCGACGGTCGACCTGATCGTGCGCCGGCGGCGTGGTGGGCGGACCTCACTGACCACCCGCGGGGACCGGCTGGCGGTGGTCCGCCGGGCCCCTCGGCAGGCGATCTCCTGAAGGGGCAGGTGTAGTCCGGCCCTGGCGGGGAACCCGGCCCCGGCCCCGCCTTGGGGGCCCCGCCTTGGGGCTGGAGAGAGGGAGGACCGGCATGGAGAGTCGCGCGAAGGCTTTGGGGCACGGGATCCACCCGATCCTGATCGTGTTCCCGCTGGGGCTGCTCGCCACCGCGGTGATCTTCGACATCCTGTACGTGATCACCGACCGGACGGGATTTCAGATCTCGGCCGCGTACACGATGGGCATCGGCATCATCGGTGGCCTGGTGGCCGGCTTGTTCGGGTTCATCGACTGGCGGGCCATTCCGGCCGGCACCCGCGCCAAGCGGGTCGGCGCGGTGCACGGGGCCGGCAACGTGCTGGTCCTGGTGCTGTTCGCGATCAGCTGGTTTCTGCGCCTGGCCGGCGACAACTGGGAACCGAGTTCGGTGGCGCTGATCTTCAGCTTCGTCGGGATCGTCCTGGCCTTGGGGACCGGCTGGCTCGGCGGCGAACTCGTCGAGCGGCTCGGGGTGAGCGTGAGCGACGAGGCAGGCGTCAACGCCCCCAGCTCACTGCGCCGGTCCGCCGGCCGGCCCCGCGCCCGGGGCGTGTGAGCGCCGGCAGGACGACGGAAGGAGAACGCCGATGCGCGCGATCACGCTGGATGCCGAAGGTGCGGCGCCGGCGCCGCGCGACGACCTCGCCCGGCCCAGCCCGGGTCCGGGCGAGGTACTCGTCCGGGTACGGGCGTCCTCGGTCAACGGGTTCGACAAGAAGGCTGCCGCCGGGATGATGCGGGGCGCGATGGAGTACCGGTATCCGGTCGTGCTCGGCAAGGACTTCGCCGGCGAGGTGGAGGCGATCGGCGGCAACGCGGCCCGGTTGCGCGTCGGGGACCCGGTGTTCGGGGTGGTGATGCGGTCGTACCTGGGCGACGGCGCGTGGGCGGAGTACGTGACGGTCGACGACGGGTACGGGATCACCCGGGTGCCCGAGGGCCTCGACCTGGCGACGGCGGGCGCGCTCGGGCTGGCCGGCGCCACCGCGCTGGACGCGCTGGCCGCCATCGCTCCCGGACCGCGGGACACGGTGCTGGTCGCCGGCGCCACCGGCGGGGTCGGCGCGTTCGCCGTCCAGTACGCCCGGGCGGCCGGGGCCCGGGTGGTCGCGACCGCCCGCCCCGGTCCGCCCACCGACTTCGTTCGCGAGCTGGGCGCCGACGAGGTGGTGGACTACACCGCCGACCTGGCCGCCCAGGTCCGAGCGGTCGCCCCGGACGGGGTGTCCGCAGTGGTGCACCTGGCCGGTGACGGGGCGCAGCTCGCCGGGCTGCTCGCCCCGGACGGCCGGCTGGCCTCCACCATCGGGTTCGGTCCGGAGCAGCACCCGGCCGCCACCTCGATCCTGGGCAGCCCGGCCCCGGAGACCCTCGACCGGCTCGCCGGTGACGTCGCGGCCGGGCGGGTGCGGGTGCCGGTCAGTCACCGGTACGAGCTGGCCGAGGTGCCGCAGGCGCTCAGCGACTTCAGCGGCGTCCTGGGCAAGCTGGCGGTCACCGTGCCCTGACGCCATCCGGCCAGGCCACGTCCACTTTTCCGAACACCTGTGCGAACATGGGCGGGTGCCGAGCGACGCCACGATCCTGCACGCCGACCTGGACGCGTTCTACGCCTCGGTCGAGCAGCGCGACGACCCCCGGCTGCGCGGCCGGCCGGTCATCGTCGGCGGTGGCGTGGTGCTGGCCGCGAGCTACGAGGCCAAGGCCCGCGGGGTGCGCAGCGCGATGGGTGGCCGGCAGGCGCGCCGGCTCTGCCCGGACGCCGTGGTGGTGCCGCCGAGGATGGCCGCGTACACGGCGGCGAGCCGGGCGGTGTTCGAGATCTTCCGGCGGACCACCCCGCTGGTCGAGGGGCTCTCCATCGACGAGGCGTTCCTCGATGTGGGTGGGCTGCGCCGGCTGGTCGGGCCGCCCGCCGACATCGCGGCGGCGCTGCGCCGGGAGGTACGCGCGCAGGTCGGCCTACCGATCACCGTGGGCGTGGCCCGAACGAAGTTCCTCGCCAAGGTGGCCAGCGGGGTGGCCAAGCCGGACGGCCTGCTGGTCGTCGCGCCGAAGCGGGAGCTGGCGTTCCTGCACCCGCTGCCGGTGGACCGGCTGTGGGGCGTCGGCCCGGTGACCGCGGCGAAGCTGCGGGAGCGGGGCATCCGGACGGTGGGGCAGGTGGCCCGGCTGGACGAACCCACCCTGGTGTCGCTGCTCGGGCCCGGGGCGGGCCGGCACCTGCACGCCCTCGCGCACAACCGGGACCCCCGCGCGGTACAGGTCGGGCGGCGGCGGTCCTCGATGGGCGCCCAACACGCCCTCGGCGGCGGCCCGCACCCCCCCACCGAACTGGACGCCGTGCTGGCCGGGCTGGTCGACCGGGTGACCGGGCGGATGCGGGCGGCCCGCCGCTCCGGCCGCACCGTCACCCTGCGACTGCGGTTCGGCGACTACACCCGGGCCACCCGCGCGCACACCCTCGGCAAGCCGACCGCCCAGACCGCCCCGCTGCTCGGCGCGGCGCGGACGCTGCTGCGGTCGGCGCTGCCGGAGATCGACGCCCGGGGCGTGACGCTGATCGGGGTGTCGGTCGGCAACCTGGACGACGGGCACGTGCAGCTGACGCTCCCGTTCACCCGCGACCCGGGGATGGAGCTGGACGCCGCCGTCGACGCGGTCCGGGACCGGTTCGGCTCGGCGGCGGTGACCCGGGCGGTGCTGCTCGGCCGGGACCCGGGGCTGGAGATGCCCCGCCTGCCGGACTGACCGGGTACGCCGGACCCACGTACGCGGCGTTCGCGGCCCACCTCCTCCCTGGGTAGGAGACGGCGGTCCGACCGCGGGCCGCAACCGGGGCCTCCGGTCGGGCGCATCCGGGGCCGGCGGTCACGAGCATCTACAGGCATGACTACTACCTCCGCGCTGCGCCGGGCGGCCCACTGGCACCGCCCCCTGATGCTCTTCGTCGCGGCGATGGCGGTGCTCACCGTCGTCGCCGCCGTCGGTGTGTTCACCGACCCGCGCGTGCTCACCGGCGCGCCGATCTGGCTCAAACCGTTGAAGTTCGCCATCTCCTTCGTGCTGTACGGGACCACCCTCGCCTGGATGCTCTCGCTGCTCCCCCGGCGCAGCCGGAGCGCCGAGTGGGCCGCCACCGTCGTCGTCGCGATGGGCGTGGTCGAGATGGTGATCATCGTCGGGCAGGTGCTACGGGGCACGACCAGCCACTTCAACGAGTCCACGCCGCTGAACGCCGCCCTGTTTCAGGTGATGGGCGCGGCGGTGATGGTGCTGTTCACCGGCCACCTCGTGCTCGGCATCGCGGTGCTGCGCCAGCGGATCGCCGATCGGGCCGCCCGGTACGCGGTCGGGTGGGGGCTCGGCCTGACCCTGCTCGGCATGGCGGCGGCGATACCGATGGTGGCCGGCGCGGACACCGGGATCGACGGGGTCGCCGGGGCGCACAGCGTCGGCGTGGTCGACGGCGGGCCGGGGCTGCCGCTGGTCGGCTGGAGCACCACCGGCGGGGACCTGCGGATCGGGCACTTCGTGGGCCTGCACGCCCTGCAGGCGCTGCCGCTGCTGGCGATCCTGCTGAGCCGGTGGGGCACCCGGCTGGACGAGGTGACCCGGGTACGGCTGCTGGTCGTCGCGGGTGCCGCGTACGGCACGCTCACCGTGCTGTTCACCTGGCAGGCGCTGCGCGGGCAGCCGCTGCTGCGGCCCGACGCGCTCACCCTGTCGGTGGCGGCGGCCCTGCTGGTCGGCACCGCGATCGCCGCCGGGGCGGTGCTGGCCCGCCGACGCCGGCCGGAACTGGTGCTGGCGGCATGACCGGCACCCTGTTCGGCCTGACGTTCGCGGTGGCCGCGCCGTTCTGGGCCCTGATGATCCTGGCGCACCGCTGGTCGGTGACCGCCAGGATCATCGGCTCGCCGCTGATCGTGGCCCCGGTCCTGGCGATCTACGCGGTCCTCGTGCTCCCGGCGCTCGGCGTGGTGCTGCCGGCGGTGACCTCGCCGACCCTGGACGGCGTACGCGACCTGCTCGGCACCGCCGACGGCGCGGCGGCGGCCTGGGCGCACATGGTGGGGTTCGACCTGTTCGTCGGGCGGTGGATGTGGCTCGACAGCCGGGAACGGGGGGTGCCGGCGCTGGTCATGGCGCCGGTGCTGCTGCTGGCGATCCTGCTGGGGCCGATCGGCCTGGCCGTCCACCTCGGGGTGCGGACGCGATGGGCGCCGGTGGTGCCGACGCCGGTCACCGCACCGCGCCCCCTAGGCTGAGGCCGTGGGCTGGATGGGGCGGCTGTTCGACGCGCGGGACACCCTCGCCCGGATGCTCCTGCTCGACCTCAGCGGCGTGGGCTACCTGCTCTTCGGCCGGGGCGGCCGCCCGCCGACCGTGACGCAGTGGGTCCTCGCCGGGCTCGCGTTCACCGTGGCGCTGGCGCTGCACCGGCGGCCGCTGCTCAACCTGATCGGGCAGGCCGCGCTGCTGGCGGTCGCCCTCTGCCTGCTCAGCGACACGACGATCAACCAGGTGGGCGCGAGCTACGCGTTGCTGGAGCTGACCATGTGGGCCCGGCGGCCGCGGACCATCTGGCTGGCCGCCGGGCTGCTGGCCACCGTGGACCTGACCGACTCGATCGGCGACCCGCTGCGCCGGGTCGCCTCCGGCGTCTTCGGGCTCACGGTGGAGGTCGGCGTACCACTGCTGCTCGGCCTGGTCATCCGGACCACCCGCGAGCTCGGCCGGCAGGCCGCGGAGCGGGCGGCGGCCGAGCAGCGCCGCCGCGAGTCGGAGAGCCGCGCCGCGCGCGCCGACGAGCGCAGCGCCATCGCCCGCGAGCTGCACGACGTGGTGGCGCACCACGTGGCGTCGATGGTGCTGCGCGTCGGGGTGGCCCGGCATGTGCTGACAGATCTGGATCCACGGGTGGGTGAGGTGTTCGACGACGTGCACGCCACGGGGAGCGCGGCCCTGACGGACCTGCGCCGGCTGGTCGCGGTGCTGCGCGACCCGGACGGGGTACGCGGCGACGCCGCGCTGACCGCGATCGAGCCGTCCGCGCTGCCGGCGGCGCTGGACGCGGCGGTGGACCGGGCCCGCCAGGCCGGCGTGACCGTCGAGGCCGACGTCGACGCGGCGGTCGGCACACTCGACGCGGTACGCGGCATGGCGGTGCTGCGGCTGACCCAGGAGGCGTTGACCAACGTGGCGAAGCACGCCGGCACGTCCGCGCGGGCCCGGCTGGTGGTGTCGGTGGTCGACGGGGCGGTCCACTGGGAGGTCTCGGACAACGGGCGCGGCCAGGTGCCGACGGCGGTGCCACCGGGCGGTGGCCACGGCCTCGCCGGCATGCGGGAGCGGGTCGAGGTGCTCGGTGGCGAGTTGACGGCCGGGCCGACGGGCACGGGTTGGCGGGTCCGTACCGTGCTGCCGGCCACGGTCGCGGCGGAGTCGTCCGGGCCGGCGGCACCCGGCCAGCGCGGGGCGACGACCGCGACGGAGCCGGCGTGATCCGCGTCCTGCTGGTCGACGACCAGCACCTGATCCGCGCGGGTCTGCGCATGCTCTGCGACGCGCAGCCCGACATCGAGGTGGTCGGCGAGGCCGACAACGGGCGGGAGGCGATCTCCCTGGCCGCCCGGCTGCTGCCCGACGTGGTGGTGATGGACCTGCGGATGCCCGGCGTCGACGGGATCACCGCCACCAGCCGCATCCTGGCCGACCGCCCCGCCACCCGGGTGCTGGTGCTCACCACGTTCGGCGACGACGACCACCTCTACCCGGCGCTGACCGCGGGCGCCTGCGGCTTCCTGCTCAAGGACGCGCCGCCCGGCGACCTGCTCGACGGCATCCGGCGGGCGGCCGGCGGGGACAGCCCGTTCAGCCCGGAGGTGCTGCGCCGGCTGGTCCAGCGCGCGGTGCACGCCCGGGCGGAGACGCCCCGACCGGTCGACGGGCTCACCGCTCGCGAGCAGGACGTGCTGGACCTGGTCGCGGAGGGACTGTCCAACACGGAGATCGCCGAGCGGCTGCACATCGGCGTGACCACGGTGAAAACGCACATCACCAGCCTGATGACCAAGACCAACAGCCCCAACCGGGTCCGCCTGGCCCTGTACGCCCGGGGGGCCTGAACCCATTTCGCCAAGGAGGTCCGGCCCGTGCTCACCATCGACGACATCCGCCGGTACGCGACCACGCTGCCCGAGGTGGAGGAGTTCACCCACTTCCGGCTGCCCAGCTTCCGGGTACGCGGCAAGCCGTTCGCCGGGGTGGAGAAGGGCGACCGGACCGCGGTCTTCTCGGTCAGCCCGGAGCAGGCCGCCGCCGCGGTCGCCGCGGATCCGACCGCGTACGAGGAGGTGTGGCGCAAGGCGGCCACCATGATCTTCGTCGGGTTGCGGGTGGACCTGGACCGGATCTCCGAGCAGCGGATGCGGGAACTGGTCGAGCAGGCATGGCGCCACAAGGCCCCCAAGCGCCTCCTCGCCGCGTACGACGCCGGCTGATCTACTCCTCGATCGCGCCGCCGACGGCGCGCAGGTGCTCCCGGAAGGTCAGCGCGGGGTTCTCCGCCCGTCCGGCCAGGTACGCCCCGAACCCGACCTGCGCGCGCAGCGGCTCGCCGGCCCGGATCCGGTCGGCCTGCCGCCGCTCGGTGTCCCGGATCGACTCCGCCAGGTCGAACAGGTCCCCCACCCGGTCCGCCGGCACGAACAGCACCCCGTCGTCGTCGGCCAGGGCGACGTCGTCGGGGCCGACGGTCCACTCCCCCACCCGCGCGGAGGTCAGCGCCTCGGCGGGCCGGCGGTCGAGGCGCTGTGGCCCGGTGGGCGTCGCGCCGAGGCTGAACACCGGCAGGCCGACCGCCCGGATGTCCACGGTGTCGCGGTGCAGGCCCCAGACCACCAGGCCGGCCAGGCCGGCCGTCTGCGCCTCCAGCACCACCAGGTCGCCGACGCACGCCTCGTCGGTGCGCCCACCGTTGTCCACCACCAGCACGTCGCCGGGCGTGGCCCGGTCGATCGCCTCGAGGAAGATGTCCACGCTGCCCACGTGCCGGGTCGGCAGCACCCGCCCGGCCAGTCGCCCGCCGGGCAGCACCGGCCGCACCTCGGCCGGGGCGCAGCGCACCGGGACGCCCGCCCGCAGGCAGGCGTCGGCGACGTGGGCGGTGGTGAGGGCGGCGAACCGCCCGGGCAGCGGGTCCGGGTGCAGGGCCATGGCCGGACGCTAATCCGCCGCGGCCGTCGTGGGAGGGGCCAGTTCCCGGGCCGTGGCCTGTTGTCGCCGGTCGCCACCGACGACGCGCCGCCGCGCCTCCTCGGCCAGACGCGCGCCCGCCGGTGAGGTCGACCTACGGACGGAACGGCTCGAGCCGCCCGTGGTGGGTACGCCGGCTGATCCGGGTACGGCGCCGCGCCCGGGGCGTGTGCCGCTGGGGCCGGGGCATCCGCCCCCGCACCGGCGGGCGCAGCTCCGCCTCCCCCGCACCGGCCGCGCTTCGCACCAACCGGTTGGCGTCCGCCGGATCGCACCCGGTGGCGCGCATCAGCTCGCTGTCGGCGGTCCGTAAATCGGTGATGATCCCGTCGCCGTACGAGCGCACGCCCCGCGCCCACGCCTGGCCGGCGAGTTCGGCGCTCTCCTGGATCAGCCGGCGGGTGCCGGCCATGTCACCGCTGCCGGCACGGCACTCGCGGCGCAGCTCGCGTACTGCCGCGCTGAGTCGGGCGACGGCGGCGGGCAGTTCCGCCGGGATCGGCTCCCCGTACTGCAGGGCGGTGGCGGACCGGCGAGCCACCGACCGCGCGTACAGGATCATCCGTTCCAGGTGCTCCGTGGCCCGCGCGTACCGGTGGAACTGGGCCCGGCGGTGCCAACGGGCCGGCGCGATGGTGACCACCTCGTCGGCGCCGCTGACCGCATCGTTGAGCCGGGAGACGTCGGCGTCCAGCGCGCGCAGGTCCGCCAGGGCGCGGACCGCGGCGTCGGCGTTCCGTTCGGCCAGCGCCCGGGCGACGGCGTCGAGGCGCGCGGTGAGGCCGACGATGACCGGGTCGGCCGCGCGGTCCAGCACCCGCAGCGGGTTGACCGGCAGCAGCAGCGCCACCACCGCCAGACCGACCACGGCGCCCACCAGGGCGTCGAAGATCCGGGGCAGTTCCAGGCCCGGTTGGACCGGGGCGAGGGTGGCGATCAGCACGGCCGTACCGCCGGCCTGGGCGACCAGGGCGCCGCCGCGGCCGGCGACCAGCAGCGCGGTCGCGATGGCCACGGCGACCACCAGCCCGGTCTGCCAGAAACCGGTGCCGAGCAGGAAACGCAGCAGGTCACCCACCACGATGCCGAGGCCGACGCCGACCAGCAGTTCGAAGGTGCGCCGGGCCCGCTGGCCGATCGCGGTGGCGATGGTGCCGACCGCGGCGGCGGGTGCGAAGACGTGCGCGCCGGACCCGAGCACCCACTTCGCGAGCAGGGCGGCGAGCGCGGCGGCCAGTCCCGCCTGCGCGGCGATGACGATGGTGATCTCCAACTGGCGCAGCCGCAGCCGGCCCGCCTCGCCACCCTGGCTACGGGCCCGTGCCGCCTCCCGGTGGCCCCGCACGGCGACCCGGTCCAGTGGCGAGCGGACGCTGTCGGCGCGGCGGTGGTCGTCGGTCATGGCGGCGGTTACCCCGCGTGCGGCGGGTGACTCGTCCGGTTGTGTGCGCAGTTCGGCGGTATGCCGCCGCGCGGCCGGCGGGTTCAGCGCGCGGCCAGCACCGCCGCGCCATCGCCGGCGAGTTCGGGCAGCACGATCCGGCGGCCGCTCAGCGCGAGCAGCAGCGCCTCGCCGGTGCCCCGCACCACGGGCCCGTCGCCGGCCGACCAGTCCAGGTCGGTGACCTCGAAGCGCAGGCCGGCGATCCGCCGTCGGTCGACGAAGCCGATCGCCCGCCCGCCGACCAGGAAGTCCAGCGACACGCGCAACCGGTCCGGGTGCAGGCCGGCCGCGACGCCGAGGGGTCGGCGGATGTCCTGCCCGTGCACCTGCAGGTCGGTCAGCTGGCCCGGGTGCCCGACGACCGGCGGCCGCAGCGGATGCTCCGCGTTCGACCGCAGCGCCGCCGCCAGCTCGCCCGCCGGCCGGCGGCCCACCTCCCGGGCCAGGCGTGCGTTGGCCCCGTGCAGGTTGAAGCCGGACCGCACGATCGCCGGCAGGAATCGCCACTGCGGTACCACGAACGGCGCCGCCAGGTGGGCGGCGACCTCCTGCGCGGTCCACGCTCCGCACAGGCTCGGCGTGGCGAGCTGCTCGGGGGTGAGCGAGTCGATCAGGTCGGCGATCCGACGCCGCTCGGCCGCGATCATCGGAAGCAGATCGGAGTTCACGTCACCATCCGGGTCAGCGGCGGAACGTACGGTCGAGCAGGTCGAACAGGGCGGTCCAGTGCCGCTCGGTGGCCTGCTCGTCGTACATCGGGGTGTCCGCCTGCGTGTAGCCGTGCCGGGCCCCGGGGTAGACCTCGGAGGTGTGGGCGACGCCGGCGGCGTCGAGGGCCTGCTCCAGCGTGGCGATCTGCTCGGCGGTCATCGACGGATCCTGGTCGGCGTGGCCGAAGTACAGCTCCCCGGTAACCGCACCGACGCCGAGGTGCGGGCTGTCCGGGGCGTCGGTGACCACCCGCCCGGCGTGGAAGACACCCGCCGCGGCGATCCGGTCCGGGTACGCCTCGATCGCCCGCAGCGCGTTCATGCCACCCATGCAGTAGCCGGTGATCGCGACCGGGCCGGGCGCGACGTCCGGCTGCCCGGCCAGGAAGTCCAGGTAGGCGGCCGTGTCCCGGGCCACCACCTCGGGGGTCAGCGCGCCGATCATCGGGGAGAGCCGCTGGAACAGCGCGCCACGCTGCGACTCGTCGCCGAGGCCGGACAGGTCGACCAGCGGGGCGCGGCCGAACCGGTGGAAGAGGTTGGGCACCAGCACCACGTACCCGCGGGCGGCGATGGTCTCGGCCATCTCCGCCATCCGGGGGCGCAGCCCGAACGCGTCCATGAACACCAGCACCCCCGGGAAGGGACCCTCCCCGTCAGGTCGGACGAGGTAGGCGTCGGCCACCCCGTCGCGGGTCGGCACGTCCACAGTCGTCGTCTGCACCTCGGAACCCCCTCGCGCTGCGCGTATCGCACCGCACCCGCACGCTACTCCCGCCTCCGGCAACCGGCACGCCGAGGCCCGTGGGCGGAGAAACCGAAGGATCTACTGGAATCCTCCAGCCCTTCCCGTCTGCGCGCCGAACCGGCATGCTGGATGGATGGGAGAGGTGCGACCGATGCCCAGCTTCGGCGACCTGTTCGCCGACCTGCGGGGCGAGGACCGGACGATGCGCGTCAGCTACCACCCGGATCGCGGCGCGGTGGTGCTGTCACTGTGGAACGGTACCGTCTGCCGCGGCTCCTTCCGGATGCCGGTGGACGACCTGGACCGGCTGCTGACGATGCTCGCCGACGTGCGCCAGGCCGCGGTCCCGGCGCCGCCGGCCCCCGGCGGTGCCGCCGGCTCGGGCCCGGCCGCCGTCGAGGGCTCGGCCGCGCTCCCGTCGCCGTCCGTGGAGCGCACCGGCGACATCACCGGTACGGCGCACCGCCTGACGATCCTGCCCACGCCCCGGGTCGCCTGAGCCGTCCCTCCACAATCGACACGTGAGGGGCAGACACCTTCGACTCTGCGAACTACCGTCGAGTCACGAGTTCGCGAAGGGAGGAGCAATGCTCCCCGTCTCATCACCCACCACCCGCCGTCCCGGCTCGCGCGCCGCGCTCGGGATGGCTCTCCTCGTGGCCGCCGGCCTGGCCGTGCCGACCACGCCGGCGGCGGCCGCCGGGCCCACCACCGGCGCCGTCACCACCCTGACGCTCGCCGCCACCAGCCAACCGACCTTGCAGCAGGGGTCCCGGGGCGCGGCGGTGACCACCCTGCAACGGCGGCTCACCGCGCTGCACTACGACGTCGGTGGCGTCGACGGCATCTTCGGTTCGTCGACGTTCCACGCGGTGGTCGCGTTCCAGAAGGTCAACGGCCTCAGCCGGGACGGCATCGTCGGCCCCCGCACCTGGGCCGCCCTCGACCACCCGGTCGTCCCGAAGCCGAAGTACACGCACAGCGGCTACTCGCTCGAGGCCAACCTGAGCAAGCAGGTGTTGTACCTGGCGCGCGGGGGGTCAGTGGTACGGATCGTGGACGCCTCCAGCGGCAAGGCCAGCACCCCGACCCCGACCGGCAACTACACGATCCAGCGCCGGATCGACGGCTGGCGGCAGAGCGACCTCGGCCTGCTGTGGCGGCCGAACTACTTCTACCGGGGGTACGCGGTGCACGGCGCCAACTCGGTGCCGGCGTACCCGGCCAGTCACGGGTGCGTCCGGGTGACCGTCCCGGCGATGAACCGACTCTGGTCGATCATCGGCGTGGGTGTGCCGGTGCACATCTACCGCTGATCCTTCTCGACGCGGCGGCTCCCGGGGCGTCCCGGGGGCCGCCGTCGCCGTACCATCGGCCCGATGATCCGGTTCCGGATGCTGATGCTGGTGGCGGCGGGGCTGTTCCTGGCCGTGGCGCTGACCGTCCGGGCGCTCGCCGACGGTCGCCTGGAGCAATACTCCGGCACCGCCCTCTACGCCTCGATGACCTACGCGGGCGTGCTCCTGCTGTGGCCCCGGCTGCGACCGGTGACGGCAGCGGTCGTGGCGGTGGCGTGGTGCTGGGCGATGGAGACCTTCCAGCTCACCGGCGTGCCGGCCGCGCTGTCCGCGCGCAGCCTGCTGGCCCGGCTGGTGCTCGGGGTGCAGTTCGACCCGGTCGACCTGCTCTGGTACCCGGCGGGTGTGGTGCCCCTGGTCGCGCTGCACGCGCTGCCGCCGTTTGCCGGGGCGCTCAGGGGGAAGACCGGGCATCCAGCCGAGAGAAGGGCCCTGACGATGGACGACAACCAGTTCATCGGCCTGGTGGCGAAGCGTACCGGCACGTCGTCGGAGCAGGCGACGGCGATCACCCGGGCCACGCTGACCACCCTGGCGGAACGGATCGACGGCGGCGAGGCGCGTGACCTGGCCGGGCAGCTGCCCACCGGGCTGCGTCCGTACGCTTTCGGCTCCGGGGAAACTGCCGAGCGGTTCGGGCTCGACGTCTTCGTGGAACGGGTCAGCGGACGCGCCGACGTCGACGTGACCCAGGCGAAGGACGGCGCGACGGCGGTGTTCGACGTCCTCCGCCAGGCCCTGTCGCCAGAGGCGTACGGGCAGGTCGTCACCCAGCTGCCGGCCGAGTACGGCGAGGTGGCCGACCAGACCGCGCCGTTCGTGGAACGCACCCGCTGACGCCGTGTCACCGGTCGCGGGAGTCCGACGAACGCCGTCATCAGCACGAGCCGTCGTGACCGCGCCCGTCGCTGACCGCACGGGCGGCGCATGACCGGCGCGGTGGCGGGTACGCAGGGCGTCCGCGTAGGTGACCGGAGCCGCAGGGAGCCGCGATGACCGACTGGGACGAGCAGGCCGATCCGCTACGTCGAGCGCCGGAAGCCGACGCCCAGGAACAACGGCAGGACGAGACGGTGGTGGGACCACCGGACCGGATCGGGGACGCGGTGCCGGAGGCGTCCGAGGCCGACCTGGCGGAGCAGGGCGTGCTGGCCCCGCCGAGCGACCGCACCGACCTGGCCCACGCCGTACGCGACGACCTCAACCCGGCCGACGCGGTGGAGCAGAACCTGGAGATTCCCGTGCCCGACGAGGACCGTCGGGACTGACCGCGGCGTGCCGGGGCGGCGGTTACCGGTCCGGGCTGTCGGCCGGGGCCATGAGCCGCAGCGCGTTCGGATCCAGGCCGATCCGCACGGGGGTCTCCCCGTACGGCTCGCCGTCCACCTCGATGCGCGCGGGCCGATCGGTCTCCAGCCAGAGCTGGCGGACGGCGAGGAACGGCTCGTCGCCCAGGGTGCGGCGGTGGCCGGTGGCCGCGTTGCGGGCCGTCGCGCGCAGCAGCCCGCGGCGGGTCGGGCCGCCCACCGGGTACGCGACCAGCAGCCGGTCGTCGGCGTTGGCGTCGGCGGTGATCGGGCGGCCGGCGTGGAAGCCGCCGTTGGCGACGTACACCTGGTGGGTGCGGAAGGCGTGCTCCCGCGCCTGGGCGCGGACCGTTACCCGCAGCGGCCGGTGCCGGGCGAGCAGGCCCAGGGCGGTCACCGGATACGCGAGGCGGCCGACGACCCGCTTGAGGCGTGGCGGCGCGCTGAGCATGATGTCGGCGGAGAGCCCGATCCCGACGTGGTTGGTGAACCGCGTGTCGCCGATCAGTCCCAGGTCGACGTCGATCACCTTGCCGGCGGTGAGCACCCCGACTGCCGCGTCGAGGTCGAGCGGCACGCCGACGGTGCGGGCGAAGTTGTTGGTGGTGCCCAGCGGCAGCAGGCCGAGCGCGATGTCCCGGTGCGCGAGCAGCCGCGCGGCGGCGCCGATCGTGCCGTCGCCGCCGCCGACGACCAGCAGGTCCGGGCCCAGGTCGGCGGCCGCGGCCAGGACCTGGTCGAGTTCGCCGGCCTGCTCGACCGGGTACGCGCCGAGCAGGGTGAGGCCCGCGGCGCGCAGGCGGTCGTGGACGGCCTGGTAGAGCCGGCGGCCGCGGCGGGAGTGGGCGTTGACCACCAGCGCGGCACGCCGGTCGCGCCGGATGACCTCGCTCAGCTCCGGTTTGCTCCGCACGGCTTCCGACCCTATCCGTCGCCGTCCCGCCCGGCGCTCCGGCACCGCGACGGACTTCCCGCGCGGGACGGGGAACCGGCGAAGCCGGCACGTCGCGGCGCGGGACGTGTCAGGATCACCCTCACGTCCCGTACGCCTGGTGTCGCCGCGCGCACCGACCGGTGACCGGCCCGGCGTCGGTGGGCGCCGGCTGTTTCGGGGGGAACCGATGAAGTACGAGGAGTTCGTGGCCCGGGTCCGGGAACGCGGCGAGTACGACAGCGCCGCCGAGGCGCAGCAGGTCATCAGCGTGGTGGTGACCTGCCTGGCGGAGCGGCTGCAGCCCGACGAGGCGCGCCAGCTCGGCGCCCAGTTGCCGACGGAACTGCGGGACGCCCTGGCCTCGGCGGTCGGCGGGGGCCTGCGCGTCGGGGTGACCGAGTTCCTGAGGAAGGTCAGCGACGGCACGGGCGCCACGGAACGTACCGCGGAGTGGGACGCCAGCGCGGTGCTGTCGACCATCGCCGAGGCCGTCACCGGGGGCGAGCTCAACGACGTGCTGACCCAGCTGCCGTCCGGCTATGCGGTCCTGTTCGGCCGGCCGGGCGTCACCGGTTGAGGTGATGACCGCCGCCCGGCGCCCGCACCCGTGCCCGGCGGCGAGCCCGGGAGCGGCAGGGCTCGCCGCCCGCATCGGGCCGGCCCGGCCGGGTGCCCGGACGGCCCGGCTCAGGACGGCAACAGCGCGGACGCCTGGGCGCGCGGGTCGTCGGCCGGGCAGCGCCCCCGCGCCACGTACCGGTCGATGAAGTCGGTGACGGCACGCCGCACCTCCATCGAGGCACCCCGCCGAGACAGGGCGTCGGCGGCGGCGGTGAAGCAGGTGAGCGCGGCGGCGGCGAGTGCCGGGTCGGCCAGGCCGTCGCGGGCGGAGGTCAGCCAGTCGCGGTGGCGCCGCAGCGGCGACCGAAGGTGCTCGGTGGCCGCTGCGGCCGCCTCGGCGGCGACCGGGTCGTCCAGCAGGGCGCTCACCACGGCCACCGGCACGACCCAGCCGTCGTCCGGCTGCTGGTCGATCATGCGGAACTCCAGGTATCCGCGCGGCCGGACCGGTGGGACGAGGGTGCCGAGGTGCCGCTCCAGATCGCCGAGGGTGGCCGGCCGGGGGCCGTGGCCGCGCAGCCAGTCCCGCATGGTCAGCCCGGTGGGTACGAGCCAGGGCAGCGGTTCGGGTTCGGCGATCATCGCGACCTGGGCGGAGAGGGTGTAACGCGTCCAGGCGGTGCGCGGGTCGGCGGCGTACCGGGGAGCCCGGGTGCGGCTCGCGTCGGTGCCGAAGCGGAGCGCCTGCCGACGGGACACCCAGCGCACCCCGGAGCGGCCGCGGTGGGGCGAGTTCGCGAACGAGGCCAGCAGCACCGGGCCGAGCGCGTCCGCGAGCCACCAGCGCCGGCGGTACCCGGTCCAGCCGTCGGAGTCGTCGCCCGCGTCGAGGCACACCTGGACGGAGGCGGAGTTGCACATGATCTCGCGGCCCTTCGGGCCGACCCGGTCGTGGTACGCGGCCAGCGCGACGTAGCGGGGATGCTCGGTGACGAGCCGTGGCGCACGGGCGGTGTCGAGCCCGGTGCCGTCGAGCAGTAGACCGTCGGCGGCGAGCGCGGCCCGGACGAGGGCGAGGTCACCCGCGGTGGCGTCGAGGCAGTCCTGCGGGGTGGCGCCGACCGCCGAGGCCAGTTCGAGTTGGCCGCCTGGTTCGACGGTGATCCGCCCACCGCCGGGCATCGGGTCGCCGAGATGGGCGACGGCGGCGCGCAGCCGCGCGATCGACGGCCGGTCGAGCGGGCGCGCGGGATCCCGTACCGGGTATTCGAGTTCGACGCCGACCCGTCCGGGCGGGCCGACCCGGAAGGCGGCGGCACCGACGTAGGTCGCGGCGGTGGCCTCGGTGAGTACGGCGTCATCCACGGTCGGCTCCGACAGTGACAGGCAGGCCCGGCTGCTCCCAGGAAGGGGCATCCGGGCTGGCGGTGGAAGGAAGGGTTACCTCCCACCAGTGAGACCGTGCAGAGGCGCTCTTTATTAGCGGTCCGGACGGGTGCCGTGTCGAGAGCCAAACATGAACACCAGATGAACGGTAGGTGAACAGTGAGTGCGCCGATTGACGTGCCTCGACGTCGTCGTCGGCCCACCAGCGGAAGCCCGGGACGAGACCACTCGTCGAGCGACACCCACCGGTCGCCGCTCACGCCTGTGCGCTCACCGCTTGTCCGGAGTGGACCGCTGCGCCTCATCCGACCGGAAGGCAACGATCGGCGTGTTTCGACATGAACCATGACGGCCACCCGGTCACCCCAGTCAGGAGGAGTCATGAGGAGATCATTGATCCGCGGCGTCGTCGTCGCGGTCGGGCTCGCGTTGGCCGGACTTTCCGTGCCGGCAGCCCCGGCCGTCGCAGCCCCCGCGGGCGTCGCCGGCACCGCCGCCGTACGGGCATCCGACGGGGCGTACGTGGCGCAGGAGGCGGTGGTGGGACCCCGGCTGGTCGATCTCACGATCGAGTCGCCGGCACTGGGCCGGGCTGCCGACGTACGCCTGCTGACGCCGGTCGGGTGGGAGGAACGGGCGCCCGGGGACCACTGGCCCGTGCTCTACCTGCTGCACGGCTGCTGCGACTCGTACGTGAGTTGGACCCGCTCGACGGATGTGGCGACCATCCCTGAGCTGCGGGACGTCCTGGTCGTCATGCCCGAGGCCGGTGCCGCCGGCTGGTACAGCGACTGGTGGAACGCCGGCCAGGGCGGCGCCCCGGCTTGGGAGAGGTTCCACCTGACGGAGGTGCGCCAGATCGTCGAGCGGGGGTACGGCGCGGGCCCGAAGCGCGTGGTGGCCGGCCTGTCGATGGGCGGATTCGGGGCGATGTCGTACGCGGCCCGCAACCCGGGCATGTTCCGTGCGGCGGCGTCCTTCAGCGGGGTCGTGCATCCGTCGCGGGACCCGTCCTACTGGCTGCCGTTCTTCGGGCGCACCGGCCTGGACCCGTACGCGCTGTGGGGGGACCCCGTGACGCAGCGGGACATCTGGGCGGAGCACGACCCGTCTTACCTGGTGAAGCAGTTGCGACACACGGCGCTGTTCGTCGCCAGCGGCGACGGCACCGCGGGCGGGCCGTTCGATCCGCCGGGTCGGACCAACAGCCTGGAGGCGCTCATCTACCAGGAGAACCTCGACTTCGTCGATCGGCTCCGCGAGCGGGGCGTCTCCGTCACGACCGACTTCTACGGCCCGGGCACCCACAGTTGGCCCTACTGGCAGCGAGAGCTGCACCGGGCGCTGCCGATGCTGCTCGGCGCGCTGGAGACCGGGCGCGGCGTGGCGACCCGATCCCTGATGCCGTAGCGCCCGGGGGCCCGTTGGTGACCAGGCCGGTCACCGGCGGGCCCCGTCGTGGTCACCGCCGGCGGGCCCGCGAGCCACCCCGCCGGCGGTCGGTCGGTTATCCCCCGGCCATCGCGCCGAGGATGATGTACGGCTCCTCGCCGGCGATGACCCGCTCGGGCAGGGGCGCGTCGGGCGACTCGTTGGACAGGTCCTCCTCGCAGGCGTAGAAGCGGATGAACGCGCGGCGCTTGCCGCTGTTGCGGTCACGGATCGTGCCGAGCAGCATCGGGTACCGCGCCTCGAGGGTGTCCAGCACCAGGCGCTGGGTGACCGGCCCGGCAGCCGGGCCGGTCAGCTCGAGACGTACCTCGCCGGTGACGTGCGCCAGGTTCTTCAGGTGGGCCGGGAGGACGACCCGGATCACGGCAGCACCTGGGCTTCCACGGAGAGCACCGGCGGCAGGTCCCGGACGATGGGCGCCCAACTGTCGCCGCCGTCGGCCGAGTGGTAGACCTGGCCACCGGTGGTGCCGAAGTAGATCCCGCACGGGTCGAGCGTGTCGACCGCCATCGCGTCGCGCAGCACGTTGACGTAGCAGTCGGACTGCGGCAGGCCCTTGGTCAACGGTTCCCAGTCGCCGCCGCCCGTGCGGCTGCGGTAGACGCGCAGCTTGCCCTCCGGCGGGTAGTGCTCGGAGTCGCTCTTGATCGGCACCACGTAGATGGTCTCCGGTTCGTGCGCGTGCACGGCGATCGGGAACCCGAAGTCCGAGGGCAGGTCGCCACTGACCTCGCGCCAGTTCGCACCGGCGTCGTCGCTGCGCATGACGTCCCAGTGCTTCTGCATGAACAGGGTGTCCGGGCGGGACGGATGCTGGGTGATGTGGTGCACGCAGTGCCCGACCTCGGCGTCCTCGTCGGGGATCTCGCCCGACCGGAGGCCCTTGTTGATCGGCAGCCAACTGGCGCCGGCGTCGTCGCTGCGGAACGCGCCCGCCGCCGAGATGGCGACGTAGATCCGGTCCTGGTGCGCGGGGTCCAGGATGATCGTGTGCAGGCACATGCCGCCGGCGCCGGGCTGCCACCTGGGCCCGGTCGGGTGGGTACGCAGGGCGGTGAGCTCGGTCCACTTCTGGCCACCATCGGTGGAGCGGTAGAGGGCGGCGTCCTCCGCGCCCGCGTACACGGTGTCGGGGTCGTCGCGGGACGGCTCGAGGTGCCAGATGCGCTTGAACTCCCAGGGGCGCGGGGTGCCGTCGTACCACAGGTGGTCGCCGACCTCGCCGGAGTAGGCGAAGTCGTTGCCCACGGTGTTCCAGGTCCGGCCGCCGTCGTCGGAGCGCTGGATCAGCTGCCCGAACCAGCCGCCGGACTGGGACGCGTAGAGCCGGTTGGGGTCGGCCGGCGACCCGGTGAGGTGGTATATCTCCCAGCCGCCGAAGTGCGGCCCGTCGACCGTCCAGTCGCCGCGCCTGCCGTCCGACGTCAGCACGAACGCACCCTTGCGGGTGCCTACCAGTACCCGTACTCCGCTCATGTCCTCGTCCCTCCGCTTCGTGTGACCTCTGGGACATGACCGCCCAGCAGGCCGAAACTCATCGGTCCCCGTCCGTCCTACTCCTCAGGTACGACGAATCGGCACCCCCGGAATCGACAATCGGGCAGTTCCTCGCCGACCGCCACGCCGACACGCCGGATCGGCCGAGGCGCGCACGAGCCGGCGATCCACCGTTCCGGCGGCCGGATGTTGTCGGAGTGGCCGGGTAGCGTCCCGTTGCGTGACTGGCCCTGGTGACGTCCCGCCCGAGATCCTCGACCGGCTCCGGCCCGTCTGTCTCGGGCTGCCCGAGACCTACGAGGAGCCGGCGTGGGTGGGCACCCGCTGGCGGATCCGCAAACGCACGTTCGCCCACGTGCTCACGGTCGACCCCGACCACCCGGCGGCCTACGCCCGCGCTGCCGCGGCCGACCAGCCGATCTGCGTGCTGACGTTCCGGTCGCCCGGTGACGAGATCGCCGGGCTGATCGGCAGCGGCCCGCCGTTCTTCAAGCCGGACTGGGGCGCCGACGTCGTCGGCATGGTGCTCGACGACCACGTCGACTGGGCGGAGGTCGCCGAACTGCTCACGGAGAGTTACTGCGTCCGGGCGCCGAAGAAGCTGGTCGCCCTGGTCGACCGACCGGCGGCACTCGGCTGACGGGGCCGAGCTCAGGCCGGGACGGCTCCCGGTCGTCCCGCCTCGACCGCCCAGCGGGCGGTGGTCGACGCGGGCGCGTCGGGCGACGCGACGCTGGCGACCGACCGCTCCTCGGTCAACCAGCGCGAACGGTCGACATCCATGTGCAGCCATCCGTGGGTGCGGCCGTTGAAGTAGCGCACCCAGGGATTGAACGCCCGGTTCGACGCCTCCGCCACCGGCAGCAGTTCGGCGGGGAAGTCCGACGTGATCGAGGTCGAGACGAACTCGGTGGCGACCACCGGTGAGGCCGCGTCGTCGAAGTTGAGCTTCAGGTCGCTGATCCAGGTCGAGTGGATGTCGCCGGCCAGCACGATCGGGTTCGTCGCGCCGCTGGCCCGTACCGCGGACAGCAGCCGCGACCGCTGTGGCGAGTAGCCGTCCCACTGGTCAAGGTTGACGATCGACGCCGGCGGCGGGTTGAGGAAGCGGGTGGCGGCCATCATCACCTGCTGGCCGAGCACGTTCCACAGCGCCGGCGACGAGCGCAGCCCGTCGAGCAGCCAGCCCTCCTGCTCCGGCCCGGTCAGGGTCCCGGCCAGGTTGGCGGCGCCCAGCGCCTGCGGCCCGAGGTCGCTCGGCAGGTCGCCGGGCTGGTTGCTGCGGTACTGGCGGGTGTCGAGCATGTTCAGCCGCAGCAGGGTGCCGAAGTCGAGGCGGCGGTAGATGCGCAGGTCCGGCGAGCCGGGCAGGTAGGAGGCCCGGATCGGGGTGTGCTCGTACCACGCCTGGTAGGCGTGCGCGCGCTGGAGCGCGAACTCCCGCTGCGTCTGGTGGCGCTGGGCGTACGGCAGGTCGTCCTGGCTGTCGTCGAGGTTGGCGTAGTTGTCCTCGACCTCGTGGTCGTCCCAGATCGCGACGAACGGGAACTCGCGGTGCACGGCCTGCAGTTGGGCATCGGTGCGGTAGAGCGCGTGCCGGTTGCGGAAGTCCGCCAGCGTCGACAATTGCTCGGCGCCCACCGCCGTCCCCGAGGAGATGTTGTGCTGCCGGATCGCCCCGGCCCTCGGATCCTGCTCGTAGATGTAGTCGCCGAGGTGCAGGACGAGATCCAGGTCGAATTCGGCCATGTCCCGGTAGGCCGCGTAGAAGCCGTTCTGCCAGTCCTGGCAGTTGGCGATGCCGAACCGGAGCCGGGACGCCGCCGCGCCGGCCGCCGGCGCGGTCCGGGTGCGGGCGATGTCGCTGAGGTGGCGGCCGGCCCGGAAGCGGTACCAGTAGTCGCGGCCGGGCAGCAGGCCCCGCACGTCGACGTGGACCGAATGGGCCCACGCGGGCCGGGCGGTCACCGCGCCGTCGCGGACCACCCGACGGAACGACGGGTCGCTGGCGACCTGCCAGCTCACCTCCACGGCGCGGGTGCCCATCGAGGCGGCGTCGAGCGGATCGCGGACCAACCGGGTCCAGAGCACGACGCCGTCCGGCAGCGGATCGCCGCTGGCCACGCCGAGGCCGAACGGGTTCCAGGGCAATCGACCGGCGTACGCCGCACCAGCCTTCCCGGCGACGGCCACGGTCCCGGCCAGGGCCGCGGCCCCGACGAGGAGACTGCGCCGCCCCACACCCTGCTGCTCAGCCAACTCGCCCACGATCGCTCCTTCCTGCCGACGGTCAAGGCGACGGACTCGGCGCAGCGCGGCCGCGTGGTCGCGCGTCACGGACGCCGGAGGTTCCGAGTGGTCCCGCCAGTCCGCGCCCTCGGGACCCCGATTGCGCACCGGTCGTCCGCGTCATCTTCGGTGTGGACATCGCACCAGTGCATCATGACCTGCTTCGATTCCGGAGTCCATAGTGGCCTGAGGTGGTGTCGGTGAGCGGAGCCGTGCCGGACCGGCTGGTCGATGTCGGTCAGGGGCGCGTCTGGTGAACGGCACGGGCGAGACGGCGGACGGCCTCGTCCATGAGGTCGGGTGGGGCCGCGGCGTAGGTGAGGCGTAGGTGCGGAGCCGGGGGTTCGGCGGCGTACCAGGGGCGGCCGGGGAAGACGATGACACCTTCGGCGGCTGCGGCGGCGGCCAGCGCGACGTCGTCGGCGCCCTCGGGCAGGCGGGCCCAGAGGTGTAGGCCGCCGCGCGGGACCGGCTGTCGGGCGAGTTCCGGGAGGTGTCGGCGGAGCGCGGCCACCAGCGCCTCGCGGCGCGTCCGGAGGGCGCTGCGCAGGGCGCGGCGGTGCCGCGCCCAGGCCGGGGCGGTGACGAACTCGAGCGTGGCCTGTTGCAGTGGGCCGGCGACGAAGAAGTCGTCGAGCAGCCGAGCCAGGCGTAGCCGGGCGCCGGCCGGGCCCCGGGCGCCGATCGCGGCGATACGCAGCCCCGGGGCGGCTGACTTCGTCAGTGAGCGCAGGTAGATGACATGGCCGTCGGGGTCGTCCGCGGCCAGCGGTGGTGGGGCCTCGCCGTCGATGGCGAGGTCGCGGGCGTAGTCGTCCTCGATCAGGAACGCCCCGGCGTCACGGACCGCCGCGGCGACCTGGGCCCGACGGTGACCCGCCAGGGTCGCTCCGTGCGGGTTGGCGTAGAGCGGCTGGCAGTAGAACAGCCGCGCGCCGGTGCGGGCGAACGCGGCGGCGAGGTGGTCGGGCCGTACACCGTCGGTGTCGGCGGGTACGGGCACCACCCGCAGCCCGGCGGCCCGGGCGG